>PKXK01000253.1:4433-25137 GCA_003132325.1 Acidobacteriaceae bacterium
ATCGCTCGCATCGCCATCTTCCGCGATGAGCATCTGGTTACGAGCCATCCGGAACTGGCGGTGAAGTCGCATCGCTCGGGCCAGCCCTGGCGCGAAAACGGGAAACTCGTCTGGACTGATCCCTCGAACCCCACGGTGCAGGATTATGACATTGCGCTGGCGAAGTTCGTGGCCCAGTCGGGAGTGGATGAAGTACAGTTCGACTACGTGCGTTTTCCTGCCGAAGGCGACCAGAAAGATGCGGCGTTCGCTTTCCAGGCCGGTCATTCCGAACATCCAGCCGAACATCCAACGGAACATCCAACGAACGACCGCCCGAAAACAAAAGACCTCCAGCGCTCCGACGTGATCGCCGATTTCCTGAAGCGCGCCTATGCCCAGATTCATCCTACCGGGGCGCTGTTCTCGGTCGATGTCTTCGGAGTCATGGCGTGGCAGCGNNGACGTGCTCTCGCCCATGATCTATCCTTCGCACTTCTTTGGCATGGACGGCATCGCGCGCCCCGGCGACGCGCCCGAGCATTTCATCGGCGAGTCCATGGACCGCTTCAAGCTGATCACGAAAGACAGCGGAGTGGTGATTCGCCCCTGGCTGCAAGCCTTCGCCTGGCGGACTAAGACGTACTCGCCCCAGTATGTTGAAGTTCAAACCGAAGTAGCGAAACAAAAAGGCGGGATTGGCTTTCTATTCTGGAACGCGAACAACGATTACTCGAAGCCCTACACCGCGATGCCGGAAATGCGCGCCGCCAAGAATAAAGACCGCTACTTCCGTGGCGACGAAGTAGGGACCAAACCAGAACTGACCGCAGCCGCGCCGGTGGCTCCGGTCACTGTTCCTGCACCCAATGTTCCTGCGCCCAACACCAATGTGGAGACTGCACCCGCTCCGTCTACGGGCGACGCCGCCCACCACACTCAGAAAATCTGGCGGCACTAGAGTAGGCTGCGGAAAAGGTCGGGATCCCGACGCCCAGCCCCTACGGTGTTTGCGTGAGAACTCGGTCGTCCCTCCGGGACTTGAGTCATTTCTTCCACTTTTCCCAGCGCTGAAACGCTGGGCTAAGTTAGGACGCCCCTCCGGGCCTGCAAAACCAGAGTCTTTCGCCAGCCGGCAAGGTCCGCGACTAGTTCTTGGGTTTGCCTTTGGACGTGAACCTGCCCACGATGAACTCCTGTGCCAGGGCGGTGAACATGCGCTCGGCGGTGTTGATAATGACCGTCTCGAACGTCTGTCGCGCACCGCGATCCGATGCCGGGTAGTAGGCATTCGAGAGGGCCGCCGAGGCCAGATCGCCACCGATGGTCGAGTAGTTCGGCTGAAGCCGTCCGTTGTCTCCCCGGCAGACGAATGGGCTAGAGAGTGCGTGGAGAGTGCGAGACTTATTGGTGCCTGTGCCCTGGTAGAAGTAGCGCGGGTCCTGGTGCAAAAGGGATGGCAGGATGGCACCGCCGAGCATGATGGCGCTTATGCCGTCGGCAGCGCTAGCGCCATAGCGCTTACCGTAGGCTCCCCAACCCTGGCCGTAGTTGGGAATGTCCGCTGCCTGGTGGATAGCGGCAAGCACACCCACCCCGACGAGGGTAGCCGGATCGGCAGAGGTTCTGAGGGCGAGCTTGAATTTCAGCTTCGCCGTGAGCGGTTCGGCGTTGTGGTCATAGACGACGTAGAAATTGGGGATGATGCCGAGAACACGCTGCTGCTCCTCGACCTTGACCTGCTCGGTGGCGACCTCCTCGGCGGTATAAGCCACAGATATGGTGGTCAGCGCCTGTGCGATCTGAAGTTTGCTGCCCGTCAGGATCAGGGTCTCGTCTGGCTTGAGGATGACGTCGGGTGAGGTCCAGTTGCCAAATCCCGGGGCGCTGACGGTGACGTGATAGGGGATTCCCGGCGTGAGATCGTTGAACTCAAAAAATCCGTTGTCGTTCGACACGACCGTGCGGGGGTCTGCGGGGGCGGGGCCTTCGAGAACGACGGTGGCGCTGGGAACGGGGTCGTCGTTCACATCGGTTACAGTGCCGGTAATATGTCCTGTGTCCGGCTTGGGTGCGTTGACCTCCTGTGCCGCCAACGGCGCAGCGATAGCAATCGCCGCCAGGGTCAGCAGCCAAATTCGTAGAATTCTCAAAACCAAAGCTCCAATACCGGCAAGGGATAGAACTTCATTCTATCGTGTGAGTTGCGGGCAACGTTCCCCAAATCAGCAGGCCGTGCGAATTGGGTGCGTTTCAAATTGATTTTGGCTGCATCTTCAGCTGACTGAGATGCGGCCCGGCCAATGTCGGCAGCCCACGGGATTCAACGGGTGGTCACTTGGATTCTGCGCTCCGTTTCCCCCGCCTGCTCTTCGCCGACTTGCCCCAGGGTAATCTCCACGTGGTGATCGCTTTCGAAGCGAGGGAACTTCTCTCCCCACTCTATCAATAAGATGCAGTTGGGCGCGAGCAGGTCGTCCAGGCCAAGCGTTTCCAGCTCGCGCGGGGTATCGATACGGTAAAGGTCGATGTGGTAGAGGGTGACGCGGGGTCCGCGGTACTCGTGAACGAGGGTGAAAGTAGGGCTGGTCACGTCTTCGGCAAGAGCGGCATCGAAGCCTTCCGCGATGCCCTTGACGAGGGTGGTCTTTCCTGCCCCGAGGTCGCCGCGCAGCAACACGATGAGCGGGGGAGACAGTTCGGCGGCAAGGCTGCGGCCGAAAGCGATTGTCTCGTCGGCGGAGTGAGTGATGGTCTGGGTCGTCATTCCGGAGGGTTCAGTATAGCGAAGCGGGGGAAAGCAGGTCTTAGGTCTCAGGTCTTAGGTCTTAGGTGTCAGGTGTCAGGTCTCAGGAAAACACGGTTGATTTTGTTTTTCCTAAGACCTAAGACCTAAGACCTGCTTCTCAGAATCCTGGCGGCCTCTGAATCTGCTCGGAAGCGGAACTGAGAAAACCGCGATCCAAAGCGGCATCGAGGGCCATGCGCAGCCTACTGTGGTCTTCGTCGCCGAGGGCAATGAAGCGGAAAGGCTGAAAACACGCGCTCTGAAACTTGCGCGCCGGGTTGAGCATCTCGGCCATGCCGTGGATGGCGCCCGATTGAGTGTGGAATGCGATTTCGACGAAATCTCCGGCGGCGAGTTCATGCTGCAACTGCAGCAATCCGCCGGTCACGGAGATGGATTGTAGTTTTGCGCTCGCCCGCTGGCCGCCGTCGGCCATCACTGCGGCCGCAACCGATCCATGGAGTTGTACACGGGGAGAACGCTGATTGACATTGGATTGGGGGAAGTGGGACATAGGCGGATCAAACTATGCCATGTTCCGCCCTTTTGCGGGAGATTACGAAAGCACCTGTACATGGTCCCAGGCATCCAGTATCGGACGCATTTGGCGCTGGCCGATGGCGAGGTTTGCGATAATATCAGTAGTAACTTTTCGGGATTGAGCCCAAAGAGTACCTTGGTGCAGTAGGGCGTTGATACGACAAAGTTTGCGCGATGCGAGGTGGTGGGAGATATGGGTATGGCTAAAGGCGCAGGATTTCGTTGTGCGGTAGTGGCGGTTTGCTTGCTGGCGGCGTTGCTGACAGGGTGCTCGCGGGATCCCAACGTCCGCAAGCAGAAGCTCATGGAGAGTGGCCAGCGCTACTTCGACAAAGGCCAATACCGGGAAGCGGCGATTCAGTTCCAGAACGCCATTCAGCTGGATTCGCGTTTCGCCGACGCCCACTACAAGATGGCGCTGACGGCGATGAAGTTGCAGCAGTGGCCTACCGCCTTCCAGGAACTGACGACCACCGTCCAATTGCAGCCCGACCAATATGCCGCGCACCTGGACATGGCCAACCTGCTGATCCTGAGCCGTCAGTTCAGTGACGCGAAGGACCATCTGGACCTGCTCGCGCAAAAACAGCCCAACAACCCCGAGGTCTACGTCGCACGGGCTAACTACTACGCCGGCATGAATAACATGACGGCTGCGCTGGCCGACATGCAGAAGGCGTTGCAACTGGATCCCAACCGCTCCGATTCCTATCTGAATCTGGCCATGCTGCAGATGCACGGGCAACAGTGGGACGCGGCGGAGGCGAGTTTCAAGAAAGCGGCCGAACTGAATCCCAAGTCGACCAATGCGCTGGTCTCGCTGGGGAACTTTTACCAGACGCGCGGGCGATTCCCCGAGGCAGAGCAGTGGTTCCGGCGAGCGATCGACTCGGCCAAGGACGATCCCAGTCCCAGGCTTTCTCTGGCCAGCCTATACATGGCGGAGAACAAGCTCGGCCAGGCCGAAGATTTCCTGCGCCAATCGAAGCAGGATTTTCCCACTGATTCCGTGGGCTACCGCATGCTTGGCGATTTCTATTTTGCCAACAACCAGCTCGACAAAGCGACGACCGAGTATGCCGCGCTGTATCGGGACCATCCCAAGGACATGACGGTCAAGAAGAATTATATTCAGCTGCTGATTCTGAAAGACCGGTTCGACGAAGCCCGGAAGTTGAATGACGAGATCGTGAAGGCGAAGCCGGACGATTCCGACGCCCGGGTTTACAAGGGCGAGATCGAGATTCACGACGGCAAGGCGAGCGACGCCGTCAATACTCTACAAGCCGTGTTGAAGAGCGAACCGGATAACGCCGTGGCGCATTACCAGCTCGGCCTGGCTCTGGACCAACTGGGCAGCACCAACCGGGCGGAAGGCGAGTGGCGCGATGCGGTTCGACTGCGTCCGGAGATGGCGGAAGCGCACCGGGCGTTGGCGGTCGTGGCCATCCATCGGAACGATGCCGCGGGGCTGGCGCAGGAAGCGGACCAGATCATCGCCTTGCAGCCCGCCTCTCCCGACGGATACCTGCTGCGGGCGGTGGCCGACATCGATCGCAAGCAGTTCGCAACCGCGGATGAAAATCTTAAGCGGTCTCTGGAAAAAGCGCCCAATAATCCCGCGGCCTATGTGCAGTTGGGCAACCTGCGGATGGCGCAGAAACAGTTGCCCGAAGCCCAAAAAGCCTTTCAGCTGGCGCTGGACCAGGATCCGAATTCCACCGAGGCTTTGGGCGGCGTGCTCAACGTGTACCAGGAGCAGAAACAGCACGACAAGGCCCTGGCGGCCGCCAAGGCACAATCGGACAAGTATCCCAAGAACGCCGGATTCCACGTCATGGTGGGTGCACTTCTGGAGCAAGGAAAAGATTTAGCCGGGGCAGAAGCGGAGTTCAAACAAGCCAGCGACTTGGATAAGAAGAACAGCGAGGCATGGGTCAAGCTCGGCATGATGCAGAGCGCACGCGGCAACACCGATCAGGCGCTCGAAACTTATCTGGATGGGTCCAAGAACAAACCCAAGGAGATCGCTTTCAACCTGCTGGCGGGCGGCATCTATGAGAGCCGGCAGGATTGGGAGCACGCCAAACAGCAGTACCAGAAGGTGCTGGAGGTACAGCCGGAGAATCCGCTGGCCTCCAACAATCTGGCCTACGTGATGCTGCAGCAGGGCGGCAATGTGGACGTCGCATTCGCCATGGCGCAGACAGCGCGGCGTCAGCTTCCCGATAATCCGAACGCCGCCGACACGCTGGGCTGGGCTTTCTACCACAAGCACGTTTACACCTCGGCCACCGATCTGTTCAAGGAAGCGGTCAAGAAGGAACCGGACAACGCGCTTTTCAACTACCACCTGGGACTCGCATACGCCAAGAGTGGCAAGGCCGCATTGGCGCGGCAACAACTGGACCGCGTGGTGAAGATCAAGCCGAATTCCCCGGAGGTGGAGGAATTGCGGCGGGCCGTGGCGGAAGCGAAGGGGTAGAGGTCTCGTATTGCCCAGTGCGATTTAAGAACCGAAGGCCCCAGGAGAATGCAGCCCCTACGGTTTGAAGAGCCGAAGGCACCAGGAGAACGCAGCCCCGGAGGGGCGACCTAACTTAGCCCAGCGCTTCAGCGCTGGGTAAGGTCGACCTAAGGATTCAAGTCCCGGAGGGACGACCGATTTCTCGCGCACACTCTTCAGGCTTTCGGTGGCCTAAGCCCTAGCCAGCCCGCGTCTCTACACCGGCAGTTCTTCTTGCGCCCATCCACCCGCAGCTTCAAGCTTGGGCTCGCTGGCAAGATCCAAGATCAGTTTTTCCAGGACCAGCCGCTTGCCCGGAGGATTCGAGCGCAGCGCCAAATCGGCTTTCGCGACCAGGCGAATCGCGCGCGTCAGTTCCCGCTTCGATTTGTAGCGCCGCGCCTGCCGGATGATGTCGTCGGCGGCAAACGGCGGCACGCGAAAACCCTGCCATAATGCCGCCCAAAGCATGCGCTGGTCGCGCACATTGCGTTCCAGGATGACCAGCATCTGGCGAAAAGTCTTGGCCAGCATGTAGAGATGACCGATGGCCGCGTCTTCGCCGTCGCCGGTTGAAAGCAGCGCATCGAGGATTTGCAATGCGCGAACTCGGTCCTTGGAAGAAATCGCATCGGTCAACTCATACAGCGAGCGCTGTTTCGCGGCGAGCACCATGGTCTCGACATCGCCGAGCGTGATTTTCTTCTTTTCGCCGGCGTAGAGAATCAGCTTCTCCAGTTCGTTCGACACCATCATCATGTCGCCGCCCAGCGCATCCACTAGCTCGCGGGCGCCGTCGGCGTCGATCTTGACTTCGCGCGTGGCACAGTACTCGCCAATCCAGCGGACGGCCTGCCCCTCCTGCACGCGCGACAGTTCCACAATGCCGCAGAACGGGCCCAGTTCTTCGCGGATCTTCTGGTAGCGGTCCTTGTCCGTCATCTCCATGCGGCGGGCGTCGGCGGGAATGCTGATGTGATCGGCGACAAAAACGAGGAGCGCATCGGGATTCGGGTTCTTGCAATAGGCTTCGATGGCTCCGATTTTTTCAGCATTGGAGCTCGAGCCGCGGCCAAACAAGGTCTTCACTCCGCGCACGAAGAACACCTGAAAGGGCGCCATCAGCGAGGGGGTGCGGGCGCGATCCAGAACTTCATTCAGCGAAGTTTCGGCGAGGTCGAACTCAAACAAGCCGAAGTCGCGCGAGTCGGGCGCGACTAGGTGCTCAAGAATGGCATCGCGGCAGCGCTTGCGAAAAAACGCTTCATCGCCCACCAACACGTAAGCTGGCTTCAGCTTGCGCGACTCGACCTCGGAGAGAAAGCGGTCGGCCTGACTGAACGCGCGCATCGTCAATCGGTATCCTCCAACATCAGGTCCTCTAACATCCTGTCCTCCAACATCAGTAGGCCTCCAGAATGTTGGCCACCAGCGTCCGCGCGAAATCCCGCGACAAGCGGTCGACGGCAGGAGAATCTTCTTCAAAAAAGCTGTGGAGATCGCGCGATATTTCGTACTGATCGTGAAAAAGGTAGGAAGGATTGTCGAACAGCACCTTGCCGTGACGATCGGTAAGCGTCACCTGTATGCTCACGGTGACTAAAGCGCTGGCCGCGCGCCCGGTCTGGGAGTCGTAAGCCAGCGGAGTCGCCGATGCCGATACAACCGTCGCCTTCAGCACCGCATCCGCGTCGCCTTTGGCTTCATGGATCACACGATACTGGGTGCGGGCGTTGAATTCGCGCACCACGGCGTCGGTCAGCAGTTGCTCAATGCGAAACGTCTGGCTCTGGCTCACGAAACCCGGAATCGCGATGGTGCGGATGTTCTGTGGCAGGTCGACCTTATTTCCAGCCGTGTGATAACCGCAGCCGGCTGAGATCAAGGCCAATCCCACTCCCAGCGCCACCGCCGCCGCCCATGGTGTCGCCGTCATTGAATCCGACCTCATTGAATCTGACCCCGGGGGCGGGATGCGGTCATGCTCTCGGCGCATTCGACCGCAGTCAAAGCGGCCATGCGCAGATTGTCGGTCGTTGCCCAGAGCCACACCCCGTTCTTCCGATTGGTGTCGATGGCGATTTCGACCAGGATGTCTCCCTGACCGGCAGCGCTCACGCTGGTCGGGTTATCTTCGGGGCTGCCGCTCACCACCACGTGCTCTCCTGCCAGCGCCGCGGAAAACTCCGCAATCATAACTGGCTTCTCCATCTCCAGGTATACCGAGAAGGCGTGCCCGTGGAAAACTGGGGCATGCAGCACCTGCAGCGCAGGCTGGGCCGCCCCTTGGGCGATCTGCCGGTAGTGCCTCCGGATCCTTTTCGATACCGCTTCCAGCGACAGATCGGATCTCTGCCCGTAGCGCGCCGCCAGATTGAAGGCCACCTGGATGTCGAACACATTTTTCGGCAGCTCCTGGAAGGAAAGCAGATTCACCGTCTGCTCGTGCAGTTCGTCCATCCCCTTCTGGCCGTTCTCCGACGCCGGTTCAAACACGGTGGCGACCATGCGTTCGATTTTGGCAAACTTCTCGCCACGCAAGGCGAGCAGCGCGAGGACCGAAGCGGCTGGATGCGCCACTACCACCGGGCCCGGTTGCAACTCCGGCGCGGGGGGTTGGCCGGTCTGGCGTTCGATCCAGGGCGAGCGGATCGAGGCTCCCGCCTCATCTTCGAGGGCGAACGAGAGATCCACGATGGTATCTCCCAGGTCGCGCGCCGCCTTCCAGTTATTGCGCGTCGAGCGCGGGTCGGAAGCGAAGAAAGCGAAGTCCACGCGCTCGAACTGTTCCGAGCGGATGCTCTGAATAAAACTCAACTCGTCGCCGGCCGCTTCCAACTTTCCGAGAGACTCGTCGTCATCCAGCAACCGTATATCGGCAGCGGGGAAATTCCGTTCGTGCAAGACTTCGGCGATCTCTTTTCCCTTGAGTGAAGCCGCGCCCACGATCGCCACGCGATAAGGCTTCGCGCCGCGGGAATCGGCCTGCGAACTGGCGGACTTGGAAAGGGGAGTCATGGAGTCGGCGATGCCTCGCGGTACGGCGGAGGCGCCGGCGGAGTCTTGCGGCGGAAGATCCACTGCAGCCGCCACAGGACGCCGGAAGCCATGTATAAAATCGCGATGGCGAAAAGCGCGGGCCGGGAAAAGAACCAGATCGACGCGCCTACCACGCCAAAGATTACGATCAGGCGGAAGGGACGCCGCGAACCAAAGTCAATATCCTTGAAGCTGTAGAAACGCCAAGTGCTGACCATCAGATAACCGACCACCACGACCATCAGCAGCCAGCTCATTGCCGTCCACCAGGAATTCACCGGCGACCCGCCGGAGTAGTGGACGATCGCCGCAATGACTCCCGCTCCGGCCGGAATCGGCATGCCCACGAAATATCTCTTTCCCGGACGTCCCGGATTCGAAGGCACCGGATTCTTGGCGATGTTGAAGCGCGCCAGTCGGCTGGCGCCCGCCATGAGGAAAGCGAAGCAGGCTACCGAGCCCAGTTCTGTAATTTTCTGGCGCAAATCGGGTGCGATGACCAGCGGCAATAGATGGAATCCCCACATCCAGGCGAGCAGTGCCGGGGCAACGCCGAAGGCGATCACGTCGGCCAGCGAATCCAGTTCCCTGCCGAAATCGCTGGCCGTGTGGGTAAGGCGGGCGATGCGGCCGTCCAGGCCGTCGAACAGTACGGCAAAGCCGATGGCCTTGGCGGCGAAGTCCAGGTGCCAGGCTTCTCCCGGGGCGCCATTCACCGTCTGCAGAATCGCGTAGAACCCGGCTGCGATATTCGCGGTCGTGAACAGCGAGGGCAGGATGTACATGCCCTTGCGCAATTTTCCGCGCGGACGGTCCGACTGACGACGCGGCGCTAGCTCTTCCATGTTCCTGCTTTCATATCCTGTAGAGACGCGGCTTGCCGCGTCTCCGTTCGTATGATCGGCGTTTGACCTGCCGGCAGAAGCGCGAGGATCGTCGCTCCTCCCTTAACCCGATCGCCGGGCTTTACTTGGATGGCGGCATCGCAATCAAACAAAACATCCACGCGCGAGCCAAACTTGATGAGCCCAACCCGCTGGCCGCAGGCCACGTGGTCTCCTACTTTAAGATTAAAAACGATACGGCGCGCGATCAGGCCGGCAATCTGCTTGAAGATTACGGTACGGCCATCGCCTTCGACGGTGACGACGTTCTGTTCGTTCTCTTCCGCCGAATGCGCTCCCATGGCGTTGAGAAATTTGCCGCGCTGATAGCGCACATCGCGGATCACGCCCGCAATCGGCGAGCGGTTCACGTGCACATCGAACACGCTAAGAAAGATGCTGATCCGGTTGCGGCGAGTTCCAGGAGACGTTCCGTCAGAAGCAACCACCGAAACATCGGTCACCTTGCCATCTCCAGGAGATACCAGAGCCCCGGGTACCGTCGGAATCTGGCGCTCCGGATCACGGAAAAACCACAGGAAGAAAGTTGCCAGCAACAACAGCGGGACGGCGTAAGGCCAAGCCGCCAGCCAGGCGACAAGGGCCGCAGCCAGCAGGCATCCCGCACCATAAAAATAGCCGTCTCGCACCATGGGAATTCAGAATGATTATAGAGCGAGGCTGCCGCGTTCTACATAACTGCAATAAAAAAAGGCGCTTAGAAGCGCCCTGCGGGATGACATGGGTCTGGTGGGGCCCTGCGTCATTCTTGCGATTCCGGCCCGACTCCTCAGGCCCTGTCCTCTAGGCGGACTGCCGCTGGAACTGCGATTCCAGACTCTGCATCTGGTCTTTGAGGCGCAGCTTCAGCTTCTTCAGCCGTACTTCTTCCAGTTTTTCGTCGTCGGTGAGATACCGCTTTTGGGTGAGGGATTCCAGCCGTTGGGAGTATTGCGAGTGCTCCTGAACCAGTCGCTGGAATTGATCATGACCGGTCAGGAGTTGGTCTCTTGGAGTCAGCATCCTTGCTAGACCTCCTGCTCTTTTGTTACCGCTCGGTTAAAAAGTACCACAGTAATTGGTAGCGGTCCAATGGGATTTCATAGATAGAGTCCACCGTGGTCAGGGGGCTCTGCGGTACCGAAGTTGACCACAAAAATGGTGCAAAGATGATGGGATTCGGCCAACTCAGGGCTGCAACCGGAGCGTGTAGAGAATCGCATCTTCCGCCGGATTCTTGTAGTACGCCGGGCGGCGGCCCACCTCGCGAAATCCTTGTTTTTCGTACAACCCACGGGCTGCCAAATTCGATTCGCGGACTTCGAGCAGAATGGCCGACGCCACCTCATTTTTCGCGCACGGAATCAGGGCCCGCATCAACTCGTTGGCAATGCCCCGGCGGAGGAACGCGGCGGCCACCGCCACGTTCTCGATCTCCCATTCGCCTGCGCCCGCCTGCGCGCACACAAATCCGCAAAGTTGGCCCGCTTCCTCGGCCACCAGAACAATTCCGCTACTCACCAACTGGTTGTACTGGTCGCGGGTCCAGTGCGCTGCACCCGGCGCCTGCTGCTCGAGGGCAAGAATCGCCGGCATATCGTTCAACACAGCGGATCGGATGACCACGGGCATAGAGAGTCTCAACAGACTGGCGGAAGAATTCCGTTTTCTATCACGGTTTCGTATCAGGGTATCGCTTTAGCGATACCGCAAATTCTTCAAAATCAGACGCCCCTTTAGGGGCTGCGTATGCAGCCTCTCACCGTGCCGGCTTCGCGAAAATTTCGGCGTCGGAATGGCGGATGTAGTTCGCTTCCAGTTCTTCGGGACTCACCGTCTCGCCCCGGCGCAGATGCTCCCAGCCCAGGCGGGCGATCACCCCGCTGTTCGGACACTCAATCCGCTCGACCGGGACACCGGCAGCGCTCGCGACCTGGGCCAGAAGGGCATCGGGCGTGACGATGGACTTCCCTTCCGATTCGGCACACGTAGCTTCGGCAACAAACTCTTCGCGGCTCAGCAGGCGTTCGCTGTGCATCTGCAACTTCGGCGCGAGTTCGTAGTCGCCGGCATAAACGTCGCCCCGGCCCGCATCGAGCGCCGCGAGAACCCGGCCACGCGCTGCGCCGCTCGACGCCACCGCTTCCAGCAAGGAAACCGCTGCCATCGGCTTGTGCAGGACTTCGGCCAGCGCTTTGATCGCCGCCAGCCCGACCCGTAGTCCGGTGAACGATCCCGGACCGGACGCCACGGCGAATCCGCCCAGGTCGCTCTTGCTGTATCCGTGCTTTTCGAGCAGCGCCGCAATCTGCGGCACCAGTTGTGCGGAAAACGTGCCTCCAGTGAGCGGGACGACCTCGACGACCGCGATTTCAACGCGCGCGCAGTTCTCCCCTGCTCCGCACCTTGCGAGTGCGATGCTGCCCTGCTTACCGGAAGTATCGACGGCGAGAAGTAGCATTCAGAAAGTAGTTTGAGCGCAGAGAAACCTGTTTCGGCCCGCTCGAAGGTGGCTTACTCAGTGTCCCTCGACCAGTTCCAGCAGCACGCCCGCCGTGCTCTGCGGATGCACGAATACATAACGATGCCCGCCCGCGCCCGTCTTGATCTCATTCGATACCAGGCGCACGCCGTCGCGCTTCAATTTCGCAACCATCGCCGGCAGATCCGGAACGCGCATACAAATATGATGCAGCCCCTCGCCGTGCTTGGCGATGAAGCGGGCAATGGTCGAATCGTCCGCCGTCGCTTCCAGCAACTCCAGCCGGCTCTCGCCCACGGGCACCATCACCAGCCGAACTCTTTCCGCCGCGACGGTTTCTTCCGGCGAAACGGTCAGCCCGAGCTTTTCGTAAATGGACTTCGCCGCCGCCAGCGACTTTACGGCGATGCCGAGATGATCAATGCTGAATTCCAATTTCATAGATGCCTGCCTGATTCCCTGTAGAGACGCGGCTTGCCGCGTCTCCCTCCGCGGCAGGAGACGGGGCAAGCCCCGTCTCTACTAGAACGCATCGCGTTCGGCACCGCCGACGATCTCCTCTACCAGCGAATAGGGATCGCGCTTGTGCTCGGCGATCTCGGCGGCATAACGCTCGAGGCTGCCGCCGTCCATGTGCGCGCGCGCCTTTTCGAGCATGGCATCGCGCAGCATCTCGACCAATCGCTCCTGCCAGTTCTCGACGTTTTTCTTGAGGACCAGGTTTTCTTTCTTCAGGTACGCCTCGTAGCCGGCGATGGCTTCCGCCAACTCTGCAGTTCCCACGCCCTCGCTGGCAACCGTCTTGACGATGGGCGGCGTCCAGTGGTCGTTGCGCGTCGCCAGCGATTGCATGGCGCGAATCTCGCGCTCGACGCGCTCGGCGCCCTCGCGGTCGCTTTTGTTGATCACGAAAACGTCGGCGATTTCCATGATGCCGGCTTTGATCGTCTGCACATCGTCGCCCATGCCGGGCACGAGAATCACGATGGTGACATCGGCCAGACGCACAATGTCGACTTCGTCCTGCCCAACGCCCACCGTTTCGATCATGATCAAGTCGCGGCCCGAAGCGTCGAGCACGGTGGCCGCATCGGCGGTGGCGCGCGCCAGGCCTCCGAGCGCGCCTCGTGTTGCCATACTGCGAATGTAAATTCCCGGATCGCTGTAGTGATCCTGCATGCGGATGCGGTCGCCCAGAATCGCTCCGCCCGTGTACGGACTGGTGGGATCGACCGCGATGATGCCGACGGTTTGATTCGCTTTGCGATAGTGCTTGGCGAGTTGATCGACCAGCGTGCTCTTGCCCGATCCCGGGGCGCCTGTCAGGCCGATGACTCGCGCCTTGCCCGTGTGCGGGAAGAGTGCCTTGAGCAAGTCGGACCAGCCGGGGGCGCGGTTCTCGACGGTAGAGATGGCACGCGCCAGGGCGCGGGGGTCGCCGGAGCGGAGACGGTCAATCCATGTCTGGATGTCTGGATTCAAACTGTCAGTGTAAAACAGCGATACGGCGAGCGGTAAACCAATGTTGGTTAAGTTGCATAAATCATACTGTCATCCTGAGCGAAGCCGAAGGGTGCTCCCCGTGGTCATCGCTCTTGGGACGCACCAAAGAACATGCCCCGTCGATTGTGATCTTCGTCACAGCGCGGTTTTCTCGCAAGAATGCCAACAAAAGCGCGTATACCCCGTGCTCCCCGCCCAGTACAGGTACCGAAGTTACTTTTGCGGAATGCCCATTGGGTTGACAATTTGTGTCAGTGCGAATGCTTCTCCGCTGATTCCCCCGGCATATCAGCGGCTTCGCATGGACCTCGCTGTTCGTGGGAATACAGGAGAGATATGTCTCAGCGGCTGGGTGACCTGCTCGTCAAAGAAAAGGTCATCACCACAGAGCAGTTGGAACAGGCGGTCAAGCTCCAGAAGGAGTCGCACTCCCGCCTCGCCTCCGCCCTGGTGAAGTTGGGCTTCCTCTCCGACGAGGATGTCACCAACTTCCTCTCGCGCCAGTATGGCGTGCCCGCCATCAATCTTTCTTACTTTGAAATCGACCCCGCCGTCGTCAAGCTGATTCCCTACGAGACCGCGAAGCGCTATCAGATTTTGCCCCTCAGCCGGGTCGGCGCTTCCCTCACCATCGCCATGGTCGATCCCACCAACGTCTTTGCCATGGACGATATCAAGTTCATGACCGGCTTCAATATCGAGCCGGTGGTGGCTTCGGAAAGCTCCATCCTCGAGGGCATCGAAAAGGCCTACGGCACTTCCAAGGAAGCCGAGCTCGAGCAGGTCATGCAGTCGATCAACGATAGCGGCGAAGGTACCGACATCGAGGTCCAGGCCGAAGCGCAGGAGCTTGAACTCAAGGAACTGGAGAAGGCGGCCGACGAAGCTCCCATCGTCAAGCTCGTGAACCTGGTGCTCACCGATGCCGTGAAGCGCGGCGCCAGCGACATTCACATGGAGCCCTACGAAAAGGAATTTCGCGTCCGCTTCCGCATTGACGGCGTCCTGCAGTTGATCATGAATCCGCCGCTCAAACTGAAAGATGCCATCACTTCCCGCCTCAAGATCATGGCCAAGCTCGACATCAGCGAAAAACGGCTGCCGCAAGACGGCCGCATCATGCTGAAAATGAACATCGGCGGCAAGAAAAAGCAGCTCGATTTCCGCGTCTCCACTCTGCCCACGCTCTGGGGCGAGAAGATCGTGCTCCGCCTGCTCGACAAGGAAAATCTGCGCCTCGACATGACCAAGCTCGGCTTCGAGCAGGAGTCGCTGGTCAAGTTCGAAAAGGCCATCCTCAAGCCCTACGGCATGGTGCTGGTCACCGGGCCGACCGGGTCCGGCAAGACCAACACCCTCTACTCTGCCATCTCGCGCCTGAACCAGCCCGACACCAACATCATGACCGCCGAAGACCCGGTCGAGTTCCAACTGGGAGGCGTGAACCAGGTACAGATGAAGGAGCAGATCGGCCTGAATTTTGCGGCCGCCCTGCGCGCCTTCCTGCGGCAGGACCCCAACATCATCCTGGTCGGCGAAATCCGCGACTTTGAAACCGCTGAAATCGCCATCAAGGCCGCCCTCACCGGCCACCTCGTCTTATCCACGCTGCACACCAACGGCGCGCCCGAAACCATTACCCGTCTCATGAACATGGGCATTGAGCCCTTCCTGGTGGCGACTTCGGTTCACCTGATCTGCGCCCAGCGTCTGATCCGGCGCATTTGCAAGGACTGCGCCGAGTCCGTCGAAATGCCGGTGCAGGCCTTGATCGACGAAGGCTACTCGCCCGAAGAGGCCAAGACGGTGCAGATCATGAAGGGCAAGGGCTGCGCCACCTGCAACAAGACCGGCTACAAGGGCCGGACCGGATTGTACGAAGTGATGGAAGTCGACGATGAAATCAAGGAACTGGTTTTGGTGGGCGCTTCCGCCCTCGAACTCAAGAAGAAAGCGATTGAACGCGGCATGATCACTCTGCGTCGCAGCGGGCTGATCAAGGTTGCGCAAGGCTGGACCACGCTCGAAGAAGTGGCTCGCGAGACGATCCACTAAAAACGGCAGAAGGAAAGAAAAACTATATGGCACTCTCGTTAAGCGATCTGCTCCGCCGCATGCTGGAGATGAATGGAAGCGACCTCCACATCACCACCAACTCGCCGCCCCAAATTCGGGTACACGGACATCTGGTGCCCCTCGACCTGCCCCAGTTGACGCCCGCGGAGACCAAGCAATTGGCCTACAGCGTCATGACCGATTCGCAGAAGCACCGTTTCGAGGAAAGCCTCGAACTCGATTTCTCCTTCGGACTGAAAGGCCTGGCTCGCTTCCGCGCCAACGTCTTCAACCAGCGCGGCGCTTCCGCCTGCGTCTTCCGTCTCATTCCGTTCGAGATCAAATCGTTCCACCAGTTGGGCCTGCCCCCGGTGGTCAGCAAGATGTGCGACAAGCCGCGCGGGCTGGTGCTGGTGACGGGGCCGACCGGTTCGGGTAAGTCCACCACCCTGGCCGCCATGATCGACAAGATCAATACCGAGCGCCACGAACACATCCTCACCATCGAGGACCCGATCGAGTTCGTGCACATGAACAAGAACTGCGTCGTCAACCAGCGCGAACTGCACTCGGACACCAAGAGCTTCACCGATGCCCTGCGCGCCGCCCTTCGTGAAGACCCGGACGTGGTGCTGATCGGCGAAATGCGCGACCTCGAAACCATCGAGTCGGCGCTGCGCATCGCGGAAACCGGCCACCTCACCTTCGGCACGTTGCATACCAATTCCGCGTCTTCCACCATTAACCGCGTGATCGACGTGTTCCCCTCGCACCAGCAATCGCAAATCCGGGCCCAGCTTTCGCTGGTGCTCGAAGGCATCATGTGTCAAAGCCTGTTGCCAAAAATCGACGGCAAGGGACGTGCCATGTGCATGGAAATTCTGGTGCCCAATGCGGCCGTGCGCAACCTGATCCGCGAAGACAAGATTCACCAGATTTACTCCTCCATGCAGTCCGGCCAGGAGAAGTTCGGCATGCAGACCTTCAACCAGTCGCTCGCCAACGCCTATTTCCAGAAGCAGATCACCATGGAGATGGCGATGACGCGCTCCAGCAATCAGGACGAACTGCAGGAAATGATCGCCCGCGGCGCCACCTTTGTGAACCGGGGCGCTGCCGCTCCGATGGCCAAGGGAGCTGCGCCCGGGAAGCACTGACATCGAGAAATGTCCGGTAGCACACCGGACCGGGAGACGAACCGAAAGACGAACGAAGAGACAACCGGGAGCGGTCCGCTAGCAGGATCGGCAGCCCACGCCGACGGAACACGAATAAGGAGAAAACAACCATGCCAGTTTTTACGTTTTCAGGAAAGACCGCTTCGGGCGAGAAAGTTCAGGGAGAGCGCGTAGCCTCCACCAAGGACGGCCTCGCCTCTCAACTTCGCAGGGAACGTATCACGCCCGGCTCCATCCGGGAGAAGGGCAAGGAATTTTCCCTGCCCACGTTTGGCAGCGGCAAGGTCAAGGTCAAGGATGTTGCCGTGTTCTTCCGCCAGTTCTCGGTCATGATCGACGCCGGCCTGCCGCTGGTGCAGTGCCTGGAGATTCTCGGCGCCAACCAGGAGAACCCCAGCTTTCAGAAAACGCTGCTCGGGGTCCGGACCACCGTCGAAGGTGGCGCCACCCTGGCCAACGCCATGCGCCAATATCCGGTGGTCTTCGACGACCTGACCACCAACATGATCGAGGCGGGCGAGACGGGCGGTATTCTTGACATCATCCTGCAGCGCCTGGCGATCTACGTGGAAAAGGCGGTGAAGCTGCGTGCGGCGATCAAGTCAGCGTTGATCTACCCGGTCTCCGTCGTCTCGCTCGCCGCCCTCATCGTGGGCGCGCTGCTCAAGTGGGTGGTGCCGATTTTCGCCAACCTCTTTGTCGGATTGGGAGTGGGGCTCCCGCTGCCGACTCGCATTGTCATTGGCCTAAGTGGCTTTGTCGGTACCTTCTGGTGGATCATTATCGGGAGTGGCGTCGCTTCCATCTTCGTTGTCAAGCAGATTCGCAAGCATCCGCGTGGCCGCTATTACTTCGACGCCATGCTGCTCAAGCTGCCTATCATCGGAATCCTGCTGCGCAAGATCGCGGTCGCCCGCTTCACTCGAACCCTGGGCACCCTCATCACCTCCGGCGTTCCCATTCTCGAGGGCTTGGCCATTACCGCCCGCACCTCGGGCAACGCCGTACTCGAAGAAGCGCTGATGAAGGTGCGCAAGGCCATCGAAGAAGGCCGCACCATCGTCGATCCGCTGCGCGAATGCGGCGTTTTCCCCAACATGGTGACCCAGATGATCGGCGTCGGCGAAGCCACCGGCGCCATGGACTCCATGCTGCAGAAGATCGCCGACTTCTACGAAGACGAAGTCGATGCCGCCACCAAGGACATGCTGGCCATGCTCGAACCCATCATTATCGGCATGCTCGGCGTCAGCATTGGAGGCATCGTCGTGTCTCTGTACCTGCCGTTGTTCTCCATGATCTCAAAACTGGCAGGATAGCCGCGGTCTGCGGGGCTGCGAGCAAGCAAAGGCTTCAAGGGATGGCTCGCGGCTCGCAGCTCGAAGCAAACTGGTCCACGAATTACGAACTGGCGACGAAATTCATGCACCCCATTTCCGATGAGCGCAACTGGCTGACTTGGCTGGTCAAGGTTCGCATCCTGATCCTCCTCGTCCTGCTCGCCATCGAACTCGCCGTTATCCGCCTTACTCCCAACCCCCTGCCCATCCTGCCCTTCCTCACCGGAATGGTGCTGTGGTTCGTGCTCTCGCTGTTTTTCCTTTTTCTGGTTTCGGTCTGGAGCGAACACCGCCTCCAGGCCATCCTTCAAGTCCTCGCCGATCTGGCCATGGTCACCCTGGTCGTCCATGTTACCGGCGGCATCGACAGTTCCCTGAATTTTCTCTACCCCCTGGTCATTGTGGTCGCGTGCATGCTCCTGCCTCGATCCTGGGGATATCTCAGCGCCGCCCTGGCGTTCATCTTGTTCGGAACCATCCTCGAGCTCGATTACTACTCGGTCATTCCCTCGTACGCCAACTCGCATCCCAAACTGCAGGCGCTGCAGGTAGTCGTCTTCGTCAACCTGTTTGCCTATTTCGCCATCGCCTACCTGGCGGGTCTGCTGATGAGCAAGCTCCGCCAGGTGGATGTGCAACTGAAAGACGCCAGCGGCGCCCTCGAAAACCTGCAGGCGCTCCACGAAAATATCGTGCAGTCCATGAGCGGCGGGGTCATCGCCACCGGGATCGACGGACGCATCACGCTGGTCAATCGAGCCGCCCAGCAACTGCTCGGAATCTCCGAAGCCGAGTTGTGCGGACGCTCCGTAACCGGCCTCTTTCAGGATCCCTTGCCCCATTTCGGCGTGGCCCGAAGCGATGCCGAAGTCCGCTACCTGGCCGTCAACGGCTTCCGCAAGACGTTTCGCGTGCTGGTTTCCGCCCTCAACGTCACCGCGCCCGGCGACCTGGGCTTTGTTTATTCCTTTGACGATCTCACCGAGATTCGCCGCCTGGAACGCGAAGTGCGCATGCAGGACCGCCTCGCCGCCGTGGGCCGCCTCGCCGCCGCCATCGCGCACGAAATCCGCAATCCCCTGACTTCCATTGCCGGCTCGGTCGCCATGTTGTCGGATGCGCCTACTCTGAGCTCCGATGAGCGCCACCTGCTCCAGATTGTCATCCGCGAGTCCGATCGCCTCAACAACATCATCACCGATTTTCTGGCCTACTCGCGCGGTAAACACTATCGCTTCGAGCGCGTCGATCTGATTCCGTTGCTCCAGGACACTCTCACCTTGCTCGAACACCGCCTCACCGCCGAGAGCGCGGGCATCGAACTCCAGCGCAACTTTGCAAAGTCCGAGGCCTGGGTGCTGGCCGATGGCGACAAGCTCAAACAGGTGTTCTGGAACTTCGCGGAAAACGCCGTGCGCGCAATCAAGACGACAGAAAAGGGTGGAACCCTCACCGTATCCCTGGCCGAGCGCGGCTCCGACTGGGAAATGAGCTTCGCCGATACCGGCCCCGGCATCAATCCGCAGCAGACCGATAAGATCTTCGAGCCCTTCCAGTCCTGCTTTGCGGACGGAACCGGACTCGGCCTCGCCATCGTGTACCAGATCGTCCAGGCCCATGAGGGCAAGGTGTGGGCGCGTTCCGAAGTCGGCAAGGGCACCAGCTTTGTGTTGCGGTTGCGGCGACTGGAGCAGGCCGCCGCCGGCGGAACTTCCTCCGCGGCGGAACCCACCGGAGCCGCGCTGGCCGCGGCGGGAGGAGCAAACCGTGGGTAACATCCTGGTCTGCGACGACGAGCGCTCCATCTGCGAACTGCTCGACATTGCCCTGCGCCGCGATGGCCACAAAGTGGAAACCGTCACCGGCGGCGAAGCGGCCAAGCGCAAGATCGACAGCGCCCTGTTCGACGTGATCGTGACCGACATCAAGATGCCCGCCGTCGACGGCGTCGAAGTCCTGCGCCACGCCCACCAGGTTTCGCCCGATTCCGCCGTCATTTTGATGACTGCCGTCGACGACTACAAGGCCGCCGTCGAGGCGGTCAAGGCCGGCGGCGCGACCGATTACATCCGCAAGAGTCCCGGCCTCGTGGACGAGGTCAAACTCGCCATCGCCCGCTCTCTCACCAGGGTTTCGCTCAGCCGTCAGAATTTTGCCCTGCGCCGCGACGCGGCCACGCGCAACTCGCTCGACAACATCGTCGGAGTAAGTCCCGCGCTGGAGAAGCTGAAACAGACCATCCGCACCGTAGCCACCACCAGCAGCACGATTCTGGTCTACGGCGAAAGCGGAACCGGTAAAGAACTAGTTGCCCGCGCCGTGCATACCTGCTCGCCGCGCGCGGGAGAAGCTTTTGTCTCGGTCAACTGCGGAGCCTTTCCCGAGACGCTGCTCGAAAGCGAACTCTTCG
>PKXK01000253.1:25159-25692 GCA_003132325.1 Acidobacteriaceae bacterium
GGCACCAGCGAAATTCCGGTGGACGTCCGCGTCATCGCCGCCACCAACCGCGATCTCGACCGCCAGGTCGCCGACGGCACCTTCCGCGAGGACCTCTACTATCGCCTGAACGTGATTCCCATTCGCGTCCCGGACTTGCGCGAACGCCGCGAAGACGTACCGCTCCTGGCCAATCACTTCCTGAAAAAATATGCTCCCGGAGCGGGGAAGAGCATTCACGCCGTAGCCGCCGAGTCGCTCGAAGCTCTCACCGGTTACGACTGGCCGGGCAACGTCCGCCAACTCGAGAACACGATCGAACGCGCGGTAGCGCTCGAAACCACCAGCGAGCTGCGAGTCGAGTTGCCCGCCGAACGTCCCAAGGCTCGCGCCGTAGCCGCCGGCGCGGAAACCGCCGCCAGTATGCCCGCGGGCACGGGCGCCGTTTTGCCCGACGGCCTGAACATGGAAAACTACGTCGCCCAGATCGAGCGCTCGTTGCTGCAGTCCGCCCTCTCGCAAACCCACGGCGTGCAGGTCCGAGCCGCCGACGT
>PKXK01000006.1 GCA_003132325.1 Acidobacteriaceae bacterium
AGAGGTGTCCTGCCTCCGGAGCACGTCAGGCCAAAGCCACCGATCAATAATTTTCTTGTACGGCTCCAGCACGTCCTCGCCCAAGCCAAAGCGGGCATGAAGAAACGTCTGATTATCCTTGTGCGCAGTGTAGAGACCCTGAATCAATCCCAGCAGTGCTGCACGGTCAAAATCTGCGAGTTTTGCTTTGACATCTGTCCACGTGGGTTGCGATTTCGCCTTACGTTTGGGCATACACCTCCACGATTCTACCCATGGGGGGGCAAACACGGGAAATCAGACTGCTGATGAGTCCCCCAAGTCAGACTACCCATGCGAAAATGAAGCCCCAATGAACGCCGCATTCCCAGAGCGCAGACCCGCCGCCGAAGAAATTTCCGGCGTGATCGAGCGCGTCACCTTCCACAACGACGAGAGCGGCTTCTGTGTGCTTCGCATAAAAACAAAGGGGCACCGGGAGGAAACGACAGTCATCGGGTCGTTGCCCTCCGTGACCGCCGGGGAATGGCTGAGCGCGGAGGGGTGTTGGGTCAGGGACCGGGAGCACGGTCTGCAATTCAAAGCCAGCACAATGAAGACCGTGCCGCCGACCACGGCCGAAGGTATCGAGCGGTATTTGGGCAGCGGGTTGGTCAAGGGCATCGGCCCGATTCTCGCGAAAAAGCTCGTTGGGCGATTCGGAGCCGAGGTTCTAGCGGTGATCGAGAACCGAGCCGCCGAACTCCAATCCGTGGACGGAATCGGCCCCAAGCGCCGGGAGCGGATCACGCACGCATGGCAGGAAGCAAGACAAGTACGCGAAATCATGCTCTTCCTTCATAGCCACGGCGTCAGCACCAGCCGGGCGGTGCGCATCTTCAAAACCTACGGCGAGCAGGCAATCGAGAAAGTGCGGTGCAATCCCTACATGCTGGCGAAGGATATCTACGGGATCGGCTTCGCGACCGCCGACCAGATCGCCCAGAAGGTCGGGATTCCTCGGGACTCGCCCAATCGGGCAAAGGCGGGCATCGACCATGTGCTGCTGGAAGCGACTTCGGACGGGCACTGTGCGTTGCCTCTAGAGAGGCTCAAGCTCGCGGCAGTGAAGCTGCTGGAAGTGGTGGAAGGAATTGTTGAGCAGGCTTTGTCCCAGATGCTCACCAGTGGCTCCCTCTTGCTGGAGGAGATCGACGGCGAGCCCCTGATCTTCATGCCGCATCTCCGGAGAGCGGAGGAAGGCATCGCGCTTAGGATTAGGCGGCTGGCGGGAAGGGCTTCATCTTACCCACCGATTGATTTCGAGAAGGCGGTTGCGTGGTGCGAAGGGCGGACACGCAAGAGGCTTGCCCCCAGTCAGCGGGAGGCGCTGAAGACGGTTCTCGGGGACCGAATCGTGGTGATCACGGGTGGGCCGGGCGTGGGCAAGACGACGCTTGTGAACTCGATCCTGATAATTCTGAGAGCCAAGAACGTCAGGTGCCTGCTGTGCGCCCCCACGGGACGTGCGGCGAAGAGGCTCACCGAGACTACGCGCATGGAGGCGAAGACCATCCACCGCTTGCTGGAAATCAATCCTGCAACCGGGCGGTTCACTAGGGACGAGTCGAACCCGCTGGCTTGCGACCTATTGGTCGTGGACGAGGCCTCGATGGTGGATGTGCTGCTGATGCACTCGCTGGTACGCGCTCTTCCCAACCACGGGGGATTGATTCTGGTCGGCGACGTGGATCAGCTTCCGTCCGTAGGGCCGGGAACGGTGCTCCATGACTTGATCGAGAGCGGCGTGGTGCCAGTAGTGCGTCTCACCGAAGTGTTCAGGCAAGCAGCGGGGAGCAGGATCATCACTACCGCGCACAGGATTCGCCAAGGTCAGATGCCGGACATGAGGGAAGCCGACCCGAATTCAGACTTCCATTTCATAGAGCGGGACGATCCAGAGAAGATCGTGGCGACGTTGGTCAAGCTGGTGCGGGAGAGGATTCCGGGGCGATTTCATTTAGAGCCCCTCCGCGACGTGCAGGTTCTTTGTCCCATGAACCGGGGATCGCTCGGCGTGCGCGAACTGAACACCTCACTTCAGCGGGCGTTGAACCCAGCGCAGCCCGGCCAGCCCTCGGTGGAGCGGTTCGGATGGAGATTCCAGATAGGAGACAAAATCATCCAGACGGAAAACGACTACGACAAGGACGTGTTCAATGGGGACATCGGAACCGTCGAGCAAATAGACCCAGTGGAGCATCAGGTAGGGGTTCGCTTCGATGACCGGATTGTGAAATACGACTTCGGTGAACTGGACGAGGTTGCCCCGGCTTACGCAGTGACAATCCACAAATCACAAGGATCGGAGTTTCCGGCAGTGGTGATCCCGCTGGCCACGCAGCACTACATGCTGCTGCAACGAAACCTGATTTATACGGGGATCACGCGGGGCAAGAAGCTGGTGGTGCTCATTGGGCAAAGGAAGGCTCTGAGTATCGCCGTCCATAATGACCGACCGCAGAGGCGGTATTCGGGGCTCCTCACCAGCTTGAGAAGTGACACGCGGACGACGTTGGCTTGAGGGGAAGCTCCCCACCCCGAAGTGCAATAATTGAAGCCCCAGAATGAATGAGGATTATCTGCAAGGCATCGCCCCGCTTCCTGCCGAGGAGTGGCTTCCCACGATCCTTGCGGATCGCAATGAGTTTAGGAGGGCGAGAGCGTAAACGCGCCGGGTTGGAAGTCCGAGTCATTATGGCGCGGTGTAAGGTTCTCCTCACTGTCTGTCCCAGATGACTACCTCAAGCAGCTTGATGTCTGTTCCAGACGACTGCCTCAAGCTCGTACCGGTTCTTCGACCCTACTTCCACCAAATAACGGGAGTCGTGTGGGCTGCATCGTGGAGACGGGATATCCGTAAGGGGATATTCCATGACTCTCTGTCCCCTATCTAGGCAGTTGGAACAGAGAACATTTCGTTCCAGAAGCCAGTAAACTTTGCCCTGTGGCTCGCAGCGATTGCTTGGGCGACCTGTTCCTCGCTGTTCAGCCACCCGCTCAGTTCCTCGGTTCCGTCCTCGTGGACACTACCGTGGTTGTGCGCCATGTGTTTTCTCCCTAGCGCTAGGATGGGTTCGGAGGCTCCGGATTTCCTGGCCCCTAGGATGGGTTCGGAGGTTCCGGATTTCCCAGCTCAAATCTACGCCGGGCGGAGTGGCCAGTCAATGCCACAAACATTGTGCAGTGATGCATTTTCCAAGCTAAATCTGCTGGATCCGAAGCTGATTGTGCAGTTGGGAGCCGCTGGGACAATCCGGCACGAAACAGGAAATGGAAGGGTTCGCTGGGAGACGTATGGGTGTATACTCGGAGCCGCGGGAAGGCCAAAATGGAAATTCCAGCCAAAGACGTTAACGCGATTGGGAACACCTGCCGTCGCGGTAACCAAGCTGATTTGAAGTGCTGGTCATAAGCGGACTGCTTCGCGTCAAGTAGTGCGGCAAGCCTCTCATTCCCCCGCGTATCCTGCGGCTAGAGTCCGAATCGTGCGGCGAGATACGCTAGGGGGGCGGGTTGTGGGTCGGCACTTAGTCGGTAGCGCCGAGTTGCCTTTTAACTGTGCGGTTTTTTTATAATTCCCGATAAGAGGAGTGATTCATTACAGGTTAGCCAGCTCGGAATCAGAAAAGGAGATTTCAGATGAAAACAATCATGTACTGCCTGGCGCTAGTCGCTTTGGCAGTGTTCACGTCAGCCGCGTTCGCCCAGGAGCCAACCCTCACTTCTGTGGAAGCGAAGTTTGACACGACCATAGACAATAAGGATCAACAAACCAAACTGGATGTTTACGTCAAGACCAATGACGGGCATGAAGTCGCCAAGTCCGAAGGCAATGAAGGCCGTTGGAACAAGAATTCTACCCACACCCTCACGTTACAGGTCGAGGGCAGCCCAAGGAAAGGAGAAGTCGCGAACGGCAGCGTTACGCTGACTCTCCACCCGCAAAGAAGGAACAAATGGAAGTTCAACTACAAAGTTACTCTCAAGTTCTCGGATGATACTTTCATCACAAAAAAATTTGACGGCTGTTTCTTGACTGAACATGACCCAGCCCGGACGGATTCTCTTGTTGAGTAAGGCGATGGGCGAACTTGCGGCAAGTTGCGGGGCGACAATTCACAACTCAAGGCAAGTATGACAACTCGCATTCTCTGTGTTTTTTCAATGTTGCTCACCGCCGAGCTCTGCTCGGCCCCGCAAGATGCCGCCTGAACTGCGTCAAGAACTTGCTGGATACGGGTGCGCTGCCCAACTCCCGCGGGCTTCCTAGGGGCAAGAAATGGCATTATCCGCTTGACTGTAAGGCAGGGCGGCAGAAGATCGACGTGGGTTTTGAGCGGGGACGTGCCGTCGTGAACGGCTGAGCCCGCTCTTCCAAAAAATGGCTCCTCAGCCCGAGAACACGTTATCAACCTTCTTCATGATCGCCGCGCGGACGAGAGCAGGAAACGGATTCAAGTCAGCGGAGATGTGGGCCACCCGCCACTAGAATCCCCGGGGCGTACAAAACCTACCAACTTCGCCACACGGCATCGGTTGGTTATTCCCAGCCTAACTCTTCTTCCCGGTCACGGCATAAAAAGCAGTCGCTTTTTGCTCAACGTTCTTGCTACCGCACTTGGGGCATTTCGCGTCTACTTCGTGTTCCTTCAGGGTGAGAATTACTTCGAAGGTTTTGTGACAATCGTGGCACACGTAGTCGTACACGGGCATAGGGGCCTCCCGCTCGATTGCGATCACGAGCTACGGTTGGAATTGTAGCGCTAACACCCGCCGCTTGTCCGTGAGCCCGAGGCTCGTGGCAGCTTATCGCTATTTCCGGGCACACCGGCAGGTCAGTCCCGTTGCCCACGCGAGCGAGCCTCGGCGCAACGCTCCCAAGGTCGGGCGGAACGAGCCGTGCCCGTGCGGCTCGGGCAAGAAATACAAGCGGTGCTGCGGTCGGGCGACTGTGAACTGAGCGCTGTGTGGCTGCCGCCCGTGCTTGGAGTCTCCTGAATCTCGAAGTGCAATAATTGAAGCCGATGAGGTCGCAGTCATGAAGAGCAGGCAGGGGTACAAGGGCTACGTTATCGTGGCACGGTCATGCGAGCTACGAGAAGGCGAGTTCTCGGCAGAGTTCTCCGTCGAGGAGCATGATGCGGATGGGATCATGGAAACGGAATTCTACCTGCCCGACACATTCCCCACGCAGGAGTCCGCTATCGAGGCTGCGGTGCACGCTGGGCGGCAGAAGATCGACGCGGGTTTCGAGCGGGGATCGGCAGCCGTGAACGGCTGAACCCGCTCTCCAAAAAATGGCTCCTCAGTCCGAGAACAGGTTAGCAGTCTGTGTGTTTTCACATCGTCAGGGTCACGGCACCCGATGTCCGATTGGCGATCCCGATGCGCTCGGCAGGCGTTGAATCGCACCGTTGCTGAGATCGTCGTTCAGCGACAGAAAGAAATTGCAAGGCCAGCCGCTCTAGCTTGCGCTTGTTCGAGGTTGTGTTTCGACTGCGGCTACGCATTTCGAGGATCAGCCGTGCCATTTCGAATGCAATACCCATGGCACTGGGGAGAATCTTCTCCGAACCTGACGACAAGCTGTCGTGAGGTCTTGTTTTCCAATTTTTCGAAGCCTCAGTCTTACCGCGCAGTAGGCGCTGGACCGAGCGCAGGCTACGACCCAGTTTGATGCGCTTGGACTCCACCCAAGCCGTCCACGTAAGCCCAGCGGGAGCTCCTTTGCGCAAGTCGTTACGCTTGCCCGGTGCGCTCAGCCGTCTGTTCATCTCCAAAAGATACGGCACGACCGCGGTCCAATCTTTTGCTACGGTTTCTAAGCCTTCGTCGATCCGTTCATTGAGTGCGGGGAAAGATAGGGACGCGGCGTCAGCCATAGTAAGAAGTTTGGCGTCCAAACCCGGCGGCAAAAGATGATGGCTCTTGTTCTTGTCTGGGGAAAAGTTGCTCCAAAGACATTCCGTTCGATCTCCTTGTCCAGCCTTGATGTGAACGCACAGAAGTTGCATATAGCGTGCCCAGATCGGCTTACCGAGACGGAGCAAGACGGGGTGCGGGTAGCCGCACAGGAGCCATTTGAACTTGGCTCGCAGAAGAACATCGACTAGCCGCTCATAATCAACGGTCTCGTGCGTATATGGCTTCACCTCGGCGTTTGGGTACGGCGGATCGAGAACGACGACATCATCCTGCTTCAGCTTCTCCAGACCCAACTTTTTCCAGTCGAGTGCCGTTATCTTCGGGCGTGTGCGAGTGAGAATCCTGTGGCATTCACGCAACGTTCGCTGGTATCCAGTCGAAGAAACGCCGCCATCATCATCTCCGCATACGGCACCACCCTTGCAAGACTCGTACAGTCCACCTGAAAAAGTTAAGTGCGGTGCGAGCAGGACAGCCGTGGGATCACCATACTTGAATGCTTCACGCTGTTTTTCAAATTCTCGCCTGCTGCGAGGCGGCACTTCGATCTTGTGTCCGTGGGTTCGTATCGCCTCAAGAAAGGGGGCGGTGTTCAGGTCGTTGAGCCACCATCGTCGGAACTTCAGTCCTTGCTCGGCGGCTGCCCAAAACAGGTTGCCGCGGCCCGCGAAAGGCTCAACGTAAGTGCGCCCGTGTTTCGGCAGGAAGGAAATGATCTTGTTCGCGAGCCGAGCTTTGCCGCCCGGATACCCAATTGCTGGCATATCCCGAAACTACTGAAGTGTGGACCGAAGCAAAAGATTACGAGGGTAAGCGACTAAAACAGGGGAAGACTGGAACTCTCTTGCGAAGACCCCAAGATGCGCCCCGAGCCGATCAGCCCGGAGAAGCGCGAAGAGGTCATCGCGCACATGGCGGCTGGGCTGTTGCAAGCGTATCGGTACTTCAGGGAGCCTCGGCAGGTCAGTCCCGGTGCCCACACGAGGGAGCCTCGGCGCAATGCTCCCAAGGTTGGACGGAACGACCCGTGTCCTTGCGGCTCGGGGAAGAAATACAAGAAATGCTGCGGCGGCGCGACTGTGAACTGAACCTCAGCCCGAGAACACATTATCAATCTTCTTCATGATCCGCTCAGCCCACTTGCACAGCGGGTACCTCGGCAGCGGCTTAAATTCCCATGCCACAATGCCGCAGGTTTTGAAAACAGCACCTACAGAGTTTCTCGCAAATCCTGCCGAGAAAAGATTGTGGAGTAGCAAAGCGATGAAGGCTCTAGCGGCAATCCAGATAATCCCCGCGCCACGGCTTAAGAACGAACATGCCTTCTGCCTCTGCCATCGCCATCCGGCGAGACAGGTCATTCTCCGTCAGCGGTAAATTCTCATGGTAGGCTTTGGCAACCTCTGCCGCCATCTGAGCCATTTCCGAGCCTGATCCGCTTTCGTAGATAACCCCCGGACGATCCGCATCTGGTAGAACAACGACCGTGAAGAATCTGGCGGCACAACGACTTTCAAAGAGTTTTACGTCCCGGCCATCGGATGTTTCTTTCGGCAGATCGGCGATCAGTGTCCGCTCCCCATGGCGAAACTTCGCCGGGTAGCGCAGATATTGCTTGATGCACTCGAATGGCACCCTATCGTCATCTCGCCCTTCATACAGGATTCCAAGCTTTTCGTCCGTATCTGGTTCCCATTGGTTTTCCATACTCATCCTGTGTGACCACGAGTACATCTTACAGTCTGATCCGAATTCGCAATCACAAAAAGCGAGAGGTCGATCTATCCCAGCAAACCTCTCACAATGCTGAGCCATTCCCCGTCGAGCGATTCTTGGCACACGGGCTTGCCAGCCCGACGATACCAGTACGCCGCGTTGTCCTGATCGCCTTCTTTGCGATGCAGGTAAGCGTGAACCCATGAGCCCTCGAAGCCGTCGTCCTGCTGAGCGGATTCATGGGCTCGCGTCCAATCGCCCTTGGCATCCCACCACAATCCGGCGAGGGCGAGTGTGAGTCCGGCTGGCGGCTCCGTCGCGGCGAGTGATTGACGAAAATCGTCCGAGGTCATTTTGAGTCTCCGTGGAGTAAGACTCATACTATGTCGGCGCGACGCAATGGCCGGATGCCGCCCTCCTCATCGTTTTCCAAACACATTATCAATTTTCTGCATGATCCGCTCGGCCCACTGGATGCTCGCATCGATGAGCTTGTCCGTCCGTGGGCTCCCCTGTGGAGTCCCGAACAGGTCGTCTGCCGTCTGCATGTGCAGGCTCGCAAGAATCGCTGCCATGATTCCAATCACCCGTTTTCGACCTTCGTCCATGGGCGGGCACCAGACCGTGATGAGAGTGGAACCTCACGCAAAATTGCGTGAGGTTGATAGGAGTATAGCATCATATTCGCCGTTTGTTCGCCACAGCGAAAATGCTGATAAAAGAGCCGGGTGGGCTCGATCCGAATCGAAACGAGAGTAAGGATGCGCTCGCTGGCGTGGTCACAAAGGCTGCTGTCACTTCTGGAACTCTAAAGCCAAGCTGAACGCCTCGGGCGGGCATCAGCCTTCAGTTCTTGTATCCATTTGTAGGCACTTTTCGCCGATTTCAGCCTGATTATTTGCCATGAATACTGAAAAAACGAAAATTGGGGCATCACGCCAAACCCAAGAGCCATCAACGTTTTTCCAATGTTCTTGGAAAAAACAAACCCCTTGACTTCAGATTCCCGGTAGCGCTACCAAATCTTCCTTAAGCTGTTCATTCCCCAGCGCATCCGCTTCTCTCCAGTTCCTCCGGAGGGTTCAGTGTTTTGCCTCCGCCGGCACTTCGACTTGCGCGAGGATTTCCGCCAGCCCGGGATGAGTGAGTTCCTCCACCTCGTAAGTGACCCTCAAGCTCGGTTTGTTGATCTTGATGACGCGCGCCAGATCAATCGGCGTGGCGATCAAAACCAGGTCGCAGGGCACGCGGTTGATGGTCTCTTCCAGTTCGTGCCGCTGCATCACGCTGTAACCCATGGCGGGGAGAAGATGTTCGAGGTGCGGGAAGCGTTCGAACGTGCCGCGAATGGAGCCAACCGCAAAAGGCTTGGGGTCCACCAACTCTGCCGCTCCCCAATTGCGCGCGGCCACGACTCCAGCGCCATAGGGCATTTCGCCGTGGGTAAGGGTGGGGCCATCTTCTACTACTAACACACGCTTTCCCTTTACCAGTTCAGGCGTGGGCGCCGAGACCCGGCAAGCGGTCTCAATAATTTTGGCCTTGGGATTACTTAACTGGATATTGCGCCGGACGGTCTCGATGTCCTGCCGCGTGGCCGTATCGACCTTGTTGATGACCACCACGTCGGCGCGCCTGAGGTTAACCTCTCCCGGAAAATACGACAGTTCGTGTCCGGGGCGGAGCGGGTCGGCCACCACGAGTTCCAGATCGGATTTGTAGAACGGGGTATCGTTATTGCCTCCGTCCCAGAGAATGATGTCGGCTTCCTTCTCGGCCTGGCGCAGGATTCTCTCGTAGTCCACGCCGGCATAGACGACGGTTCCCTGACGGATGTGCGGTTCGTACTCCTCGCGCTCTTCGATGGTGCATTGCTGCAAATCCAGATCGTCGATGGTGGCAAAGCGCTGCACCGCCTGCGCGACCAGGTCGCCGTAGGGCATGGGATGCCGGATGACGACGGGTTTCCAGCCTTGGCGCCGCAGTTCGGAAGCCACCCGTCTCGACAGCGGACTCTTGCCGCAGCCAGTTCGTACCGCGCAGACCGAAACCACCGGGACTGTCGATTTGATTTGAGTACGCTCGGTCCCCAACAACCAAAAGTCCGCGCCGGCAGCCACCACGCGCGATGCGAGATGCATCAAGTTCTGGTGGGAGATATCGCTGTAGGCGAACACCACCGCCTCGACGCGCTCGTCGCGAATCAGTTTTTCCAGGTCCTTCTCTTCAAAGATCGGGATCCCGGCGGGATACTGCGAACTGCCTGCCAGTTCCGGCGGGTAGCGGCGGCCCGCAATATCGGGGATTTGGGTGGCGGTGAAGGCAACCACCTGGTAGTCGGGATTATTGCGAAAAATGACGTTGAAATTATGAAAGTCCCTGCCCGCCGCACCTAAGATGAGAATCCTCTTCATGACTGCCTCCGCCTACTATTGTATGGTCTCGCGGGGCCTGGAGGCGTGGCAGTGCGGCCTGTCACCGGCGGGTGTGATCGCGCCTGGGACGATGCTTCCCGAATTGACGCTGTCCCGCAAACCTATGAGTCCCAGTCATATATCCGGCACATCTCTGGCCAGCTCATGCATTGTTTACTGAAGAGCCGAAGAGAACAGAACTCGACCTCGACACCTCTACCGTGTCAATTTCGGGGTGACACACGCAAACCCTTTAGCTCCCTTGCGTTTCCGATCTTGCGAACCCCGAAATCGGTCGAAAGTAGCCTCGTTTTGGTGACGGATTGGTGAGAAGTTTCTTGATTTGTCCCCCGAGGGAAAATTACTTGACACGCCGATTACTTGTGAATGGCGATAACACAGTCAATGAGTGTAAACGCGATGTTACGCCAACTATCGGCTGCTGCGGGTCTCCTGCCCAGTTAGGCTACTGAACCCGCTCCCCCGACAACCTGCCTAGCCCTTCGCAGAGCCAGGCCACAAGCATGTCGAACTTGTCCGCCTTTTCACGTCCGTGGTTGGCTTCGATGGCGGTGATCATCACGTTGTTGAGCCCATTAAGAACGTCGAGGGGGCTGATCCGGCGATTGTTCAGAAGCTCGCTTATTTCAATGGCTAAAGGGCGGACCCGTTCGGGCGGCCGGCCGCCCTGACCAAGTTCGTTCCGCAGATTGGTGCCACCGCGTGCCAGTGCTTGCCCGATACGATGCCAGAACCGTTTCACTGCGAAATGAAGACTACCAACTCGATCACGCTTTATCAGTACATGCGTCGCGTCTTCCGAGAACCCCTCTGGGGGAATGAGACAAAAGCGATCAGTCTTCATCGATTCCGAGAACCTCCTCACCTCTTCGTAGAAATCAGAACAAAGCAGGTTGAACTCGTTCGCCCTTGCGTTTTCGTAGTTGTCTTTGAGGACGTTGAGTATCGCCGTGGTGAGCGCGTCGATCCCGTCGGCGAGGCTGGTTTGGCGCTTGATCAGAAGTTCCATGATCTCTCCGGTTAAGCGGTCCCTTTCAGGATGCTCTTTTTTGGTCACAATTGGTTCTTCCGCACATTTGGTG
>PKXK01000250.1:0-13620 GCA_003132325.1 Acidobacteriaceae bacterium
TTTTCTCGTTGCAACAACAGGCGGTTAGGCGCTTCCTCGCCGCCTATTTCGCATTCACGAATTTCGCCAGCGGCACGACCTCGACTTTCTTTGCCAACGAGTATGTTTTGTCGCCGGGATATAGGACGCAGAGCCGGTCGAGTTTGAGATCGGCGAGAGCGATCCGCATGGACGTTGTCAGCACCGGCGCGTCGGCGCGCTTGCACTCGATGCCGATGCGGCGGCCGTCTTTGAATAGCAGTAGATCAAGCTCCGCCCCATTGTGCGTGGCCCAGTAGTAAGCCTCGTCGGGGCGGAAAGACTTGAGCACCTCCTCCACGGCATAACCCTCCCACGAAGCACCGACCTTGGGGTGAAACTCAAGGTCGCGCTGGTTGGAGATACCCAGCAGGGCGTGCAGAAGTCCAGTGTCGCGGACGTACACTTTGGGCGCCTTGACCTGCCGTTTGCCGAGATTCTCAAACCATGGCGGCAACTGTCGAAGCATGAAGACATCGGCCATCAGGTCGAGATACCGGCGCACGGTCGGCTCGCTCACGCCCAAGGCGCGAGCCAGTTCGGATCCGCTCCAAATCTGGCCGTGGTAGTGGGCGACCATGTTCCAAAAGCGCCGCAAGGCCAGGGCCGGGATCGTGATGCCCAGTTGCGGCAGGTCGCGCTCAAGGAACGTCTGGAGAAACTGACGCCGCCAGGAGAGCGAATCGGGCTCGTTGCGCGCGGTGTATGCCAGAGGAAAACCGCCGCGCAGCCAATGGCGGCCTTGAGCGGCGGCGCCCAGGTCGGAGAGGCGGAAACCCTCCAGGGGGACGGTCTCGATGCGGCCGGCGAGGGTCTCCGACGATTGGCGGAGTAGATCTAGCGACGCGCTGCCAAGAACTAGAAAGCGCGCCGGGAGAGGTCTGCGGTCGGCCAGAACCCGCAGCAGTGGGAACAGATCGGGGCGGCGCTGGATCTCGTCAATCACCACCAGCTTCTTCAGCGGACGCAGAGCCGTGTTGGGCTCGGAGAGGCGTGCCAGGCTTTGCGGGTCCTCCAAATCGAAGTAGTTGAGGGAATCGGGCGGCACAATCTCGCGGGCGAGCGTGGTCTTGCCGCACTGCCGNNATAGAGAGGCAACTCAGCGTAACCTGCGAAATTTCTGATTCTAAGACAGGGATTAGGAGTCCTCAAAGGACGGGGGGTGCGGTCAAATTTCACCATGAAAATCCCGCTGTCGATGCGGGAATTTCATGGTACTAAAAGGGGAGGGGGACTACAGCGTCGCGCTCTTCTCCGCGATCAGTTTCTTGATCTTCTCCACAAATTCCGCCGTGGCCATGTCTTCGGTCTTCTCTTTCCCACGGGTGCGGACGTTGACTTTGTTGGCTTCGGATTCTTTATCTCCGACCACGAGCAGGAAGGGGACCTTCTGCATGGCGTGTTCGCGGATTTTCGCGTTCATCTTCTCGTTACGAGAATCCACCTCCACGCGCACGCCTGCGGCTCGCAGTTGCTGGGCTACTTTCTCTGCGTACTCGGTGTGGCGCTCGGCTATCGGGATCATTGCCACCTGCACCGGCGAGAGCCACACTGGGAACGCTCCGGCGTAGTGTTCGATCAGGACGCCAAAGAAGCGCTCGACCGATCCGTAGAGGGCGCGGTGGACCATGAGGGGCTGCTTACGGGTGCCGTCTTCGGCTACGTATTCGAGTTGGAATCGCTGCGGCAGGTTGAAGTCGAATTGCACGGTGGAGAGCTGCCAGAGGCGTCCTATGGCATCGACGAGTTTCACGTCGATCTTCGGGCCGTAGAACGCGGCTTCTCCGGGGATCGTTTTGTATTCGATGTTCAGCTTCTTCAGCGCGCTTTCTAGCGAGTGGTTGGCTAGGTTCCACTGGTCTTCGGTGCCCAGGAAGCTTTTCTTGTCTTTCGGGTCCCAGGTGGAAAGCTCGGTCTGGAATTTGTCGAAGCCGAAGTCTTTCAGCACTTCGAGCGCGAACTCGAGGCAGCCCACGATTTCCGCTTCGATCTGGTCGGGAGTGCAGAAGATGTGAGCGTCGTCCTGGGTGAAGCCTCTTACCCTCAGCAGGCCGTGCATCACGCCTGAACGCTCGTAGCGATAAACCGTGCCTAGTTCGCCCAGGCGTACGGGCAGATCGCGATAGGATTTCAGTGAATCTTTGTAGATCAGGATATGGCCGGGGCAGTTCATGGGCTTGAGGCGATATTCGGCATCGTCTAGTTCCATGGCGTCGAACATGTTCTGCGAGTAGTAGCCCTCGTGGCCGGAGGTGTAGAAGAGTTGGCGGCGCGCCACATGCGGCGTGCAGACTAGCGAGTAGCCGCGGCGCAGGTACTCTTCGCGCATCCAGTCTTCCATCTCTTTGCGGATGATGCCGCCCTTCGGATGCCAGAAAATGAGGCCGGGGCCGGCCAGTTCCTGGATGGAAAACAGGTCGAGCTGTTTGCCGAGGACGCGGTGGTCGCGCTTCTTGGCTTCTTCAACGCCGGTCAAGTAGGCATCGAGATCCTTCTTCGAGAAAAACGAGGTGCCGTAGATGCGCTGCAGTTGCGGATTCTTTTCGTCTCCCAGCCAGTAAGCGCCGGCTATGTTTAGCAGTTTGAAGGCTTTGATTTTTCCGGTCGACGGCAGATGGGGGCCGCGGCAGAAGTCCTGGAACTTGCCGGTTTTGTACACGGAGATCTTTTCATCGGGCTTGGTAAATTGCTCGATGAAATGGCACTTCATGAAGTCGCCTTCGCCCTTGAACTTTTCCAGACCCTCTTTGCGGGGGAGAAATTCGCGGGCGTAGGGCAGGTTCTGCTGGACTAGCTCCTGCATTTTCTTCTCGATCTTTTCCAGATCTTCCGGGGTGAACGCGGTCTCACGATGAAAGTCGTAGAAGAATCCGTTCTCGGTGGCGGGGCCGTGTCCGAGCTTGGTCTCGGGAAAGAGTTCCAGCACAGCGGCGGCTAGCAGGTGCGCTGAGGAATGACGGTAGACCTCGAGGGCCTCAGGGTCGCGGTCGGTGAGGATGCGGAGGTCGGTGTCCTGGTCGAGCGGGCGGGTGAGGTCGATGAGATCGCCATTCGATTTGGCGGCGAGAGCGGCGTCGGCTAAACGCGGGCTGATGGACTTGGCCACGTCGAGCGCCGTGGTGCCCTTGGGGACTTCCTTGGTGCTGCCGTCGGGGAGCTTGAGATGGATGCTGTCAGACATGGTTAGGCCTTGTATTCTGCTGAATCTTTTAAGTTTATCATTTGCTCGCGTAGGGGCAGGTGCCCTCACCTGCCCTGTGGAGCTAAGCCCCGCAGCTTCCGATTGCACACGGCAAGAAGCCTGGCGAGCTGCGCTCGCCTGGGACGACCGAGGACGGCCCGTCCCTACGTCGTCTCTCTTCCTACGTGGTTCTTGGCGCGGAATGCAGAGCTTCGATTGCGGCCTTTACTTTTGCCGAAACCGCATCCGTATCGCGCAGGGTTAAACCGGCGGTGGAGACGGGCGCACCGACCCGCATCTCCAGCGGCTGGCATTTGATGTGGTAGGTGTTCATGGGCAGCAGGTCGAAGGTGCCGACGAGCGCGATGGGCACGATCTCGGCCTGTGCTTTGATGGCGAGAAAGAATGCGCCCGGCAGAAACGGTTGAACCCCGCCATCTCGGGTGCGGCCGCCCTCGGGAAAGATGACCAGCGGCGTGCCGTTGCGCAGGCTCCGCAGCGCCGACTTGACGGCGCCGATCGAAGCGGCCGGGTTCTGCTGGTTGATGCAGACTTGTCCCGAGCGCTTCAGATGCCAGCCGATGAATGGGTACGCCAGCAATTCACTCTTGAAGATGATGCGGAATTGAAACGGCAAGTGAACGTAGAGGATCGGAATGTCGAGGGCCGATGCATGAGTGACGGCATAGACTCGGGGTATGGGTGTGGCGCTCTTGTCCTTGTCGATGTCCTTGTCGATATTCATGCCCGTGACTTTTACCGGCGACTGGACCGTCTTCATGATGAGCCATGACCAGAGGCGGGCGAAATTGTGCTGGATGCGCCCGTTGCGGTCGAAGAACGAGCTGGCTAGAGACAGCGTTCCCAGAGTCAGCGTGTAAGCCCAGATCAGCGGGTTCAGAATGAAATACGAGCGCAGACGACTCGGCCAGCCATGCGGGTTCTTGGGGCCGGCAGCGGGGCGGCTATCGGACCACGCGGGGACGGCTTCTGCCGACGGTGCATTTGAGCGCGGTGCTTCGCGCTCTTTTTCGGGCTCCGCTGTTGTGGCGATTTTGTTCACGATCCCTTGTTTATGCTTTCGAGACACTAACGAATTCAGAGTTGCTGACCACGGGCAGCTGCCGAGCTGCGCTCGGCTTGGACGGCCGGGGGCGGCCGTCCCTACGTGAGCGCATGCAAGTCCCGCCTCTACTTGGATGCTCCTAACTCTTGCATCGCCTCTCCTACAACGTAAATCGAGCCGGTAACGACGACCAGGCCGCCGGGTCCGGCAACGTTCCGCGCCCGGTTCAGGGCCGACGCTACATTTTCAGCCTCTACAATATCAATGCCTGCGGCCACGCGCGCGGCTGCCTGCCGAATCTCATCCGGGCTCGCCGAGCGTGGGTTGTTGGCGTGGGTCACGATCACGTGCCGGGCAATCGGAAACAGAATCTCGGTAATCTCCCGGATCGCCTTGTCGCGCATCACGCCAAACACCATGGTGACGTCGCGGCCGTTTTCCAAATCCCGACAGGCCGCCGAAAGGGTCGACCGCAACGCCCAAGCCCCGGCCGGATTGTGAGCAACGTCGAGCACATACTCGGGATTGTCTCCCGTGGCTCGCACCACCTGAAAGCGCCCTGGCCAATGGGTCTGGCGGATGCCGCATGCGATCGTCTCTGGCGTGATCTGGGCAATTCCGTGTTTGTCCAAGTCCTGGTTCCGCAGTTCCACTGCTGCCGCGATCGCCAGCGCCACGTTGCGCAACTGATGGCGTCCCACCAGCGGCGACTCGACCTGGATCGTCTCGCCGATAAGATCCAACGCATACGGTTGCCACTGGCCACTGGCCACTGGCCACGGCCCACTGCTGAGCGGTACATAGGGCACGGCATTCACGGCCCGTGCGCCCGCATTCAAAATCGCGTTTCCGATCACGTCGTTGGCTTCGGGCAATTGCGGCAGCGTCACCACGACCCCGCCGGGGCGGATGATGCCAGCTTTTTCACGCGCAATCTCGGCGACCGTGCTGCCCAGATACTTCTGATGATCGAGTGCGATGTCGGTGATGATGCTAAGGCGCGGTTCCACCACGTTGGTGGCATCCAGACGACCGCCCATGCCTACCTCTAGCACAACCATGTCGGGGTGGTTGCGAGCGAAATATTCGAAGGCCATCGCGGTCAGCGTCTCAAAGAAGCTGGGATGCCAGGGCAGATCGCCTTCCCCAACCAGCCGCTCGGCGGTGCGGTCGACCACATCGTGGAGCAGCGCGAAATCGTCGTCGGCGATGGGCTCGCCATTTAGGCAAATCCGCTCATTGATGCGAATCAGATGCGGGGAAGTATAGAGTCCCGTCTTCAGCCCGGAAGCTTGCAGGATGGATGCCAGAGTTGCAGCGGTGGAACCCTTGCCGTTGGTGCCGGCGACCAAGACAGTTGGAAAGCGATTTTCCGGATGTCCCAGTGCCGCCAGCAGCACGCGCATGTGTGCCAGATCGAACTTGTGCGGCGGCGTCTGCGCCAGTTCGTGGCCCAACGCGTACATCCGCGCGACTGCGGTTTGGTAGGACATCGGTCGTTAGTCGCTGGTCGTTAGTCGTTCGCCAACTCGGGAAGCACTCATCTTCCGGTGTTCGCCCGTTCCGGGGTTCGTCCGGCGAGCCCATTTAGAGTAGCAAGTCCGGCCGCCGGTTTTCGACTCTCTCTCATTAGAAGGAGGCTGCCGGAGGTCAAACTGTGTTCCAAGAACCCTGAGCAGGAATCTCACCGCTGGATCAATAGGGGAGGGGGCTTTGCCAACGACCAGCGACCAACGACTGTCTTTAGGCTGCCTGCACCATGAAATCCAGCGCCCGCGCAATGTAGGCTTTCAGGTCCTTGCGCACCACCACGGCATCGAGCATTCCGTGTTCGAGGAGAAACTCGGAGCGCTGGAAACCCGGCGGGAGTTTTTGCCGGATGGTCTGCTCAATCACGCGCGGACCGGCGAAGCCTATCAGGGCGCCGGGTTCGGCGATGTTGAGATCGCCCAGCATGGCAAACGACGCGGTCACGCCGCCGGTGGTGGGATCGGTCAAAACCGAAATGTAGGGGACCCGCGCGGTGTCGAGGCGCGCCAGCGCGGCGGAAATCTTGGCGAGCTGCATCAGGCTGATCACGCCTTCCATCATGCGCGCGCCGCCCGAGGCCGAGACGATGATCATGGGCTTCCGCGTCTCCTTGGCCTTCTCAATCGCGCGGGTAATCGCTTCGCCCACCACCGCTCCCATGCTGCCGCCGATGAACGAGTATTCCATCGAGCTGACGATCACCGGGCGGCCGTTCAACTTGCCCTCAGCATTGATGACGGCGTCTTTGAGGCCGGTGTTGGCCTTGGCCTGCTTCAGGCGCGAGGAATAGGCTTTCAGGTCGACAAACTTCAACGGGTCGTTGGAGACGAGATTGCAGTCGAAAACCTCGTATTGATTGTCGTCAAGAAGCTGGGCCAGGCGGGCGCGCGCGTCGATGCGGAAGTGCTTGCCGCACTTCGGGCAGACGTTCAGATTCTCTGCGAGATCCTTCTTCCAGATAATCTGGCGGCAACCGTCACACTTCACCCACAAGCCCTCGGTGCGGACTGTCCGCTCGCCCGAAGTGTCCAACTCAACGGATTGTCGCTTGAACCAAGCCATAAGAAGCTATCAGCTCTCAGTCGTCAGCTCTCAGTAAACCCGCTCGGCTACGCTCTTACTGAAAGCTGATAGCTGAGAGCTGAAAGCTAGTATTCGATTCCTTTCTGCGCCATCACGCCCTTCTCGTAGGCATGCTTGACCTGGCGCATTTCGGTCACGGTGTCGGCTAGCTCGACAATTGTCGGATGCGCGCTCCTTCCGGTCAAGATGACGTGCACCGCCTCCGGCTTGCGCTTCAGCGACTCGGCTACTTTCGCCGGGTCCAACATGCCGTAGCTGATGGCGTAATTGATTTCATCGAGCACCACCAGATCCCATTCCCCGGATTGGATCGCTTTTTCGGCCTCGGCCCAGGCTTCCTCCACCATGCGCACATCTTCCGGGTCGGGCTTCTCGGCGCCGACTTTCACGAAGCCGCGTCCCATTTGCTTGAGGATGAACTTGTCGCCGAAAGCCTTGACCGCATCAAGTTCGCCGTAATGCCACGAGCCCTTCAAAAATTGGAGCATGAGGACGCGCATTCCTTGCCCGACGGCTCGCAGCGCCGTCCCCATGGCCGCGGTGGTCTTGCCCTTGCCGGGGCCGGTATTCACGATGATGAGACCACGGTGGAGATCCGTCATAAGCCGAATCAATTATTGTACGCGGACGGGAATGGACGCGCTATAGATGCCGCGGGTAGGTTGGTAACTTTGCAGCCTGTTTGATATGTTGGCGCATGAAGGCACAGGTGCCTCCACGGAAGGGACTCAATGGAAAGAGTGACCGTCGAGATCGATTCAACTTCGGCGAAGATCGCTCGTTCGCCGCTCTACTTCGTAATTGTTGCCCTGCAGGGGGTTTCGGTCACCTTTGCACCGCTCTTTCTCTACTGGAGCGGCAAGGGGGGATACTTTCCGGGCTATGAGCGGATCGTCGTGCCCCTGTGTTTCGCCGTTATCTTTCTTGTTCCTGTGTTTCATTTTCGGCTCGCCGGCCCGGTGATCAAGGAACTGCGACAGAAGTGAGACCAGTCTTGGCAGGAATTCTTATGGAGCCCGGCCTTCTCCAGCCACGAAGGCGGACGGTTTTGGCTTCCGTCCGCCTCGGGTGCACCGGGGGAGTAGATCCTCTAGGGCATTTCGACGACTCGTGACAGCTGAGGCTGACCTTCGCCCTTGGCTGCGGCCGGATCCTCGGCGCCCAGCAAGCGCGCGGCGATCCGTAGAGCCTCGATCTCTTTGCGGACTCGCAACAGCTCCTGCTCCTTCATTCGTAATACGTCGTACGGATTTTTCATTGGGGGAGGGCCTCGTCAACAAATTCAGGCTTGTTTGGCCTGTTCACAAATACAGTAAGCCAGGTTTGCGACGCTGGGAAGCTGCCAGAGGTACATTGGGGCTCGAAATCGAGATGGGCGGCGATGGGGCTGACTGGACGCTGCCCCGTTACCATAAAGGAGGATTATTCACTTGACACAAATAAAGAATAGCGGTACATTTGGGTCATGTCGAAACGAATCCATCCCAAGCCTGTCAGCCTCGCGGAAATCTTCATAAAGTTTTCGAGTGATGAGCAGTGCTTCGACTACATCGAAAAGATGCGCTGGCCCGATGGAGTTGTGCGCTGCACCGTCTGCGGTAATGACAAGATCGTCAAGGTTGAACGCAAGGCAGGCTCCAAGAATCGCCGCAAATGGTTCTACCTGTGCCAAGAAAAAACTTGCCATAACCAGTTCTCGCCTACCTCTGGCACCCTGTTCGCTGATTCTCACCTTCCGCTGCTCACTTGGTTCCATGCAATCGGCCTGATGCTTAATGCGAAAAAGGGAATCTCTGCGAAGCAGCTACAGCGCGACCTGGGGATCGGCGGATACAAGACGGCGTGGTATTTGAATCACCGCATCCGTGAGGCCATGGGGAATGGCGATATACCCAAGCTCGGCGGCATCGTGGAAATCGACGAAACCTATGTAGGCGGCAAGATCAGCGGCAAGGGAATCTCGTATGCCAAGAAGCAAAAGCAAGTAGTCATGGGCGCGATCCAGCGCGGCGGAGAGCTTCGCTTGGAGCACGTCACAGGCGCAACGGTTGGGAACTTCCGCGAGTTCATTCAGAAGCACGTCAGCGAGGACGTAGAGCGCGTGATGACTGACCAGCATCCCGCCTACCCTGCCGCGCTCGCATCATATCCTGCTAGCCATGAGACGGTGAATCACATAAAGCATGAATACGTTCGCGGCGATGTAACTACGAACGCAATCGAATCGGTGTTCTCGCTGTTCAAGCGCGGCGTGATAGGGCAGTATCACAAGCTCTCAGCCAAGCATCTACAGCGGTATCTGACGGAGTTTGAATATCGCTTCAATCGCCGCAATGATGCGGACGTGTTCATAGAGACGGTGGCCCGTCTATGCGGATTCAAGCCGCTGCGCTTCGCCGATCTTACTTCCGATCCTGAGCCTTCGGTTCCTTTTTAGGCTCTTTCTTCGCGTGTATATCTGAGGTTTTCTGCGGAGGTTGTTGCAGCATCCGGCCGAGAACTTCGTCGAATTGTCCCTTGTCAGTCTTCATGGGCAAAGTCTAGCACGCCGAACCTTTCTAGACACTCCGTCTAAAATCCGCCGCTTCGCCATCGGTTCGCCCCGTTTTCCTCACAGCTTTCCCACATAAGTCATACAAGATATTGTGGCTTTCGCTTGACCTATACCTTATAATCGGTCTGCGTAAATGTTGAGTTAGCGGATTTAGGCCCAAAAAGCAGAAGGGGAACTCGTTCGAGCGAGTTCCCTTTGGATGAAGGTTTAGATTTCAGTCCGACCCCATCCTAGCTCGGTCCCAATTTTCCGTCAAGAGAAAAGTGCTGTGGAAGTTAACAGCTGAGGTGTGCCTATGCCGATACACGCGTAGCTCTCTGCATCACATGGCGAGCCGTGCAGTGGAGCGATAACAAAAAGGCCCGATTCGCGCCCTGGTCAAAGAGTAGCGAGTCGAGCCATGGTGAGCCTCCATCATGGAGGGTGTGTCTAGCAAAGGAGCTAGAGGATCGTTTTATAAACGGTTCGTTCTTTCGGGAACGGGGTCCGATCCCCCCGCCCTCCGCAATTATAGGCTCTTTATTGCCGTAACCGGAAAGATGGTGAATCCAAGATGAATCCGCCACAGGGAAGAGTAAAACCCGTACCTCGTGATTTCTTTAAAGTCGCGTATGACATGCGTCACGTCGTTTACAGCGTCATTCGGCAGAGGCCAACTATCGTAAATGGAAAACCTGGATTCAATGGCACCGCGAGAGGAACTGGATTCTTTGTATCGCCAGATATTTTTGTGACGTGTCATCACGTAGCAAATGAGGCCGCAGAGCCGCATCAACCTGGCGACGATTTTCTGCTTGTTGCAAATATGGGTGCTAACACCCCGCCTCGCATAATCACGGTTAAGAATCCGCAAGTGGGAAATGAATTGAACTTCTTCCCCCAACTCGATCTCGCAGTGCTAAAGGTTCCGCGTGATGCCACTCGTTCGTATGCAACCCTCAGTTTTAACCATGTTTATGAGGGTCAAGAGATCGGAGTCGCTGGTTATCCGATAGCACGTCTCTCAGCAACGGCCAGCGGGCAATTGTCACTGGATGGACTGATATACCGCGTGGGGAGAGGACCGGTAAGCGCGCATTACGTGGCGAACCTTTCCCCAACGATACCCAACATGCCGTTAGTCGAAGTTAATTTTCTATTTGTTTCAGGAAACAGTGGAGGGCCAGTATTTATAGCCAACACTGGTGAGGTAGTAGGGTTTGTACACGGGTTCCATGACACAAAAATCAGAGAAAAAGTTGTGGCGACTTCCGCCAATACCGTTCTACCAGCAGGGGTGTCGAACCAATACGTCGAACACTTGCATGCAATTTATTCAGTCGCGATCAAGCTTGATGCCGTCAGAGCCACCTTGCAGCAGTTCGGAGTCGCGATGTAGATCGATAATCGGCGAAAGTACGACTGTCGGATCGGTGTAAAACACATACGTGTTCTTCCCGCCGTCAGTGTGCGAACACACATGATCGTTCGTCAGGGTAAGCGTCGGTGCAGAATTTCTCTTCGCGTACATTTTACAACCCCCTCCGCCAACAGGCGGGAATCATATCACGCAAGTCTCTTTATAGACCCAATTATACAACTGGGATGCCCTCAATCTCCTGATTATCTAGGTATCGGCATTCTCCCATCATCCCTTTAGTGGTTCTTGGCCCCACATCGTTTCACTGCCCCGTCACTGCAATTTATTGCACACTTTGCCATTGGTTGTGTCAAGTGAATAATCCTCCCATAAAGTTAATGCCCTAAATGGTAGGGATGATGCTTAAGAATAGTGAAAGCTCGGTAGAGCTGCTCGACCAGAACCACGCGGGCGAGTTCGTGGGGCAGTGTCATCTTTCCGAGGGACAGGGTAAAAGCAGCGTGACGCCGCGCTTCTTCGCTGAAGCCGTCGCTGCCACCAATGGCGAACAGCAGAGGGATCGCGTTCCGCTGCTCGCGTTCCAGAAACTCGGCCAGTTCTTCGGATGAGAGCTGTTTTCCGCGCGAATCGAGAAGAACCAGCTTGTGGCGCTCTTTTCCGCGGGCCAGGGATAGAATTGCGGATTCGTCTTTCAATGCCAGGCCCGCAACCTCGGAATAGCGGGAGATCCGTTTCAAATACTCGTTGGTGAGAGCCTCGATGGCTGGCTCTTTTGTCTTCCCGATCCATGCGACTTTGATTCTCATGGGGATTGTCAGGGTGTGGGCGAGAGCTCGGTCGTCCCTCCGGGACTTGAGTCTGCTTTGCACCTCTTCCCAGCGCTGAAGCGCTGGGCTAAGCTCGGACGCCCCTCCGGGGCTGGATTTTCTGCGCAGCCAGCCACGCCACTCAAGCTTTTCCCGATGCGAGAACCACGTCAGCGCCGAAGCGGATCTCGCCCGCGACGCGATAGCGCTCGATCGCCGCCTTCGCCTGAGCGCGGATCACCGGCCACTGGCCCGCCGGAACCCGCTCCAGCATCGGCCGGAACGGAGCTGACACTGCGCAAGAATATTCGAAAACTTCTTCGGCGTCTCCCGGCCAGGCCCAGGGCAGATTCTGAGTCGACTCTTCTGCGTCCTGAAATCCCGCCGTGCTCAGCATTTTCGAGAGAGAGCCCGCGGCCGAGAATCGAAAAGGACCGGAGCTTCCCGGCGGAAGCATGGCCCCGCCGGCGTGCTGGTGGACAATCTTCATCGTAGTTTGCCAGTACGGCTGTTCCATCGAGCCCCAGGCGGCGAAGCAGGCGCGAGCTCCGGGCTTCAAGACGCGGCGCAGTTCCGCCAGCGCTCGTTCGACATCGCTGAAAAACATCACGCCAAAGCGGCAGGTGGCGAGATCGAAGGTCCGTTCGGCAAGCGGCAACTGGTGCGCGTCGGCCTGCTGAGTCGTGAAGTTGGGAAGTTTCTTGTTGCGGGCTCGCTCGGCGGCGATGGCTAGCAGGTCCGAACTTTGGTCGACCGCAGTGACCGAACCCTGCGGACCAACGTGTGCTGCCAGGCTGATCCCAGGCTCGCCGGTGCCGCTGGCCAGATCGATGACGCGCATACCTGGCAACGGACGCGAGTATGCAACCAGAGCGTCAGTGACCGCACGGCCCATCGCGGCCGACTTTGCCTTCCACTTTTCCGCCGCCACGAGGCGGAACGAAGAACCCCACGGGGCTGGATTCGAAGCCGACATTTCAGATTTTCTTTTTACGCGCTTTCTTGGGCGCCGGGGAAGGGGATGTGGATTTGATCGCCGTCGTCCGCCGCGCCTTTGGTTTGGCCAGCAATTCCGCCGGCTCCAGGCGTTTGGCCGACTTCCACAGGCGTTCCAGATCGTAGAACTGGCGGGCTTTTTCGGAGAAAATATGAACGACGAAGTCGACGTAGTCGAGCAACACCCACTCCGCCTGTTTGTAGCCCTCGGAGTGAGTTACGCGCAGGCCGAGTGCTTCCAGGCGCTCGTCCACCGCGTCGGCAATGGCCTGGATTTGCCGGGGATTCGCGCCGCTGCACATCACAAAATAGTCGGTGAAGGCTCCCGAGTCCTTTTCCAGTTCGAGGATCGCGACGTTTTCCGCTTGTTTGTCCTGGCAGGCGAGGAGGGCTTCAGATACCTGGTGTTGGAGGTCGTCCTTTTTTCTCATACGGGCTCATTGATTGTAACCCGCGGGCGGCGGAGACGCGGGGGAGCGAAGGTCCGCCGCGTAGATCCGCCGCCATCTTCAATGCATGGAGGATGCACGGATGGAATATGCGAAACCCTGGCGAGCTCCTCCACCCCGTCAAGCCAACACCGGGCTTGCCGGGGGCCCCGGTGCGCTCGCCTTGGACAGCCGGGGGCGGCTGTCCCTACGTGTGTCTCGGGCGATAGAGTCCGTGCTTCCGGATGTAATCCGCTACGCGTGGGTCCAGCCATCGTGCCAGCGGCTTGCCCTCGGCCGCGGCCGCCCGAATCGCGGTCGCGGAGGCGCTTTGGTTGACGCCTTCAAGCAGGTGCAGGGTCACGCCGGGAAGAACGAGATCACCTTTTGCGGGCTGCTTATGAAACGGACGCGTCACCGCCGCCGGAGGCCGCAAACCTTCCGGCAACGACTCGGCCACGTCCCGCAACGAATATCCCGGGCGGCTGGCCACGATGAAATCGCATTCTCCGAGAAGCGCGCGCGCCTCGCGCCATTTTGCGACGTCGCGGAAGGCGTCCATTCCGATCAGGAAAAAAAGGCGGTCGGATTTCTTGAG
>PKXK01000250.1:13669-13844 GCA_003132325.1 Acidobacteriaceae bacterium
ACATTGGCCGGCACGAACAGCACCTGCCGCAGCGAGTAGCGGCTGGCGGCCGCCTGGGCCAGGGTCAGGTGTCCGCGATGGATGGGGTCGAAGCTGCCGCCGAAAATACCGATATTCATTTGGGTATTGCCTGGAGTGTTGCCGGTTATGCCCCGTTAGTTTCGTCGTTGCCGGC
>PKXK01000190.1 GCA_003132325.1 Acidobacteriaceae bacterium
CGCTTCAGGATCGCACCGTACAGAATCTCTGCCGACGTTCGCTTGGGATTCAGCCAGTGCAACGCCGAAGGCAACAACGCCTTCGCTTCCCGCGCCACTCGCCCGCCCCTCCACTCCGCAATCGCCACCAGCCGCACCCGTCCCAGGCTTCCGAGGCCCGCAACCCGCCGCGCCAGCCGGTACCGCATGCCCGGCTCGGGCAGCAGATGCTCGATCGCCTCGCGCGCGCCCTCTGGCACTTTTCCCGTCGCCGTCGGAAGACGATCTATTTTCCCCCAGAACACTACCGGATCCCGCAGCTTGCTCTCCGCGATCGCCCGCAACCACTCATGGCACTCCCCGAGCACAAACGGACGCCCGCCCTCCTCCATGCCCCGCTCGTATCCCGCCAAAATCGCGGCCGCCGATTCTTTCGCCTTCATCGCAAGACGTTCTTCCCGAGTCGCCACCAGCGCACTCGCCGCCAGCCGCACCAGGTCCATGGTGTAGGGATACACACAGGCTTCATCAAAATCGTTAACTCCCCACACCAGCCGCCCATCGGTGTCTCGCCAGGTGCCGAAGTTCTCCACGTGCAGATCGCCCACCGACAAAATATGCGGCACCTGGTCGAGTTCCGCACAAACCTCCGGCCACACCTGAACCCAGCGATAAAACGTAGCCCGAAAGAACGGAAAAAGACCCGCCCCCATCTGCGCGTGCTTGAACCGCAGATCGGGCTCAACCCTTCGGATGTGCAGCCCCAGCCAATCCTCAAACTTCTTCGTAGCCTTAACAATGTTCATAGTCGGCTAACAATAAGAAGCTAGCCCCACCCTGTCAAGCAGATGGAACCTCGCACTCTCTCCTGTTATGATGTGCGCGCCCATGTTGCGAAGTTCGTATCGGCAAGTGGAAGGACAGGCCCCCAAGCGAGCCCGCGTAGGGACAGCCGCCCTCGGCTGTCCAGCCGAGCGAAGCTCGGCAGTTATTGGCCGCGCCAGCAAATTTGGGTTCGTGATCATGCGAGCCATCCTCGTCCTGCTGGCGATTTCCGCGAGCCTCCACGCGCTCCCTGTCCCCAAAACGCCGCCGCCCGCTCCGCGCTCAGTCCGCATGCTCCAGCAATCCATCCCCATGCCCGACGGCGTCCGCCTCGCCGCCACTCTCTACATGCCCAGCGACGCCAAGCCCGGGGAAAAATTCCCCGCCCTCCTCGAATATCTCCCCTACCGCAAAGACGACGCCACCGCCGCCCGCGACTATCCCATCCACGCCTGGTTCGCCGCCCGCGGATACGTAAGCGTGCGCGTAGATATCCGAGGCTTCGGCTCCAGCGAAGGCACACCCACCGACCGCGAATATTCCGAGCAGGAGCAACTCGACGCAGAACAAGTCATCGCCTGGCTGGCCGCTCAACCCTGGTCCACCGGCAAAGTGGGAATGTTCGGCATTTCCTGGGGAGGCTTCAACTCCATCCAGATGGCGATGCGTCATCCGCCCGCGCTCAAAGCCATCCTGGCCGTCGATGCCACCGAACAACTCTTCCACGACGACATCCACTACATCGACGGCATGATGCACTTCGACGAGTTCGAGCTCAACATGGACCTCGCCCCCGCCATGACCGGAGCCCCCGACTACTCGCTCGACGAAAAAGTTCTCGGCCCGCGTTTCGACTCCGCGCCCTGGTCCCTGCTCTATCTCAAGCATCAGCGCGACGGCGAATTCTGGCGCGCCCCCGTCCGCCCGCTCAGCGAAATCAAAATTCCATGTTTCCTCATCGGAGGCCTGCTCGATGGCTATCGCGATTCCATTCCCCGCATGTTCGAGCAAGTCAAAGCGCCGCTGAAAGCGATCATCGGCCCCTGGAATCACACCTTTCCCCACGATGCCGATCCCGGTCCCCAAATCGAATGGCGAGACCAAGCCCTCCGCTGGTGGGATTACTGGCTCAAGGGCCGCAACACCGGAATCATGGAAGAGCCGCCGCTATCCATTTATATGCAAGACTGGCACGCCCCCGACGCGCACCTCAAAACCGTGCCGGGAAAATGGCGTGGTGAAATTGGCTGGCCGCCCAGGAACGTGGCGAACGCGACGCTCTATCTCTACGATACTCACGCCCTCTACACCGGCCCCGCCAAGCCCGCCGTCCACCAACTTCGCTACGTACCAAGCGTTGGCGTAGAGGCCGGATTGTGGTGGGGAGAATTGCTCACCGACCAGCGCCCCGCCGACGCCTTCAGCCTCGCCTATGATTCCGCCCCGCTGAAAACAGAACTAACTATCCTCGGACGCCCGCACGCCCTGCTTCAGGTAAGTTCGTCCGCTCCGCTGGCCGACTGGTTCGTCCGCCTCTCCGACGTAGCTCCCGACGGCACCGTAACCCAAGTTACTGGAGCGGGACTAAACGGAGCACAGCGCGATAACGCCTCCGATCCCAAGGATCTGGTGCCTAATCAGACTTACTCGCTAGATATTGAAATGCACCTCACGACCTGGACCTTCCCCCGAGGCCATCGCATCCGCCTCGCAGTCTCGAACGCGCTCTGGCCCATGATCTGGCCGACTCCCTATGCCATGACGACCACTCTGCAACTCGGCGGCGATAACGGATCACACTTGACCCTGCCGCTCGTCCCGCCGTCCATGTACGCCGCTCCTCAATTCGCGGCCTCCGAGCCCTCCGAGCAACTCAGCGGCTTTCAGTCCGTAGGCTTCCCTTGGCCCGGCGATTGGAAAACCGAGCGCGATGAACTCAATGGAAAAACAAAAGTGACGTGGAAGGGAAAGTCCGAAGAAACTTACCCCTGGGGCAAAGAAACCGACTTAGAAAGCCTGACTTACGTTGCCGATGACAACCACCCCGAAGCCAGCTCCGTCGAAGCCGAAGCCCAAATCGTGATGGCCCTGAAGCAGCAAACCCTGATCTGGCAAGGGCTCCTCACTCTCACCAGCGACGCCCAGAACTTCTATTACAAATACACCCGCCAGCTATTGAACGACGGCGTCGAGATCAAGCAGAAGACCTGGAAGGAAACGATTCCGCGGGACCACCAGTGAGACGCCGCCGTCGTAATGGGGCACTTAGTTCGGCTTCGTTTTATCTTCAACCTTCTGAGCACCCTTTTTAGTCTTTTGCGCCACTTTGTGCGCGGCCTTTTTGGTGGTTCTCTTCACGGTATGGGCCGTTTTTTTCGCAGTTTTCTTGGTTGCCCGTGCGGCATCCTTGGCAGCCTCTTTTGTTGAGCGCCCGGCATTTTTCATATCCTGTTTTGCACTCTGGTCTGCTTGTGTTGGGATTGCAAAGGAAGTGCCGGTGATGGCGACAAACAAAAGAGAAATCGGAAGGTATTTGCCTTGGAACATACCTGTGAGTTCTCCTCCTTACGTGAAGTTTGTAACCGGGGCGATGGCTTTCCATTGTCGCCCTTCCTTCGCCCACGTGCGAACACCTCGACAGCTCATAGCGCCCCCAAGAAATTCAGCAGAGTCTAGCATGAGGCTGCGGTTGTCGGCGACAAATCGCCATAGCACTCGTTGTCCTCGGCCACGGGTTTTGAGTGTAAACGCCTGTTATCAGAAACTACCGCTTCCGCTCTTTGCCAAAAGGCCCGGCACCGACACCGGGCCTTCTTTCGATTCAGGACAGCCTACTGTTTCTGCGCGACGGACTTGGTAGTTGTTCCTTGCAGTTTGTCGTCTTCGATCAGCTTTATGGTCTTGCCATCGGCTGCGACCGTGGCTTTGTGAATGCTGATGACCTTGCCATCGCGCTTGAAAGTCTCCTCCAGCGTATCCTTGCCAAGCATCTTCACTGAGACGCTGGTGATTCCCGGGTCCCCCTTGTAGGGAGCGTCCGTTCCATCCAGCTTGGCGGTGTAGGATGTGCCAGTCGAATCGGTGCTGGTCAGCTCGTTGCCATTCGTCTTGAAGGTCCAAGTGGCGGCGTTGGCCGACATGTCCACTTTTTCCGTGCGCCACGAACCGGAGATCAGGTTCGCGCCTGCCGGTGCTTTGGCAACGCGCTTGGCTGTGTCTGTACCGGTTTGCGGTCCTCCACTCGGATTGCCGCTGTAGGTCCAATTGACCGTCGACGTGTTTCCGTCGGATGAGACCGACCGTTTCAGGGTTTCGACTACCTTGCCATCTTTCTTGGCCGTCTCCTCTGCGCTATGGTCGTCGATAACCTTTACACTCAGAGTGTCCAGATAGGGAATCCCAGCCACCTTCTGGTCTGTCCCATCGGCTTTAACCTTGATCGGCGGATCGCAGGTCTTGCACTCATACATTCCATTCTGCAGCAAAAGCACCTCGGGTTTCGCGGGCCACTGAACGCTGTTCATATCGATTTTCCACGTACCGTCGAAAGGACTCTGCGCCATTGCCACAACTGGTACGAATAACAACGCCAATAGTCCAGCAAAGAATAGTTTTTTCACAAATCATCCTCCATGCGTTTGGTTTGTACTCAGGAAGTGCATGATTCCGACGATGCGGTAGTGGCCAAGGGGCTGGCCGACGAGCGCGTCTTGGCTCACCGATTGGTTTGCCATGGAGAAGATGCTCCTTCCCCTCACCGTCTGCGGCGAATCGTAAGCCTGAACGAAAGGCAAGTCAACGCTGGACAATAGGCTACAGGCGGATTGGCTTCCCGCCGTGGTATTTGATTCGGCAGGTTGCCCACAGGTAGTTGGCGTTATATCGCCATTGCACTCATTGACCGGGTTGTGAGTGAAATCGTCTCTGATTGCAAAAGTTATCCGTGATTCTGCACCTCCGACACCCTGTGTCGAATGCGGCCGATGACCACTGGAATGATTCCCAATGCAGGCTGGCTATTCCTGGGGCAGGTCCTTCAGTAATATCCCATGTCCCCCGCAACGTGCATAAAAGAGTGGCACATCCCTCACGCGCAGTGAGGTGAACTGCTCAAGTTTGAATTAAATTGAGCGTTTTGCTCCCATGGCTCTCGGGTGATCGGCGCAAACATGGGATGTAAACTCTTTGTCGCGCTGCAACTCGAAGTTCCGCATAATTTCATCGAAAGCTTTACCCGTGGGCGCAGCAGGAGAATCAAACCGCCAGGAGCATTCCGAGCAAGCAAAACCGCGAAAACGCCATTCGTCGACCCATACAAGCTTGCGGGGCATCCCCCTATTAAAGTTGGTTTGTGACACAGTGGTCTTCTTCCCGGCCAGAGCTTAGTTGAAGGTTAGTACGAGTACGCTGCTGTTACCTCCGCAGATTCTAAGAAAGTAGCAGGCCGCCTGCCAAAGCAGAGGCGACCAGCGGCAATTCCTTTAATTGCATTGTTTTTGGCATGTTAGGAGAGGACAGGGCAGCTTGGACAAGCCGCGATTCGCGGGGCTGCGGTGGCCCGGTTCCACCAGGGTGGTGGTTCTCGGCCAGGGGTTGGCGATCATAATTCTGGCAATCAAGAATCCGGCAATCAAGCACTTTGCGATTTTCACTCGGCTTCGTTGTCGTCAAGAGCCACCGCACAAAGCCAGACGGTCACTGTCGCAAAATCGCGATTTCACTCATTGACCGGGTTTTGCGATGGCGGTCGGTGGGGTCTCAGCCGAGACTAACATCTTTCAGCGCCTGCTATTGTCCGATGGAGCCGTTCCGGTGAAACCGTTGGCCTTGAAAGAAGCGGTGACGTACCATGCTGTGGCCAAGTAGAAAAAGGATGACTGCCAAGAAGACTGCAAACAGGAACTGTCTTGTTCCGAACGAAGGTGCCTTTTGTCCTGTAGGGTCCATCGCAATAGCCGTAGACTATTTTAACCACTTTCGAGAATCATGCGAAGCGTTCTGCATCATAGCTTTCAAGAGAGTTGTTGCAAAATCCCGATTTCACAAGTTTGCGCTTCCCTTTCGCCTGTCTAGCGAACAAAAGGCGCAAAGTTGCGATAATGTTCCGCCTCAGCTGGAAA
>PKXK01000273.1 GCA_003132325.1 Acidobacteriaceae bacterium
CCTCGGTTCCGGACGTTCGGTAAGCCTCTTGGCCTGCGTCGATGGCTTCTGCGACGTTTTCTTTCCCTCTGTTAGCCAAATCTTTTACCTGAGCACGAACTTTTTTACCTGCGGATGCGACCTGGTCCAGTCCGCCCCTGAGTTTGCCAGCGAGTAATTCCTGAGTGTCTTTGCCCGACTGCGGGGCAACCATCAAACCCGCAACCAAACCCGCAACTGCGCCGACACCCAATCCAGCTAAAAATGCCCATTCTGTTTTCATCTTCAAACCTCCTTTAACTTGTAAGGGGCGGAGCCTCAGCCCCCTGGCAGCGCAACCCAAAGGCTGCTTCAGACGCGCAGCCCCAGCAGCTAATTGTGAAAAAGACGACTCCCGAAAAGATCGCCGGTGGCAGTTGCCACCGACAACCAGAGTTCGGAATCATTACTCTGCACTCAGCCTAGGCAACTTCGCGTCTTAACTGGACTGGCTTGTCGCTCTTGCCTTGGTCGGAGCTCGCTTCACCCGTCGAAGAAATATCTTGAGCACCTGTCCGCTCCAGAGAATGACACACAATAACCTTCCGAATCTGCTCAAGATTGCTCACATGTGAAGATTGAGCACAAGATGCAATCTGTCATTTGCTTGTAGACCGCACGCGAGGAAATTCCTCCGCTGGGGGACCGGTTACGCTGAGCTACTCCTGCCTCGCACAAAGTGCAGGATGAGCGAAATTACAGCGATAATGAGCAGTATGTGAATGAACCCGCCCGCTACGTGAAAAACGCTAAGACCCAACAGCCATGCCACCAACAGAACTACAAACAGGATCATAAAGATACTCATGTGGCCTCCATCCCATTTCTCATCGACTTACATGCAAAATAGGCAAACCGAAGAATACCGTGTGAACATTCAGGCCGTCTGGTCAAAACGGCTCATTTCACGCTCTTGCTTGCGGCGCTACAGAAAACTGGAAGGTCGAGCGCACTTTCGCACGGCTGCAAAACTTTCGCCGCCTACTCATCACGCTCAGGTATTTATGAAACCACTTCCAATAAACTGCTGTGATAAAAACGTGATAGTTCCATGTTCCTAAGGGCTCAAGGTCGATCAGAACGCATCAGAACCAATTTCTGGTAAAACGGCTGAAGAATCAGGCCCGAGTAGAAAGTTTCACAACCCGTCAGAACATACCAGGTGATCTTCAAAACCGGGGGATAGACATCACCCCTTCGGGTCGGCATCCCCGCCGGCAGCTCCCCAATGAGGTGTTGTCCGTTGTCCAGAAATCCCGACCTGGGAGTTACGGCGATTGGGGCGTCGTCGGCACCGGTTCCGGTCGGATGACGGGCAACTCTGAAGTTATGGGCTAGAACAGACTCCCGACGAGGAAATTGGAACTTCCATTCGGAGCTAGCCGATTTCGGGCGGATGCCGGTTAACGGCCCCACCCCAAACGAATTCTGCCTTAAGTTAGCGCTTATGAAGGGCATTGACGGCGGGTTTTCAGCGTGGGATTTTATGAATGATAAAGGACGTTATCATTCATAAGAGGAGGGCCTAACCGTTGGCGCTCATCGGCGTTGGTGCTGTTGGAATGGGGCGTCGCCTGGCAAAATCATCTGCCCGCGAGCAAGCGCTTCCACGCAGCAGTTTCAGTCGTCGAACACCCTGTCATGTTTTGGCTTTTATAGGCCCGCCTAAAGAGTTCCCGTGCCGCAGCATCGGTCTGCAGCTTCTGCCGGAATTCCTCGATTTTTGTGCAGAGGAGTGCCCCGAGAGGTCGAGTACCAATAAACAGGCCAGTCCCGCCTGGACGGATGTCCACAATTTTCTTGCGCGTCCAAAAAAAGTATATCTGGATACGCTGTCCGTCTACGTGCAAGTGCTTCGGTGTCGAATTTGTGAGCTAGACCGTTGCGGAGCGCCTCATACAGCGGTTTCGCGAGCGCTTTCCAGTCATTAGTCGGTAACAGTTCGGCGAACACATCATGGGGCCGCTTTCTATCCCCCCGCCCCACGCCAGAACCTCGCACCCACATGCGACAAGGAGGGCGACGGTATAGTTCACCTTCTCATTTTGCCGACACAACGCGGAGATATCATTCTTGATGTAGCCCAAGGACTCATCGAATTCCTTCTCGATGTCAGCGAACGAAAGGCCTGCCATTTTCTACAGCATACCCGAAAGGAGCCCGAACCGAAAATAGCGAGGCTTTCCGCGACCGTGCGGCGCAGAATGGGGTTTGGGGAGAAATGGAACAGAAAATACACGTAAGAGTCTAGTTGTGGCGGGCGGGGCAACCTTTCATACCTCGTTGATTGGCAGAAACACGGCCTTTACCGGGCAATCTGTCCTTGCACAAACCTATTGCGCTTGAAACTGGTTGCGCAATAGAGTTTTGCAACGTGAATATCCTCAAGATGCCGTTCAGACAGACTCGTTGCGTAAACGATCGTTTACGCAACGGGTCTCCGTGGGTCATCGGCAAGCGATGCGTGGCCCTAGTCTTAAGTCGACCGGAGCCCTCTCGCACGGCGAGCTAAAAATGGAATCCGATCTGAGCCGTCAGCGCGCGCGGCGTCACATAGTGCGTCCCGCTGAAGGTCGAAAGGAAGTTATACAACGCCAGTTTGTTGGTCACGTTGATAGCGGTGAGCGTAAGACTCCATTTGTAACGTTCGCCTTTGAACATGTTGTCGTCGCCCACCGCAACATCAAACAGGTTACGCGGCGCGATGCGCGGCGGATTGTGGTCGGCGTTCTCCGTCCCGGGGGCCGGTATCTTCACCAAATTCGAACCATATTGCGACGGAGCACAAGTAGTGAGGGGTACCGTAAGTGTGGGGCGCTGGCTCCCGCAGAACAGTCCCGCCTGCAGTTGCTGATCCGCCGTAAGCCCGGTCAGATCGACCGGTGTGGTCGTACCGGTTGCGAATGGCACCGAGCCGGCCACCAGACCGCTGTCATACCGCCAGTTGAAACCTAACCAGGGGCCCTTCTTCCACGGCTGGTATTGCAGGTGAGTGGTCTGGTTAAACTTTTCGTCGTGGTCAATTCGGAAAGGCAGTCCACTCTGCCCCACGGTAGTGCCGAGACCGCTAGTCTGCGGCGGGAAGAAACGCGCGGCCACGCTCGACATCACCACCAGCGCCGAAAGTCCGTGGAAGTCCGGCACGCTCACACGAATTGCATATCCAGGGATCTTGGAATTGTGCCACCCAACCGGAAAGAAGATCGGCGTCGCGGCCAGCACGCTGAAATCGTAGCCGGTGTGGGTGTACTTCCAGATGTAATCTCCACTGACGACCGCATACTTCCCGAGTGCTTGCTGCAGACCGGCGTGGAACTCATTGCGATAGCCAGGAGTATTGGGTGCTGGCACGCAAGGGATCAGATCCTGAATGACGGTGTAATTGCATCCTTCGCTGGCCAGGATAAGATTCTCATTGAACGGACTCTCCAGGGTTCGCGCATAGGAAACGCGGAGCACGGTGCTGCTCGGCTTGATGTTGTAAGAAACGCCCAAGCGAGGCTCGACTTGACGGGCAATGACCAGGCCGTTGTACAAGTCACCACGAATTCCCAGGTTGACGGACCAGTTCCCTTTGGTGATCTGATCCTGGATGTAGAGGGCGGTCTCTTTCACGTCCGTGTGGCCGTGAAACGGGTACAAAGTGCTGCTGGAACTGGGGCAGTTATCGTTGGACGACGGAGTCGGCCGGGTTAGGTCGTAGCAGCCTAACAGCGGGATGAAGGGCGCCGCCGCATTCGGATTTGTATTGGGCTGCAAGCCGGCTGCGGCGCATTGGGCCGGGTCATTGAAACCGGGGACCGGGTTGTTGCTCCCATCCAGGCATGGTGAGTTGAGCAACGGAGCGACGATTCCCAGCTTGAAGTTCTCCGTCAGAAAAGTCTGTTGATACGTAATCCCCGCTTTCACGTTGTGAACCCCTTTCACATAAGAAAGAGAAGAGCGAAGGCCAGTGTTAGCGAGCGTCCGATTCTGTGAGATGGTCTCCTGCTGAAGATTGGGCGGGCCTAGATCCGCTAAGGGGTTACCGCTGGGATAGTAGTTATAAGCGTCCCTCCGCACCCAGCCACCGACACTGAAAACGGTGGTCGGACTGATCACTCGCGTCCATGTGGGAGCAATGTTGAAGGTCTTAATCTGTGAGCGTTGGTCGGTCGAACCGACGGAGTTACCGAACTGGTCCAGGACGTTGAGGTTGTCATACGAATTCGGAGTCTGGAACCAGGACCGCGTAAAGCCCAGGTTCAAGTGGAGCGAGTCCGCCGTGGAGAGTTGGTAATCTACACGATCGAAAACACTCTCTTCATTGCCCTTGCCGTGCGTCACGACGAACTCCGGCGCGTCCAGGAACCGGCCGCTGTTCATCCCGTTCGCCGCGATGAAGTTCCCCCACTTCTGCCCTCCGTACGCCAGATCGAAGCCAACGTTGGACGAGCCAAACGAGCCGTACGAAGCGTTCACGCTGCCATGCGGAGTGGTAACGCCCTGGCCCGAGCGCGTGGTCGCCACAATCACCAGGCTTGTCTTGCCTCCGTATTCCGCAGGCGGCGCACCCGGAATGACCTCCAAAGAATCAATGGAATCGACAGGGATCTGGTTCGAAAAAATCTTGCTTTGCTGATCGGTGATGGGCTGGCCATCCACCGAGAATGAGTTGGACGCGTGGTCGCCCATCCCATGAAACATGCCGTTCGAGTCGGCTGCCACTCCCGGAGACGCGAGCGTGACCAGCGAACTCACCGAGGATGACCCACTTCCCAACGGGATTTTATCGAACAAGTCTTTGTCAACATCGGTGTGACCCGTCGGATCGTTCTCCACCAAATCGCCAGCAGCCTCGACCGTGACCGTGTCGGAGCTGCCGGCCACCGTCAAACTGAAGTTCACATTCACGCCCACTGCCGACCGGATCTCCACATCCTGCGCGCTTTGGGCGAATCCCGCAGCCGTCACCGTCATGTGATAGTGATTAAACGGTACGTTTGGGAAACTGAACTTGCCGTTACTGTCCGTGGTGGTCGATCGGTCAAAGCCGCTGACCGCGTTATGAATCTCAACTTTTGCATTCGCCACCACCGCGCCCGAAGGGTCGAGCACGCTGCCGCTAATCGATGCAGAACTTCCGCCCGACTGCGCGTTCGCAGCCCCAACACTCAACATCACAGCAACGGCCATAGCCGCAGCCAGCCAGCTTTTATTAAATGAACGCATAATTCCTCCAAAAATGGTTCTGGAGCGAGTCCGATCCCGGATCGCGGTCTTTTGGGAATACTTACTGGATTGGGCGCGGGATCAGAACGCAGGCGGAGGACGAATGAACTGGGTGGTGGCAGGACGGAAGATCAGGGAAACGGCTGCATCCGAACTTGCCAGGGCTGCCATAGCCAAAACTGGCGCGGACGCAACCGTCTGGGTATTAACTCCGGCGTGAGCGGTCGCGCATATCGAGCAGGTGTGGTGGGATGCGGTCGAGTTCTGGGGATGCGAGTGGGTCGCCTGTACCGTCCCGATCACGCAGACCAAGGCGACGCAGAGCAAACACACAGCTCTGACGAATACGCCCCGATTTGCCGACACCCTCAGCATGCCATCCCGGTCCGCCCATTTGGGCGTGTTCCTTTCAGATGATTTTATCCATCGTGGGGTTTTTTGTATATCGCCCCGGAAAGGTATAGTTGGGGGCCGTCAGGCTCTAATAACGTCAGATTAGCGTATACCCTATCCTGATGTCAGGCTCGGTGACCAGATTGCGTCAGAATAGGGTTCATTTCGGCATGGATTGACACAGGCCTTCATGGGTCAAAGAGTTCTTCCTGACAGAATTGTGGTCACGATCCGGAACGAGGGAATCGTGATTCAGGAACCACAGCAAGGTAGTGAATCAAGGAAATTCAAGCCGTTGCGAATTCTTGGCGTGCTTTAAATTCCGTTTTCTGACGTGAACTATACCTTTTCGGGGCGTTGGGCAAAAAACCCCTTTTTGCGGGGTTAGGCAAAAAACCCCAAAATCGTTTCACAGTGTCGCG
>PKXK01000286.1 GCA_003132325.1 Acidobacteriaceae bacterium
CATTCTCATGGAAGGCGTTAGCTCAGCAGCCTTGCGCAGCGCGGTGATCGATTCCGGGTACTTGTTCTGCCGGTCATAAAACAATCCAAGGTCGTTGTAGCCTACCCAGGAATCAGGCCGCAGAGCAGAAGCTTTCTGGAAGGTAGTTTCAGCCTCCTGAATGCGGCCCGCGTTTTCATAGGAGTGAGCGACGCCGGAGAGCGCGTCAGGGTCGCGAGCATTCAGTTGCAGAGCATGCTGGAACTCTTGCACGGCAAATCATGTTTGCCCGCGGTCTCATGAAGCCGGCCTAAGGTGACGTAGATGGTGGGAAGATGATCATCCAGTTCAGCAGCTTTTTGGCAGTTGGCCAATGCTTCGTCAATCCACTTCGGGTTCACCTCAGTCAAATACTTCAGGCGGTAGGCTTCACCCAACTCCGCGAACCCAACCGCGAAACGTGGGTCGGTTTTTACTGCGCCCTCAAGCGCAGCGATGGCAGAATCAAGATTTCCAGGCTTGTCATAGCGCTGCACATAGCCAAGAGCTTTTAGATATTGTTCATATGCCGCAGGGACCAAAGACCCGCCCGTATTGCGCAGCATCTCCGCGGTGACGTTGATATGCATGAGACGGGCAAGGCGAGAGACCGCCTCATCCTGTAGAGTGGCAAGGTCGCCGGCGCGATCTTCCAGGGCGGCTGAACCAACTTGGCGAAGGGTCTTCGTATCGATCAGATCCACCGTCAGACGGACATCGCCACCTTGCCGGGCAATGCTGCCCTTGACCACCATGGTGGCGCCCAACTGCCGCAGTGCGGCGCCCGGATCTACAACCTTGAGCCGCCGGATCTCGCTGGTGGGAACAACCCACACGGACTGCTGGTCCACATCAAGATTAGTCAGTCTGCTGCTGAGGCTGTCCATCAGCCCTTGGGAAACCGCTTCATTCGCCGGATCGTTGCCGACGTTCTCGAACGGGAGCACAGCAATGTGCTCCTCGTGGCGAGCGAAGAGTCCTGCGACGCTATCCCGTACCGCAGGAATTAGGAAAAGCAACGCCAACACAATTGCAGCCGCCACAAAGCTCCGCAGTGGCCCGAATGATTTTTGAGTTCTCGACGTCGGCGGAGGCCACATCGGTCGCGATGCCTGCTCGACGCTTTATCGGAATGCCGCATCATTCACGGCAGAGCGGGGAATCGGCGTTTTAGCGGATTCCAGATCGATATGGCTGCGGAACACTTCAAGGTCAGCAAGCATTTCGCTGCAGGTGGGATAACGTGTAGCCGCGTCCTTCGACAGCGCACGATAGAGGATGCGCCGAAGTTCCAGCGGGATTTCATCCGGTAGTTTCGGAGCTTCGTTCAGGATGGCGACAATTGCTGCCGGCGCACTGTCGCGTTGAAATGGGGTCCGCCCGGTAATCATCTCGGCGACGACCACTCCCAGCGCCCACATGTCAGTGCGCTGGTCCACCGGTTTGCCGAGCGTTTGCTCGGGAGACATGTAGCCGATGGTCCCGGCCGCGCCAAACGTTTGTGTGCAGTCGGCTGAGCTGTTAACCCGTGCCAGGCCGAAGTCCACGATTTTGGCCACTCGCTGCTGAGTGAGGATGATGTTGCTTGGCTTGATGTCGCGATGGATCACAGCCCGGGCGTGAGCTTCGGTAAGACCGCGTGCGGTTTGGATGGCGATATCAACTGCTTCGCCCAGAGGAAGCGGGCCGCCGGCAATCTTGTGCGCGAGGGTTTCGCCCTCGTAGAATGCCATCACAATAAAGGTGCGGCCGTCGCTGGTCTCCTCGATTCCGTGAATTACGCCAATGTTCGGGTGATCGAGTGACGAGGCAGTTCTGGCTTCGCGGAGAAATCTTTCTTTGTCGGTCTTTGACGCTACGAGCTGGTCAGATAGGAACTTGAGGGCGACCAGTCGCTCGAGTTTGGTATCGAGCGAGCGATAAACCATGCCCATACCGCCCGCGCCCGCCAGCCCCAGAATCTGGTAATTCCCCAGGCGGTCTCCTGCGGAGAGCGTGGAAACTGCATTAAGCATGTCCTAGTCCCCCATTCGTATCCATCGCCGCGGCGTAGTGATTGGCGGAATCAGGAACTCAACCCCAATCGCATAATCTCTTGGGCGGCAATGGTACGCCAGGGACGGGTAGCTTGCAATTGGATAGGCATGCAGCCAGCATGCAGCCTGTGTTTGCCTATTAAGTCCCCTCTTTGAGTGCCGCGAGGTGCTCTTTGCTGTCATCGCATCGACACTGCCGTTTTATGTTCTTTGGTGTCGTCGATGCCATTCCGCATCGCGAATTCCAGTATCGTATTCGTATCGGGCCCAGTCGCGGATACGCCAATTGCTGCGATGCAGTATCAACATCCGGAACTGGAAATGGTTCGCGCTACTCTTAATCAGGGGAGAGCGCAGCGGCGATGCCAACGAGCACGTAAGAAAATCCGTGGCACGTTCTGGGACACAGGCAAAAATCATCAACCCGGTAGGTTGTTAAAACAATGGTGTGCACAGAAGGAATCCGATCTCTGACCGACTAACGGCCGATCAGTGCGACTCAAGCCACGACATAGATTGGCTGTTCGAGGTAGTCATTAGAAAGCCGAACCCTGTGCTTGCGAACGGCAGTACTTCGTCAATGAGCGCTATCGGGATGTTTCAACAGTTAAGGCCTGCCCAGTCTTTACGCGGTGGTTCTTGGCGATCACCGCACATCAAGATGTAACCCATTTCACTGAAAGGACTTCCTCATTTGTGTTCGTATTAGTGTGTCCCGTCTCCCCGAAGAGCAGGTCCTACCACGGTGTGCACTACCCCTGAGGCGAAGGCTTTGAACGTCGGCCCCTCTAGCACTTGACGGGGTAGTTACTCTAAGGGCGAAATTGTCGCCCCATCCCACCCGTTCGCGGGCTTGACGGGATGCGGCGCGGCGCGGTGGCTGCTCGTCACACCCACCTGTGGACTAGAGTCTCAAATCAGCGGCTCAATCTCGTGATTGATTTCAAATCTCACAGGCGTGCCACAGGACTGGCAAGGCGTTTCGTGTTTTCGTGTAGACGCCAGTCTTTCTGCTGTACTTAGATCGGCTTGGGACCTTTAGTCGCTACCAGCACCTCTAACAGAGTGGCCGTGTTACGGACGCTTCCCGCGACAGTTGTGAGTGGTTCTGACACGAACGGATGTTGTTCCGCCAGTGCCTCAAGGCGCGTACTGATATTGTGGAGCTGATCGACTTCGCGCAAGATCGCCTGAAAAGGCATGGGCACACCGCTCTCTCGCTGAAAAACCTAAGGTGGGAGAACTTCAGATGGACTGGCTTAGGTCAGAAGACCTGAAAGAGGAGAAAGTGGTAACCACCCCGCCGTCACTATAACACGCCAGAAGGTTGATTTGCGTTGATCAAAATTGACCGGTAAACGCCCCGGACTCGTGAAATCATGGGGTATGGGTAAGAGGAAAACAAAAAAGCAATCGGCCAAAACGACACTCGCCGAAGTCATCAAGGAAATGGCGAAGCCGAGAGTGGCTTCGTCTGCAAGAGAGTAGAGTCCCGTTTTGTCGGAATGAAGTTCTAGTCGTGGAGAACGATGTTGAGAAGTGAACTGTGAACTTGCAACCCACTCCCGCCGTCATACTCGATGAAGCCTAACTTCCTGAACCTGTTCATGAAAAAACTGACCCGCGACCGCGTTGTCCCTATCATCTCTGCGAGGGTCTCTTGACTCATCTTGGGGATTAGAATCTCGGGCTTCCCTTCCTTGCCGAAATGAGCCAGCAATAGCAATATCCGAGCCAGTCTTTTCTCACTGGAATTGAAAAGCTGGTCAACCAAATCCTCTTCGTATCGGATGTTCCGAGTCAGCAAATATGCCACGAACATATCGGAAAACGCGTGTTCCCGGTGAAGCACTTCGATCATGGACTTCTTGTCGATTTTCATCACATAGCAATCGGTCATTGCGGTTGCGGAGCACATGCGGAGAAGCTGCCCTGTAAGGCACCCTTCTCCGAAGAAATCGCCATTGTTCAGAATGCCTATTGTGGCTTCCTTCCCGATCTCCGACACAACGCTGAGTCTTACCTTTCCTTCCTGGATGTAAAAAACAGCATCGGCTGAGCCGCCCTGAGCAAAGATCGTCTGCTTTTTGGGAAAGGCTACGATCTTTCTACCGCCGTCGATGGTCGAAAGGAATTTCTTGGGATCGAATTTGCTGAGTTTCTTGGCTGCTACCACGGGTGTCATGATGGCCCTCTTCTCAAGGGTTGGGAATACGCAAAAGGGAACTTCCTATGATGAAGACTGAATGAATGCGCAAGAAGGGCGAGAACAAGATCAAGCCTCCGCGGGGTAAAGCTGCGCTCCGCTCGACGAAATAATGATTTCACCCTGGGTGTCGAAAGTCAAACATTACCGCTGTTATCCCCGAGACATTAGCAATTCCCGAAATGACACGCAATTGGAATGTATGTGCCTGTTATAGGGGACTTGCAGGAGTCGCGGATTGATTGTTGACGAAACCAGGCGATTACGCTCAAAACCACCGTCCCGAGGTCAATGAGCGCTATCGGGATGTTTCGCCAACTGAGCTCAGGCGGTGGGCTTTCCCGTCGGAGCTAGGAGTTCCACCAACCAAGAAGGGAATCGAGCGTGATGCTTCGCTGCCCTTATGGCTTGTACCCGCCCTTGCCAGATCAGGCGTGTTACTGGTTGAGCGGATTGAAAACCAGGAGTGGCCGATTCGGTGTTGGAGCAAACGCCAGCCGGATCGCCGCGAATCACGGTATCTTCTCGCAGAGGCCGCGAGCCGGTGGGGCTTCGAGCAGTTCAGAAATTGCACGCTAGTGATGTAAGCGGCGATACAAGAAAACTGGCACCCCTTCGGCGTGACCCACTTCCGACGATTCGAAACCTTGGGCCCGGAACCAGCCTCCAATCCAGGGAATAAACTCTTCGTTCTTCCGCGCGACCACCACGAACGTGTCATCAGCCGCTAGGATTTGCGAAGAAATCTCCTGCATGTAGCGTATTGAGTCCGGGTTGAGCCGGTACGGAATGAGAACAATTCGTCCGGGAATCGGATATTTGGAGAGCGGACATAGCAATGGACTATCGCGATCGATTTGGACGTCAGAACGAATCGTTGCCGTTTCGACCAAGCCGACGGACAGCATTACCGGCGTCGTTGGAGGTAAGTCTAGAGATCGTACGATTTTCGCGGCGGCCCTCCAATCTTCGTGACGCGGAGAAGCATTCAAATGGTAACCTGCATAACTTATGATTGAGCCCACTGCGACGCAGGCCGCAATGAGAGCACGCATCCGCGCTGATGTGAGCATTCTTAATCCGCAACCGATGATGAGTGCCAAGGCAGCAAAGGCCGGCAGGAAGTACCGAGGCGCAAATATTTTTAAGGGAGTAACTCGAGCCACGACAAAAGCTGTGACCACCGGCAGAATGAGCCAGCTCATAAATAACAATGCAGTCGAGCGCGGGATCGGGAGCAGCGCTGCTGCTGTTCTCCGACAAGCGAACGATGCGGCCAGAAGGCCTAAGAGAAGAGTGCTGGCAAGAACGCTCGGCATGAAAGCCGACACCAGTTGCTGGGCGTCAGGGGTGCCTGCCCAAGAGGACCTCGCGGATAGCCTGTGTGCAAAAAGTGTGTACCAGAGAAGAGGCGCCAACAGAAACGCAATTACCACAGCGGCTAAGGCTATCTGTTTGATTCGAATCCGGCGCTCAGTTAGCCATCGATAAACGCCATAGGCGAAGAACACTAAGTATATCGTCGCAAACATCAAATGAAAATAAGGAATCGCAGCAGCTGTGACTGTGAATCCGGCCATATTTCGCAGACGTTGGCTATCTAGCCACCTGACTAATTGCAGCATACTCGCCACGACGAGAAGCAGAGCAATGCTGTAGGGTCGCGCATTGGTGGCAGCTTGCCGAGCAACTTCATGTAAGGAAGTGAAGACGACGACGACAAGAATACCCGCCTCCTTATCAAGAAAAGTCTCCCCTAAGCGAAACAATAGCCACGCCGTAAGCACAGCAGCGATGAGAGACGGCAAACGCAGCACAACCTCACTCGTACCCGCGACGCGGATAATTGAAGCAATCAGAACCGTATAAGCCGTGTTCTGTCCCGGCCAGAATTGGCTGCGTGCAATGGCAGGCACGATCCCTTTGTAGCTACTCCAAAACGTGACCAGTTCGTCCAGCCAAAGACTTGAACCGATAGGGATAACCCAAAGGCAAAAGGCAGAGAGACAGGCTAGAGCCGCAGGAACCCGCAGATCCCCAACCTCCCCCGTTTCACCAGGAGACAGGAAGTTGCTCTTCGAAGACGAGGTTGTCGGAGCTTTTGACATAGCTTCTACCTAAATTGTGTATTCTACAGCCTGCATCACTTTTCAGTGATCGAAAGCACGAATGGCGGAACGGCTGTTGCTTTCGCAGCCGGCGGGGATTTACAACCGTCGAAATCACAACCGTCGAAATCACGCTAGCCCTTAACTGTCGAAAGCAGGCGTTTACACAACTTTGCGCCGTTGGTTCGCCCTTCAGCCGTTGCGCTCAAAAACCCTGTTACGGCCGGACAGTAGCGACCCGATCCGACAGCGTGGTGTGCAAGGTTAAGTCTTGGCTATCACAACTCACCTCGCTTTTGCCGTCTCATCCGGCTGCTCTGGGTCCTGGCGCTTGCTATCCAGCTTGATCTTACATCGTCTTCAGATTAGCGCTGACGCGCAACTTCGCTTCGGTTGCTTTCTGGACGTCTTCTACCGTTAGGCCGGGAGCAATCTCTTCCAGCAGCAAGCCCTCGGGTGTGACTCGGATGTAGGCCATCTCGGTGACGATCGTGTCCACGACTTTCACGCCGGTCAGCGGCAGGGTGCATTTCTTCAGGATCTTCGGCTGGCCATCTTTGGTCGCATGTTCCATGGCGACGATCACGCGGCGGGCGCCCGCTACCAGGTCCATGGCGCCGCCCATGCCCTTGACCATTTTGCCCGGAATCATCCAGTTCGCGAGAGTGCCTTGTTCGTCGACTTCCATCGCGCCCAGCACGCTCAGGTCAATGTGCGCGCCGCGAATCATGGCGAAAGATTCCGCGCTCGAAAAATACGAGGTGCCCGCCAGTTCGCTGACCGTCTCTTTTCCCGCGTTGATCAGGTCCGCGTCTTCCGTACCTTCGAGCGGGTAGGGCCCGATGCCCAGCATCCCGTTCTCGGATTGAAGTATGACGTCTATCCCCGGCGGAACATGATTGGCAATCAGCGTGGGCAACCCGATGCCAAGGTTGACGTAAAATCCGTCGCGCAATTCGCGGGCAATGCGCTTGACGATGCGTTCGCGTTTGTCGGTGTCTTTGGAGGGCTTTGCTTCTGCCATGGATTA
>PKXK01000018.1 GCA_003132325.1 Acidobacteriaceae bacterium
ATTTCCAGCTGAGGCGGAACACGCTTGCGAGCCGAGGCTGACACAGTGTGTCTCCCTGTCGTGTAGGAACTCCCGCCGCCCAACTTGCCTAGAACTGAAAGAGCCGCATCGACATGACGAAGCTCATTCGCCAGATTCGTTCTCACCGCCCTCAATTCCGACACTATGGACGCCAGTCCCGCTAGGTTTGCCATGAATCCCCCTCGCGAGGGATTGTAATTGATCGGCTCCGTTTCCTGAACGGCTGGTTTCGGCCCCGCCATGAGCTTGAAGAGAGTGCTGTTGATTGCCACCCTTCCACTTGCTGGAATGCGAGACTGATGCGGGCTACGAGCGTGCTAAGAGATTGGAAGGGTGGTCTGCGAAGGCCCGCGTCCGAGGTCTACTCTGTTTTGTAGCTGAGGGAAGATGATTGATATTGATCGCCTCGCTAATGCTTGCTGCGAGCACTTTGCTAAATGCAAATCGGCTTCCATCGCTTGCGCGTTCCCAGTTGCAGTCGAATCGTGGTTTCGCGTCGAACTCGTCTCGGCTCTGATGGATGTCGGTGTGCGTCAAGAATGCGTTGATTTCAACTACAGGTATCCGGGGGCTGGCGGGAAGGCAGACCTGATAATAAGGGACGCGGACGATTCGATCATCTTTGAACTCAAGAGTTTCGTCTGCTCAGCAGATGCAAAGAAGATTGCCGATTTTCCTTTCCAGATTGAACGTCTCCAAGCGCAGGTAGATCAGGATCATGCGACTCAAGCCATCGCATTCTGTACGTTTTGCGGATACGGAGACAGAAGGTTGCTGGCCCTTAGCACTCAGTTTTTCTCTTCCTCGTGGACAACGACCCCATTGAGGCGGCTTATCATCAATGCGCCTTTGCAATTCCTGATTGGATCATTTACACGGGAATCGCGGTAAGCACCCACCGCCGAGGAAAGGAGAAAAGCCCGTGCTTTCTCCATAGTTCCACCGCTGAGTTCAATGCCTCGGCAGCAGAACGCTGGTAACATAGCTCATCGGGCACAGAGGAACAGCAACGACGAAATTAGTACGTGGATTTCCGCAAGCCCTGACGACAGCAGTCGGATATGTCCACCGTTTACGTGTTCGGAGCGGGATCATCGAAGCATGTTGGCTATCCGCTGGCCTCAACGATGGGAGCCGAGATGCTCTCATGGATGTCGAAACGTGAAGAGTATCGGTACACTGCTGATTTCATCAAAGAAGAGTTTGGCGGCGCTCCGAACATCGAGGACGTAATCACAAAACTCGATGCTTACATCAAGTCTCTTGAAGGTTCTGAAGAACTCGAAGATCGGCTGCGACGGAGCAATGCGGCTCACCAACGTGGCAAACTTCGTGAAGCCGTACCTGTGTGGTTTACGGAGATTCACACCAACCCCGCCCCTGCTTATCAGCAGTTCGCAGAAAGAATTGTTCAGCCGGGTGATGTCATCATCACCTTCAACTACGATGACTCACTGGAAAGGGAACTAAAGCGGGTTGGCAAGTGGGATGTTTCTCAGGGCTATGGTTTCCAAATTGGAACTTTAATACAGCCAAGTCCTGTTCTTGTTTTGAAGCTGCATGGAAGCATGAACTGGCTGGTGTCCATTTTCGGGGGAATCACATCAGGAGCATTTGCCGCCAGCGACAACAGTTCGCTAGGTCGGTACCCATGCATCGCAACAGACTACTTGAAATATCTAGGTTACATAGACATGGCTGGAACTTTTCCGGGGGGCGGCGGATTTCCTAGCCTGATACTGCCGGGGCGAACCAAAGAGTTTTACTACCACACATCGTTTGGCCCTGAGCACGAAGAGTTCTTCTCGTCCTTGTGGTCGCAGGCTGCCGCTGCACTAGAGCGTGCCGAGAAGCTGGTGCTTTGCGGGTATGGTCTGCTTCCAGTTGACCAGCGTGCCTGTGATCTGCTGTTGGGCGTGACACGCAAGGAAACCAGCGTCGTTGTGGTCTCGGGTGGTGACGGGCGACGTATCAGCGAAAGTTTTCGTGCTGCTGGCTTCCAGAGCGTCGAGTGCTACGACGGCGGATACTTCGAGACATGGGTGGAGTCACCGTCACATATTGCTGTTTGACGGGATTCTGGTGGCGAGCACCTGAAGACTGCTGACGATCTCTTCGATTCCAAGCCGAGCCCGAGGAACGAATCGCTGGTCGCCGCTGCGGTTCAGTGGGCGGAGCGGATCATGAAGAAAATTGATAATGTGTTCTCGGGCTGAGGAGGCGACCCAGATGAAACTCAAGCTCAAGGCACGCGTCAACCGCTCCGATGCCCCAACGATCCGACTCGCCCCTGAGCAACCGTCTGCGAAGGGCTCTGTCAGGAAAGCGGGCGACGAGTTCGTTGTCGAAGCCGAGATGGAAGGAGCCGGAGTTGCGGCTGACACTGGCAACGTTCATACTCCGACCATGACACTCAAAAACGCGGCATTGCTGGCACTGATCGGAACGATTCTGATGACGGCTCTTCTAGTGTGGCAGTTCGTCTTCAACTTCCTCAATCTGCTGCGGGGTCTGGTTCCTGCGGTAATGGTGTTCGAGTCGTTCGTTTATGCGTTTGGTTGCTTCAGCGTGATGGTGTTCTTTTACGTGTTCCACAGAGCGCAGTCGTGACTTTGGCGAGGACGGCTCTGGGTGCGTGACCCATGGGGAAGCCCCCTTCTGCTGGGATTGGGCTGCCCCGGACAGGATTCGGGTCGGCTCGGGCGTTTCAGAGGTGCGGGAAGCCTTTGTGACCAGCTTGGCGGGTCATCGTGGGCACGGCATTGGCTCTAAGTGCAAGCAATTTGAAGAATTCAGTCTGCGGACGCCTTGGATTGGCGCACCGATTTGAGTACGGATGCGGAGGGTGGGTCACAACTCTTCGCTCTTGTCGGCGATGCTCAGCTTGAACTGCCAGCCCTCAAAGCTCATCAACATGCGGCCAAATTCGTCCCAGCCGATCTCCCGACCATCAATGACAAGAAGCGGCACGCGGCCATCGCTGGCATCGTCCCACTCAATCCGACCGCGCACCACTCGTTGTTCCGCGATTTGCAGTCCGTGCTCGCCGTCCGTGAGATGCTTTGTGGACAAGGCACGGCGCATCTTTTCGATCAATCGCCCGAGCAGAACCAACAGGTCTTCCTCCGGATCACCGATGATTTGGAACTTGTAGCCAGCCGGATGTCCACCGCAAAGTTCGAAGGCGTCGAGCGCGACTCCGGTCCCGAACAAATGGGTGCGAAAGTGAAACTCGTGGACTTCTCCAGTCGAATCAACGAGGCCCACCGGCTCGAACTTGGCATTCTCGAATCCTGTCAGCCCAGCCATTTCCGCCACTTCCTTGTTGAAACATTGGCTACAGAGATGTCGATATCCGCCTTCAATGGAGCCGTAATTCACGATGTCGTAGCTCGGGGTGATGCGGGTGCAACTATCACAACGAGTTTCCCGGCTTCGCGTCAATTGAGATGGATCGCCCATGTTCGNNTCCCGGCTTCGCGTCAATTGAGTTGGATCATTCATTTTCAGTGAGCATAGCAGACCGTCAAACCCGACAAGCGCTCGCACAATTCGGTCTTGGCGCTCACGTCTCTTCGACAGGCCAACAGTTTTCAGCCGACTCCCGCAGCTTTGCCGCCAGCTTCCCGCGAATCCGCAAAGGGATTGCCAACTCGTGCCCCATAGTGAAGATCACGTACTCGAACACCCAGCCCTTCTTCCTTCGCACCTTGATCTCGCTCCATGGAACAAGCAGCGGCGGGTGCATGAACCGAAGAAGGAACATGCTGGCTAAATACAAACCCTGCGGACTGACTCCAAGCGTCAGCACCCTGTTGTAGTTCGCCAGCCACCGCATCTGGCCGCTTTGACCTCTCCACTTTGTGCCGTTGAACGGCACCCGCGTGCGATAGAGTTTCGCCAGCGAGAACCAGCCGCCGATGACGCTGGTTGTCGCCCCAACCAGAAGCCACAAGCAGAGAAAGTACATCGGGAAGATCGCCACAAACACGGCGGGATGCTGGTCGATGAAACGCTGCAAGTTGTCGGGAGACATTCCCATGCGTCCGAACCCTACCGCATTTTCTATCCGATTCCAAGACGGGCGGAAAGGTAGGGCGTTAGCTGGTCAGGTTGGCGGGGGCGGTCCCGAAGAATTGCGGAAACCGATCTTGGCGAGTGAGCATCTTTTATTAGGAGGTTCGGATATGAACGCAGGAGCCCGTACCAACGGAGGCTTGAGCGCAGTTCCTCTGCTCAACGCCGTGTTCTGTGCTGGTTGTGAAACCATCAGCAACAGCCCGCATGATGTATGCAGTGTTTGCGGCAGCCGTTCTCTGCTCAACCTTTTTCGGATGTTGGATGGGACTCTGCGGGGACAGATGCCACAGTCTGCCAAAGACCACGGGAAAACGGCGAAGTACAATGTGGAACTCACGGTCAAAGTGCGTGAAATCCCGGCGAACGAGCTAAACCGTACCATCGAGTCGATAAGCCGATTGGCCGAGGTGTGCGGCGATCTGGAATCCCTCCACATCAATGTGGAACCTGTTTTTGACAACGCCCAAGCTGTGCTCAGAGCGGCTTGAATCGCTCGAATCCGCCGTCTCAAACGCGATCACCCGCACTCGTGACAGGCTCCGCTGGCTCTAAGCAGCCTACTTCTTTGCAGCTTTCACCTTCGCCCACCTTGCCCGCTGTGCCGCCGCGATTCTCTTTCGGCCTGCCGCCGAGATGGTGTGCTTGCCTCGCCTCGATGCAATGGGAATAACATTGTGTGCTTTCACTCTGGCCCATCGCGCTCGCTGCGCCTGCGCCATTTTGCGCCGTGAAGCCGCCGACACGATTCGGGTCGGTCGGGTTGCCTTGCGGGATACGCCGGTACCGTTCAAGGATTCGATCACCGAAATTGCTTGGTATAACTTTTCTGCTCGTAACTGCGCTTGCTTTTGCTCTTCGCGAAGCTCCTGAAGCGCATTCTCTAGATTTGGCATTGTTACCCCCCTCGGGTATTTTGACAGCGGGATGATTGTATAGGAGGGAAACTGTCAGCGCAGCCCGGCTTTCCCCTGCGGGACACGTCAAGTAGCGCTTCGCATTGTGAATCGCCGTAACCAAATTTCCTAACCGTTTCCGCTCGTCGGTTTCCCGACTGACTCGCCTCCGTATACAACCCCAAGACGATTATTTAAACTGCCCGAAGGGACGGCGATGTCTTCCTCATCCATCAGAAAACACGCGGGCACTAGCGGGGCGAGTGATCAGTCTCCCGTACCCGAACCTTCATTCGCCGAGCGAGCACGAACTTTGGTCTACATTTCCCGCATTGGAAGCCTCTCGACCCTTTCCCGCAAACAGCCGGGGTTTCCTTTCGGATCAGTTATGCCCTATGGACTGGACGAACACGGTCGTCCCATCTTCCTCATCAGCACGATGGCGATGCATACGCAGAACTTGCAGGCGGACCCTCGCGCTAGCTTGCTGATTACTCAGGCAGATGCTGGTAGTGATCCACTCGGAGCATCCAGAGTCACTCTGGTAGGAAATGTAAGGCCGATACCGGAATCGGAGGTGGCGGACGCTCGTAATCTCTATCTCGAACGTTATGCCAACAGCAAGTATTGGGTGGATTTCGAGGACTTTTCTTTTTACCGAATGGACGCGGTGGACATCTATTACGTTGGCGGCTTCGGGGTGATGGGTTGGGTCTCTGCCTCCGAATATGGCCGCAGCCAAACCGATCCTCTTGCTGACTCAATGGTCGAGATCATTCAACACATGAATACCGACCACAAGGATGCGCTCGCCCTTCTTGCCCGTAAATTTGCTCGCATTGAGGCGCAGGAAGCAACGATGATCGCAGTTGATCGCCTTGGGTTTCATATGCGTGTGAAAACGCACAATGGTGTGCGAGGCGCTCGCATTGCATTCTTGCGAGAAGTGAGCAACCCGGCAGAAACCAGAAAGGTTCTGGTCGAGATGGTGCAGCAAGCACGCTTGGAAGCCTGATGTCCGGTGGCGGAACCAATCGTGGCGAAGAATCGATAGACGCTGGACTGCGAAGTGATTGCGGCTCTCGTACCCATCTCCCCGTGAGTGCGGTCCTGCCTGACTTTCGACCCACGTGGGTAAGAATGCCGAAGCCCGGCAATCGGGCGGCAAATCGTCCCGTGATTCGGTTCGTAACCACCGAGTTGAAGGCTGCCACCCACCGTTTGCGGTACCGGATCAAGAGGATGGGAGCCAGCAAGAGCGCCAGAAGCGAGAGGGCCGATGCGGCGATGACCATGGTTTCCGTACCTCATTGCAGCTTCCCGTACTCCGCCTTGGCTTGCTTCAGGATGGGGATGTCGGGGTCGGCGTCTTTCAATGCGGACTCTGGTTCCGCTGCACCAAAAATCTGTTCTGGCACTCTTTCGCTGCCGATAGCAATTCACTGAACTCAGGAGTTCCTCGGAACTTCACAAGCCACGGGTCGGATTGCAATGCTTGGTAGGAACAATAATTGTTTTCAACGGCACTTCTCAGCAATCGCAGAGCGGCATCCTTCTGCCCACAGTAGGACAGCAGGGCTCCAAAGTAATACCGAGGCTCCGCATCAACTTTCGCAAGCGCGGCGGCCTCGATCTTCTGAGCGGCTTTTCCCAATCGTGGTGTCTGCTGGGGGTCAAGACAAGCTTGAACCAGATCACGACCCATTAAAGGAGCATCCGACGTTCTCTGAATCGTCTGGCGTGCGTCGGCTAGCCTGTCTTGGCCCATGAGAATAAAAGCTGTTTGCCTTGCTGCCCATTCCGAGCCCGCGTCGAGGCGGACGAACTCCATTGCTCTCTGTGGCTGACCTAATTGCAGAAAGGTCCAAGAGCACGAACGTAATTGATTTACCCGATCCAGCTTCAGCGCAGTCTCGCACTCTCGGGCCGCGTCATCCAATAGTCCGGCATAGCGCAAAACGTACCCTAGAACGAAATGTGCGCGAGCACTATCCGGCCTGCGCTTGACCAAGGCTGACGCTTCCGCATAAGCATTTCCAATCTCACCTCGTTCGGTCCGGTTAACGATCAATTGTGCAGCCGCATCGGTCAGGTTCGGATCAAGAGCCAGCGCTCGTTCCAGAGCCGAGCCCGAACGCCTTAACATCTGTTCCCCGCCATCTCCATAGTCCGCGTCGAAGTAATAGCGTTGGCCCAGAGCCCCCCAAGCAGGCGCGTAGCTGGAGTCAATGCCCACGGCACGCTCCAGCATCACGATTGCGTCCTTGTTGGGACCAGCATCATGCGAGACCGCGATGCTGCGCAAATACAAGTCGTATGCCTCCTCGTTCTTGGGTCGAGTCCCCGCCTCCCCAGAGGCAGATGACCCTCCAAGCATGGGGACAAGGCCTTGCCGAACTCTCGACGTAATTTGTTCCCGCATTGCAATCCTGTCTGAGGCTGCAACGCTGATTGAGTCTCGCCAAACGCTGCGGTTATTCGCAACCTCCACCGCTTCCAGCGTGACCTCCAACTGGTTACCTTCCGTGAGGTAGTGTCCCGTTACAATCGAGGTGGCTCCCATCTCCCGACCAGCCTGTTGCAAGTCCAAGTTGGGCCCGCTGTACTTGCTCGTTGTGGCAAATGGACGGATCGAGAACGACTGGACGTAACTCAGCGTATTCGCAATTTCATCTGGCAAGGCAAGCCGTAGAAAATCAGTGTCCTTGTCGGAACCCGCATTCTGGAACGGCAGCACCGCGATCACCCTCGGGCTTGCAGAATTAACGGGGGAGACGGCGGGATGCCGAGACTGCCAGAGTAAGAGGGCAATTACGAGTGCGGCGATAGCGCCAACGGCCCCCGCAGCGACCCATTGGAGCCGTCTTTTGCGAGAAACGGGTGCCGATTCAACTACAGCCGCTGACTTGCCGGAGTCCGCGTCTCGGTTCAGCCGCTGCAAATCCGTTCGCATGTCGGCTGCGTGCTGATAGCGGAGGTTGCGGTCTTTCTCCAGAGCCTTGTTGATGATCTCTTCCAGCTTGGGCGGCACATCAGGATTCAGCCGCACTGGCGGCACCGTGGCACGGTTCAGGATCGCGTCGAAGATCACTCCTGTGCTTTCCCCGCGAAATGGCAGCGTCCCGGTGCACATCTCGTACAGCACCGCGCCAAAGGAGAACAGATCAGTGCGTGCGTCCAGTTCCTTGGCGCGGACTTGTTCTGGCGACATGTAAGCGACCGTGCCCATTGTTGCTCCGGGGCTGGTCAGATGCTCTTCGGAGTCGATGGTCGCGGCGTTTGCGTCCGCACTGGCTCCCGGTCTCACAGAAAGCTTTGCCAGCCCGAAATCCAGAATTTTGGCGTGGGCGCGGTCGGTGACAAAGATGTTGGCAGGCTTGATGTCGCGGTGGACGATCCCCTTGGAGTGGGCTGCATCCAGCGCGTCGGCAATCTCAATCGCCAGACCAAGTAATACATCCGTCTCCATCGGCTTTCCGGCGATTCGGTGTTTCAGAGTCGCGCCGTCCAAAAACTCCATGGCGATGAACGCCTGCCCGTCCTGCTCGCCAATGTCGTAAATCGTGCAGATGTTGGGGTGGTTCAGTGCGGATGCGGCTTGGGCCTCGCGTTGAAAGCGGGCGAGTGCCTGCGGGTCGCGGGCAACCTCTTCGGGCAGGAACTTGAGGGCGACGAATCGATGAAGCCGGGTGTCCTCAGCCTTGTAGACCACGCCCATGCCGCCGCCGCCCAGCTTCTCGACGATCCGGTAGTGCGAGATGGTTTGGCCGACAAGTTGGGAGGGTGTAACCATTGGCGAGAATGTTAGGTTGAACATCCCGCAAGGTCAACAACGCTCTATTCTGGGGTCATCCGGACCTTTGGGGACCGACCGCTCAACGAAAGCAGGGCTATTGTCGTTTCGGGGCGATTTTTCCGAGCACTGGGTACGCCGAGGAAAATTGTTCCCATCATCGACAATCTACGGGAGGCGCTTCGCAGCCCTTGCGCTCGCGCACAATATAACTGCTAAGCTACGATTTCATCACTCTCGGAGCTTCGGCTGCCAACTAAATCTTGTCGGAGTTGTTCTATTTGTGCCGCTGCTTCGTTCATCTGCTCGGCATATTCGTGCCCCTGTCGCGGAAGAAAACCTCCGTAATTCTCCAGCAGCAATCGGGAGTTCATATTGATGGCAATGATGTTGCAACGCGCTTGGCCGGAGAGGGCAGACGTTAGTTTTTCTAGCCGCAAATCCCGCACGGCCAGCTCAATTCTGCTCTGGGAGGCTTCTTGTCCAAGCAGTCGCCCATGGCGGCGGATCAGCCCAAACAGACATGCTGCGAGCAAAAGCAGGACAGAATTGCCGATAATGGTTGCCGACAACGCCCTCTTCAGTACGGCCATCCTCTCTGTGTCGAATCTCGCGAAATTGCTGCTCTCCGCCGAGGATAGCGAAGACGCAATGCGACGAATCTCATCCATGTAGTCCTTGCCTTCGTTGGTATCGACGAGCTTGAATGAGCGACGGCGATACCCCTGTTGGCGCAAACTGATAGTGTGCTCCATCTCAGCCTGCTTTGATCTCGCCAAAGTCTCCAACTGCGACTCCAGTGATTGTTCGTGCTGCCGATTAGCGAGCCGTGCGCGAAGGCTGTCAAAATTTGTTTCGATCCTGCCCTTCGCATCAGTGTAGGGCTGCAAGTAGGCGGGGTCCCCGGTTAGCAGGTATCCCCGCTGGCCTGTTTCCATGTCGGTCAGGTCTCTGAAAACACCGGAGAGTTCCGCTTGGATCGCAGAGCTTTCCAGTGTGAGCGCCGCTGTTTTCTGCACCCGCTGTAGATGGTTAACGGCAAGGTACGTATTCCATGCAATGAAAGCGAGTAGCGCAGGTACCCCTATTTGCAGCGCAGCTTTTCGAATCATCTAATTTTGCCGCCCTTCACGCGATGTTGAGAACACCTTCAGTCTTGATTCGACTGGCTTTGCAAATCTCCTCCGCAACCCTGCCTGCTGCCTTGCTGCTGGGGACCGGACCTTCTGCTGACATTACCGAACTGGCAGCCAGAGTGAAAAGCAAAGCATCCTCCTGCTTATCGAAGTAAAGCACTACTTGATTCGCTGCCATGTGCGTAGCCCCCACTGATTGGGATGATAGGCCGATTCACAACAAGGACGAGGTTATCTCTTTTGGTACGGCCGATTATGAAATCTGGTGTCCCAGCAGGGGAGGGACGCGAATGGTCCGATTATGGGGTAGTGCGAGATGGTCTGGTCGATCAAGGAACCGCCTTGTGCGCGACCACATGCTGCGCTGCCTGATCCAAGGCAGGCGCACGCTCTGCACACTCCCGGATTTCCTGCACGCGAGACGTGACAATGGGGGTGGAATATCCCGGATGACAAAACTCCAACTGCATACCACGACCGACAAAACGCAGTTTCAGCATGGAACCGCCCCAAGTCGATCCCGCAATGGCAACCAAGGTGGGTTCTGGACAGTATTCAGGATGACCGGAAATTAACGCTTGGCTTCCTCCCAGCATCACTGCCGTGTAGCAACGGTGTTGTGTTTGGATCAGCAGCACGCTGTGCAGTTGTAGCCGGTCGAGGAACACGCCACCCTCGATTTCCGACCTGATAATGTTGCGATTCACTTCATCGCTCAAATTGGGATGTGGCGTGAACAATGTTTTCCCCGTGTGACCACAGAAATCGAATGCACAAACTTGTTGAGCGGATCGGTGACGACCAAATCATTCGGAACATAAACATTCCAACATTATCGGGTCGCTGCGGTAGTGCGAGATGGTCTGGCCGATCACGCTCCTGGCCGGTGCAAAGTGTACAATCTCTGTTTTCTTCGACCCGACGCTGCAAGGAATCTTGGCCGGATCTCTTTCGATTCAGGACGATGGCATCAACGGCCAGCACACGGTTAGTTTAACCGGCACCGGCCAGTAGCAGGTTCCTTTGGGTTATCCGTGAGTCCAGCCTCGTCTCGTCAGCAATGTTTAGACGACTTTTACCACGGGGCCGACACTACCATCAAGCAATGTACGAGGGCAACCAGCCCATGAATGGCCGCCTGGGCGCGTAGAGTTGACGAGTTCCGGATATTCCGACAGGAGGTCGAGCACCTTGGGCCAGTTGTAGTTCTTGGAAAAGTCAGCAAGGTCTTGTCGGAGTTTTACACCTTCTTGAGTCAGAGTCTCGGATTCTGTCACACCGTCCCAAATGATGTCTGGTTCCGACGTGCTTTCGACAACCGACTCAGATTTGCGTGTCGCGTTTGGAGACGAGTCCGGCTTGGGCTTCTTCATGACGGTTCGACCTCGTTTTACACGAATGCATCGGATCTGAGGTTGACGAGCCAGAATTCAGGCGTCGCAAGCGGGAACCCTGCAATCATAGAGCCTCTCCACAGCGCGGTGCTAGCTCACTGCCAAGCGAACGTCGGTGTTGGGGAATCGTGTCCATTCTAGGCAAATCACGGCAGGCAGATTTGTGCTACCTTACTTGGCTCCAATCTTGGCTCCAGAAGAAGGACAAAATCAGGCAGGAAATACACCGGCCATCGCCCTTTCAACCGATTCCGTCAACTCTTGCACGTAACCCTGGCTGACGGTGATCGAGGAATGCTCCATCAGTTGAGCGCCTCACAAGTACCGCACTGAAAATAAGAAGTTGATTACCAGAAAAACCGGTCCAGATCTCTACGCGAAAATCTCGTTCACCTTATCCCGCACATGCTGGCTGCGTGATGGCTTCAGATACCGCATTGTGC
>PKXK01000258.1:0-245 GCA_003132325.1 Acidobacteriaceae bacterium
GGCATGTCGAACGTCGAATACGGCCTGGTCACCCAGGAACTCGAGCGCGGAGATTCCGGCGTCCGTTCGTTCGTCAGCGTGCAGTCGGCCCTGGTGATGTATCCGATTTACACCTTCGGCAGCGACGAACAGAAGAACACCTGGCTGCCCGCCTTGCAGAAAGGCGAAAAACTCGGCTGCTTCGGACTGACCGAACCCGACTTCGGATCGAATCCCGGCGGCATGAGGATGCGCGCTCGCAAAGT
>PKXK01000258.1:256-31838 GCA_003132325.1 Acidobacteriaceae bacterium
TTCAAGGCCGACGACATACACGGGAAGTGGTCGCTGCGCGCGTCGGTGACGTCGGGCTTGTCGCTGCAGGATGTGCGCATCCCCGAGTCGAATCTGTTGCCCAGGTCGGATGGATTGAAGTCTCCGCTGATGTGCCTGAACCAGGCGCGCTATGGCATCGCGTGGGGAGCGGTAGGCGCGGCAATGGCGTGTTACGACTGCGCGCTGCAGTATTCCATCATGCGCAAACAATGGCGCGATCAGCCCATCGCCTCGCATCAGTTGGTGCAGGAGAAACTCGCCTGGATGATCAACGAGATCACCAANNCAAGTCGGCCGCTTGAAAGACGCGGGAAAAGTGCAGCACCAGCACATCTCGATGGCGAAGAGAAACAACGTCTGGATGGCGCTGGAATGCGCCCGGCTGTCGCGCGACATTCTGGGCGCCAACGGCATCGCCGACGATTACCCCATCATGCGGCATCTGATGAACCTCGAAAGCGTCAAAACCTACGAGGGCACGCATGATATCCACACGCTGATCATTGGGGCAAGCGTCACCGGGATTGACGCGTTCTAGGTGAGGCAACCCAGTTTTCAGCTCTCAGTCGTCAGCTATCAGTGGGGCTGGCCCACCCTTTCACTCATCTCAACTCCCGAGGGTGCCCCGTCCTTGTGTCTGCGTTCTTTGCAGACACAGGGCGGGGGTTTTGACTTCCTATCCCACGATGATTCCCCTCCATTCTCTCTTCTCCAACCGAACTCCACTTTTTCCGAAGCCTCTGCGGCAAGCCCCGGAGGGGCGACCTAACTTAGCCCAGCGCTTCAGTGTGTGCGTGAGAACTAGAGTTTCGCCGACGCGGTGGAGTAATGGGAGCGTGAAATGAGCCGTTTTGACCAGACGACCCGAATGTTCACACGGTATTGTTCGGTTTGCCCGTTTTGCATTTAAGTCGATGAGAAATGGGATGGAGGTCACATGAGTATCTTTATGATCCTGTTTGTAGTTCTGTTGGTAGCATGGCTATTGGGTCTTACCGTTTTTCACGTAGCGGGCGGGTTCATTCACATCCTGCTCATTGTCGCTGTAATTGCGCTTATCCTGCACTTTGTGCGTGGAAGGACTAGCTCAGCGTAGCCGGTCCCCAGCGGGGGGAATTTCCCCGCATGCGGTCTACAAGCAAATGACAGAGTACGATATTCTGCTCAATCTTCACACGTGAGCAATCTTGACCAGATGTGGGAGGTTGTTGTCTGTCATCCTTTTATCTTCCAGTCAAAGTGCAAAAAAAGCCGTTCCCAAGCTGTTCGGGTTCTCTTCCAGGAGGAATAACGATGAAAGTTGTTTATAGAACTGCTGTTCGTATTTGTCTGTGCACCGGTCTGCTGCTCGGCAGTGGGGCGTTAGCACTTGCGCAAGAACCAACTGGTCAGCAAGCTGCTCCAGCAGTTGACAATACCAAGGTCAATGAGCGAGATCGCAGCAAGCATGAGCCCACGGCCGATCAACAAAAGGAGAATCGTTCCGACCGCGATATCACTCAGCAGATTCGGCAGGCCATTATGAAGGACAAATCCCTGTCCACCTATGCCCACAATGTGAAGATCATCACGCAGAACGGCCAGGTCACGCTTAAGGGGCCGGTACGGTCCGAGGACGAGAAGAAGACTGTCGAGGCNNGCAGTATTCGGCATCTACCCGACTCAAGGAAGCGTCGAAAGCAGCGTGGATGCTCTGAAAACAGCGGGCTTCCGGAACACGGACATTTCCGTTCTGTTTCCCGAAAATGTGGGGTCGAAGGATTTTGCGGTTAAAAAGGGCACGAAGGCTCCGGAGGGCGCCTCGGCAGGTGCCGGAACTGGCGCAGTGCTTGGCGGAGGGTTGGGATGGCTAGTCGGCATCGGCGCCTTGGCCATACCTGGTCTAGGACCTTTTATCGCTGCTGGCCCGATTGTGGCGGCCATCGCAGGGGCCGGAGTGGGAGGTGCGGTCGGCGGGATTACGGGAGCCCTCATTGGAATGGGAATCCCGGAATACGAAGCCAAACGGTACGAAGGCCGCGTCAAAGATGGTGGGATCCTGCTCTCCGTCCACTCCGACAGCTCCGAGTGGACCAAGAAGGCGAAGGAAATCTTGGAGCGGACCGGCGCCCAAGATATCGCTTCGACGGGCGAAGCGAACTCCGACCAGGGCAAGAGCGACAAGCCAGTAAGGCACGAAGTTGCCTAGGCCTGAGTGCAGAGTAATGATTCCCAACCTTGGTCGCCGGCGGCACCTGCCACCGGCGACCTTGGGGAGTTGTGTTTTTTACAATTAGTGCTGCCGGGCTGCGCGTCTGAAGCATCGCTTGTGTTGCGCTGCGAAGGGCGGGCTGAGGCTCCGGCCTTTACATTTCAAGGAGGTTTGAAGATGAGAACAGAATGGGCATTTTTAGCTGGATTAGGTGTCGGCGCAGTTGCGGGTTTGATGGTTGCCCCGCAGTCGGGCAAAGACACTCAGGAATTACTCGCTGGCAAACTCAGGGGCGGACTGGACCAGGTCGCATCCGCAGGTAAAAAAGTTCGTGCTCAGGTCAAGGATATGGCTAACAGAGGGAAAGAAAACGTCGCAGAAGCCATCGACGCAGGCAAAGAGGCGGCTTACCGAGCGTCCGGAACCGAGGGCTAGGCCTGAGTGCAGAGTAAATGATTCCGAACTTTGGTCGCCTGCGGCAACTGCCGGCGGCGATCTTTGGGGAATTGTCTTTTTCACAATTAGTGCTGTTTCGTGCGGAACTAATCGGAGGGGACCCGGCGGACGTCAGCTTGGCGCTCGGAGTTCTGTGTTGAAGCGGGCCACACATATCAGCCCCACGAACCAACCACTTCCTCGCACGAACCCGCGCGAGGTGGCCCCGGTAAACGCCTGAATCACTGTTAACACGATTGCATCAACTTACCAACAACAGAAAAACCAGCAAAGGAGAAGGAAAATGTCAGATCAAGAAAATCGCAACCCACAACATACCGATCCGCAGAAGCCCACTACGGAGCACAAGCCTGGAAACCAACCGAACCAGCCAGTGCAACAGAAACCGCAGGTCCCGGGCGGACAGCCCAAGACTCCGCAACCGGAACAAGAAAAACACGATCAAGAGAAGAAAAAGCAGGCTTAGTTCAGTGGATTTAGACCGGTGAAATGGAGGGCTCAGGGCGGTTCGATTGACCATAGAGCCGTCCTGATAAACGTCGAAGTGATTTTAGCTTCAAGGCCACCGGCGCGATACGCTGGCGGCCTTTGTTGCGACGCGGGAGAACTGTCGTCGGATCTTCACCCGCCCAATTGTTGTTGGGGGGACCCGGCGGGGAGTGCGCGGGCGGACAAGTTGATTGATGCCTCGATTAAGGGGCAGGCAGATCCCCTCAGGCGCTAAAAGCGAATTTTTTTCAATGGCTTGGCGGCACAAGCAAACAGGCTGCGTAAAATGCGGACTGGGCAAGAAATGCTCCCACCAGGGCTGAATCCCGCATTGATTTTGGACGTCTTATGCGGCGCCGAAGCGCCGCTCTTCCGCGTGACAGCACGTCACGGGGCGTTCCTCTCAGCTTTCGTGACGTTGGACTCTAGATCGGGGGCTGGCCCACCCTTTCCCTCATTTCAACTCCGGAGGGTGCCCCGTCCTTGTCGCGTTTTCTGCGACAGGGCGGGGATTTTGACCTATCCGGGCACCACGGCGGTGAATTACACCTACGACAACGACTCGCGCTTAACCCAGGTGACGGACCCCACGGGCGCCTATCAGTTCACGTTCGACAGCATGGGCCGCCTGACGGGCACGACGACGCAGTACGCTTTCCTCAACAGCCGCACGTTTACGAACAGCTACAGTTACGACGCGGTGTCGAACGGTAGAAGTGTGGCCCGTCCTCTTCATAGTCCCAAAAGCCATGACGCAAGAAAAGGCCCCCTCTCTTGGCCTCGGTCTTGTCAAGCTTGACTTTTTGATCGGGACGAAATGTATGTCCAACGCCGGGAGGAGCCCGAACCGGCGGCGGAACGTCCCTAAGTGAAAGAAGAATAAAGACTTTACCTCTAAGTCCTTATTCCTCCAAGACATGGCGGTAGAACCAAGCTAAAGTATTGATTCCAAAAGACCGGCCATGAGAGGGGGGTAAATCCCCGTTACTGACCAGTAAACCAAAAACGAACAAAAACACATCTTCCGAAGCAACCACCAAGAAATTTATTTTCAGGCGAACAGACGGAGCACTGCCGCGGAGCTTTTCCTAAGACCTGACACCTCAGCCCTGAGACCTGCCCCTAGAACGGAGTCGATCCCTTAAACAGCCAGATCAATTCAATCACCAGAATAATCACCACCATCACCTCCAGCACAAACGCGCGGCTCTGGTGGAATTGGTCGACCATGAAGCGATAGAGTTCTTCGGCGGTATGGACTTTCTGGTTGACCAGGTTCTTGTAATCGCTAACGCCGATCTTCGACGCGGCGACTCTGTACAGGCGCGCGGAGAACATATCGCTCAGGAACTTGATGGCGTTATCGGCGCGCTCGGTCAGTTCGTCCACATCGAGCAGGACGGTATGCAGGCGATTGGCGCGTTTCGCGTTGCGCCAACGCGCCCAGATGCCGGTCGAGCCGTGATCCATGAAATCGTAAACGCTCTGTAGTTCGCGCGTCAGCAGCTCGTCGTAGTGGCGAAATTCGAGCAGCTGCGAGTTGGCATATTCCAGCAACTGGATGACCGTCTCAGCGCCGCTCGACGTGTCGTAGAGGAACGCCGCGTTCCAGCTGATCACAGCCAAATCGTTCGGATAGTACGAGATCTTCGACTGCATGATTTCCTGCTGCTCGCCGTCGGACAGCGGACAGTTCTCGCCGCGGACGATCTGGGCGATGCGTCCTCCCTCGGCCACGAGCAGTTCAGCCGCCGAAGGATTGCCGGCGAGATCCCGCACGTGGAAGACGAAATAATCTTCATGCAGCCAGCTCTCGTAAAGCTTGACCAGCGCGGGCCGAGCGCGCTCGATTTTCTGTTTGACGATCTTCTGGGCAAAGCTGGTGAAATCGGTGTCCCAAACCCAGCGGCTGGCGAGGCGGACAAGCGTGTCCCAATCGCCAGAAAAAGGCAGCTCGAACACAACGCTCAGCACCCCGTAATCGTAGTACTTGATCTGCACGTCAAGCCGTTCGCCACTTTCGAGGATCAGCGGCTCGACCGGCTCAACCACTGGAGGACGCTGGAAGCGGACGTATCCAGGAGCAGGGTGCTTGAAGCTGGCCTCCTGCCGCCGAGCTCCGAAGATATCGCGGAGTGAGTCGAGGTTGATTTCTTCGCAGACGTCAAACTGGATCAGCACCAGGACCGAGCCTTGCAGCGCCTTGTTCTGGACAATGACGGTAGCTACGGACTGGGCCGACGTCGGGCCTGCGGCTGGGGATATTACGGTTGGATTTGCGGTTTCCATACGGAGGCCTGTTGTCTGTGTCTATTGTCCCAGAAAGAAGGCAGGATGGGCAGTGGGTAGGTAAGTCTATATTTATCAATAGATTGTGTGTAGGGGGTTCGGTCCAGCCAAGCGCAGCTCGACAACTAGTGTGGGGGACGGGCGTCTCGCCCGTCCAGCCGCCAGCGCCGCCCGAAATCAGCGCTTTCTTGCCAGCGCCAACAGCAGCGCCGCTCCCGCCGCAATCCCAGCCACGGCCAACCCCGTCCGCTTCATGGATTTCTTGATCGCGGCCTCGTGCGGCCGCACCCACGCGTCTTCGGGATAGTGTTGCGGAGCGGGGTCGAACATCGGAAAGCCTTCGGGAGTTTCGGTGGCTTCGCGGATGGCCATCTGCAGAACTTCGGCGAGATGCAGCGCGTGGCGGTCAGTTTCCTGCGCGATCTGCTCACGGCAGCTGAAACCGTCGGCGACGATGAGCCAGTCGGTGGGAGCCTGGCGGACGGCGGGCAGCAGTTCGAGTTCGCCGATGCCTTTCGAGATCTCATATTTTTCTTTTTCGAAGCCGAACGCTCCGGCCATGCCGCAGCATCCGGGAGCGGGCGCGGTGAAGTCAATCCCCATGCGGCCGAGGACCGCCTCTTCGGCGGTCATCTTCATGATGGCCTTGTGATGGCAATGCCCATGGATAAGCGCTCGGCGAGCGAGTTTGGGGAGCGGAAAATCCTTTGCGCGCCGTTCGAGAAATTCGCTGAGCAGGAAGACTTGCTTCGAGAGAGCGTGCGCGCGTTCGTCTTTGGGGAAAAGGTTCGTGAGTTCGTCGCGGAAGACGGAGGCGCAGCTCGGTTCGAGCACGACGATGGGCGTCGCGGCTTCGATTTCCGGGAGAAGCTCGTCCATGATCTGGAGGAGCAGCGCCTTGGCGCGGTCGAGCATCCCGGCGTCGTAGAGCGGGCGGCCGCAGCACAAGTGGGCGCGCGGGACGAGAACATCGAACCCGGCAGCTTCGAGCACTTCGGCGGCGGCTTTGGCGGTTGCGGGGAGGAAGTGATTGTTGAAAGTGTCGGCCCAGAGCAGGACGGGGTTCGCGCGGCCGGACGGGCGGGGACGCCCGTCGCTCCACCGGCGCTCCCACCATTGTTTGAATGTTTCCGGCGCTAACGCCGGAATGCTGCGCTGGGCGGGAATTCTGGCGGCGAGCTTGGCAAGGTCGCGCAGGCCGGGGAGTTGCGTCGTGAGATTCACCAAGCCCGGTGCGTGCGCGGCGGCTCTCAGCCACAGGTCGATATTCGAGAAGGCCAGCGCATGCAGCGGACGGCGATTCGTCTCGTAGTAGTGCGACAGAAATTCGGCTTTGTAGGTCGCAACATCGACGCCGACCGGGCAATCGCTTTTGCAGCCTTTGCAGGCCAGGCAGAGGTCGAGCGATTCCTTCACGGCTTCGTTCTGCCAGCCGTCTTTGATGACCTCGCCCTTCGTCATCTCCCACAGCAGGTGGGCACGGCCGCGCGTAGAGTGCTCTTCATCGCGCGTGACGCGGAAGCTCGGACACATGACTCCGCCTTCGTCGCGGCGGCACTTGCCGACTCCGACGCAGCGCAGGGTGGCGGCGGCCAGGCTGCCGTGGTCGTCGGGAAATTTGAAATGCGTCTCCGGCTGCCAGGGATCGTAGTCCGCGCCGAGCCGCAGATTTTCGTCGAGGCGATAAGGCTCGATGAGCTTGCCCGGGTTCATCTTCCAATCGGGATCCCAGAGCGACTTGAACTCGCGGAAGGCCTGCATCAACTCCGGGCCAAACATTTTCGGAAGCAGCTCGGCGCGGGCCTGGCCGTCTCCATGTTCGCCGGAGAGCGAGCCACCATAGCGCACGACGAGGTCGGCGGCTTCTTCCATGAACTGGCGGAATTTGCGGACACCTTCGCTGGATTCGAGATCGTAGTCCATGCGCGTATGCACACAGGCGTGGCCGAAGTGTCCGTAGAACGAACCGTCGTAGTGGAAGGCCTGCATCAGCCGGCGCAGGTCGCGGAGGTAGGTGCCGAGTTTGTCGGGCGCAACCGCGGAATCTTCGAAGCCTTCCCAGCGCAGCGGTTCGCCGGGCACGTGCGAAGTCACACCCAAGCTCGACTCGCGAACATCCCAGATGCGGCGGGCCTGGCGTGGATCGACGAAGAGACGCATGTTGGGCGGGGCCGCGGAGCGATCGAGAACTTCCATCAGCTGCCGCGCCTGGGCTTCGGCGTCGTCAGCCTTGTCTGCACCGAATTCCACCATCAGCCAGCCCGCGCCTTCGGGCAGCAGCGCGAGGGCTTCGAGGTTCACACCTTTACGGCGGCTCGCGTTGGCCATGATGTCGTCAAAGCCTTCGAGGCCGATGGGACGGTGCTCCATGATCTGCGGGACATGATCGGCGCAGAGATAAATGTCAGGCCATCCGATAACGAGCAGCACCCGCGCCGGCGGACTCTCGACAAGGCGGCAGGTGGCTTCGAGAACCGTGACGCAGGTGCCTTCGGAGCCGACCAGCGCGCGCGCCACATGAAAGCCGTTTTCTGGGAGCAGGTGGTTGAGGTTGTATCCGGAGACGCGGCGCGGAATGTTAGGAAATTGGCGGCGGACCTGCTCGCCGTAGCGGTCGGCGAGGGACTTGAGGCCGGCGTAGATTTCGGCGCGGCGGCCACCTTCCCCTGCGTCGTCGCGCATGATGCGGGCGAGATCTTCGTCGCTGGTCGCGCCGACGTGCATGCGCTGGCCGCCGTAGGTGAGGACTTCGAGCGCCTCGATGTTGTCGTCCGTCTTGCCGGCCATGATCGAGTGCACGCCGCAGGAGTTGTTGCCGATCATGCCTCCAAGCGTGCAGCGGTCGTGGGTCGCGGGGTCGGGCGCGAAAGTCAGGTGATGCTTCTCGGCTTCGGCGCGAAGGCGATCGAGGACGACCCCAGGCTCCACGCGCGCGATACGGCGCGCGGGATCGATTTCGAGGATGCCCGCCATGTATTTTGAAAAGTCGAGGATGACGGCGGCGTTGCAACATTGTCCGGCGAGCGACGTGCCTCCGCCGCGGGCAAGCAGCGGAGCGCCGTGGTCGCGGCAGAGGGTAACCGTGGCGAGCACATCTTCTTTGTCCCGAGGGACTACGACACCGATCGGAACCTGGCGGTAATTCGAACCGTCGGTTGCGTAGAGAGCGCGACTGCCGGAATCGAAGCGAACTTCGCCGCGAAGATGGCGGCGGAGAGCGGCTTCGAGCGCGGTGGCGTCGAGTTGCGCGGCCTGGGCCGGAGGTGGTGCGATGTCTTGTGGCATAGCGTACAGAACATCTTCGAGGATGCGGGCGCTGGGCGCAAGGGGAGTCTTACCCTGTGAACCCCTGTGCTCTCTGTGGTCAAGATTTCTTAACCACAGAGAGCACAGAGGTACACAGGGGAAACCACAGGCAAACGACTACCGCCAGGATCGCGTCAGGTAGTCCGCCAACGACAGGGTTAGCAGAATCGCGAGAAAGAAGAAGCCGGAGACGACGATGGCGCCGGTCAGCTTTTCGCTAGCGCCCTTGACGTGCATAAAGAAGAGCACGACCAGTGTGGCTTTGATGGTGGCGATGAGGAGCGCGATGATGGGGTTGAAAGGACCGAGGTTCACGAAAGCAGCGCCGACGGTTGTTGCCGTCAGGACGAGCAGGCCAATGCCAATCGCTAGGTAAAATCCTTGCGGGCGACTAGTGTGTTCTGCTTGTTCCGACATATGGAAGTTCTCAGTTCTCAGCTTTCCCACCGTCACGAGTGCCTGCTAATCAGGTACAACAACGGGAACAGATAAATCCAAATAATATCGACCAGGTGCCAGTACAACCCCGCGTTTTCTATCGGAGTGAAGTAGCCGGGCGAGTAATGTCCTTTCCATGCCAGGACAGCCAGCACGCTAAGAAGACCGCAGCCGATGATCATGTGGAGAGCATGCATGCCGGTCATGACGAAATAGAGGGAGAAAAAGAGCTCGGCTTCCTTCGGGTTGACCGGGATTTGTTTGCCGTTGTCGTCGAACGTGTCGGTGAACTTGAAGGTCGGGCCAGGCACGTGGTGCTTCTCGAATTTTTCGCGATACTCGAAACCCTTGACCGTCAGAAATGTCATACCGAGCAGTACGGTAACGACGAGGTAGCCGACAAGAACTTTGCGGCGGCCGGCCTCCGCCGCTTTCACCGCCAATACCACGGTAACAGAACTGACGATCAGTACCGCGGTGTTAAAGGCTCCCATCTTGATGCTGAGCTGCTGGCTGCCCGCCGCGAAAGCGTTGAAGTGGGCGAGGCGGTACACGAGGTAGGCGCAGAACATGCCGCCGAANNCCACATGCCCAGCGACGCGGCGTTCTTCTGCTGCTGAGCGTCGGCGAAGTGGTGGAGCAGCGCCGGATTGTGACCTTCGTGTTCCATGGCCGTAACTTCGGTCGTAACTTGGGTTTCCGCTCGGCCGGTAATCGCTTGGCTATCCTGCAACGGGAGCCTCCAGTTCCTTCGCTGGAATCTCGTCGTAGTTATAGGCTTCCCAGGTAACGACCGGCGTCTCGTCAAAATTGAAAGTCGGTGGCGGAGACGTCGTTCGCCATTCCAGGCCGGCAGCGTTCCAGGGATTGGCTTCGGCGATCGGCCCGTAACGCAGCGACCAGAGCAAGTAAATCATCGGCAGCAGATAGCCGACCGCGAGCACGCTGGCGCCGGCGGTTGAGAGCACGTTCAGCACCTGGAACTCCGGCATCCGCGCATATTCCCAGTAGCGCCGCGGCATCCCTAAATACCCAAGAATGAATTGCGGGAAGAACGTCAGGTTGAACCCGACGAACACCAGCAGCGCCGAAAGCTTAGCCCAGCCTTCCGGATACATGCGTCCGCTGATCTTTGGCCACCAGAAATGCAGGCCTCCGAGATACCCCATTAAGACACCGCCTACCATGACGTAATGGAAGTGGGCGACCACAAAGTAAGTATCGGTAACGTGAACGTCAATGCCTATGGTGGCCAGCATAAGGCCGGTCAATCCGCCCATGGTAAACAGCCCGATAAAACCAAAGGCATAGAGCATCGGAGTGGCGTAGGAGATGGAACCCTTGTAGAGAGTGGCAGTCCAGTTAAAAACTTTGACGGCCGAGGGAACGCCCACGGAGAAGCTCAGAAAGGAAAAGATCATCGCGGCATAGAGCGAAATGCCGGCGACGAACATGTGATGTGCCCACACCAGGAATCCAAAGACCGCGATGGCTACGCTCGACAGCGCGACAAACTTGTAGCCGAAGATGCGCTTGCGGGCAAAGCACGCAATGAGCTCGCTGACCACGCCCATCGAAGGCAGGATCATGATGTAGACCGCGGGATGCGAGTAGAACCAGAACAGGTGCTGGAACAGGAGCGGGTCGCCGCCAAGCGCGGGATCGAAAATGCCAAGATGGAAGAGGCGCTCGACAGCCACGAGTACGACGGTGATGGCGATTACCGGCGTGCCGAGAACCATGATCAGACTGGTAGCGTAGTTGGCCCAGATGAAGAGCGGCAGGCGGTCCCAGGTGAGGCCGGGGGCGCGCATGCGGTGAATGGTAACGATGAAATTGAGTCCGGTAAAGATGGACGAGAAACCCGCGATGAAGACCGCCAGTCCAGCCTCAACGATGTTCGTGTTGGTGCCACTCGTGCTGTAAGGGGTATAGAAGGTCCAGCCGGTATCGACGCCGCCGGTCAACATGCAGTGCAGAAACAGCGTGCCCGCGATGGCGTAGAGATACCAACTGAGTAAGTTGATGCGCGGGAAAGCCAGATCCTTGGCGCCGATCATGAGCGGCACCAGAAAGTTGCCCAGCACGGCGGGCACGACCGGGATCAGGAAGAAAAACACCATGATCATGCCATGCATGGTGAACACCTTGTTATAGGTGTCGGCCTGCATCAGGTCACCCTCCGGAGTTAATAACTCGAGCCGGATGAGCATGGCAAAGAATCCGCCGAGAAAGAAGAACACTGTCACGGAGATCAGATAGAGGAGCGCGATCCGCTTATGGTCGGTTGTCAACAGCCAGGATTTGAGGGTGTGCCCGTTGTTGAGGTAATTCAATTTCGGTGCCTGATTCGCCGGGATTACTCTGCTCGCCGCTTTACTGACCATGACTATTGCACCTGCATATTCTTGGGTTGCGCCGGGGAAGTGGCGGGCGGGTTCTGCAGCCCGGCGGTTCCCGTGACTGGCTGGCTTAACGATTTCACGTAGGCCACCAGCGCGTTCAATTGCTCGTCGCTGACGATGCCCTGGAAGGTGGGCATCACCGGCTTGAAACCATTCACAATCTTTGCCGTGGGATTGAGAATGGACTCACGAACGTAGTTCTCGTCGGCAATCACGGTGCGTCCGTCTTCAAGCAGGACCGGCTTGTTGTAGATGCCTTGCAAATTGGGGCCGCGCCCTTGTACGTCAAAACGATGGCAGGTCGCGCATCCGAGTGAAGTGAACAACTGCTTGCCGGTGTCCTGCAACGGCGCCGACGGTCCGCCCGCCATCCACTGCGCGTAATCCTGCGGCTCCATGACCACGATGTCGCCGCCCATTCCGGAGTGCTGGGTTCCGCAATATTCGGCGCAGAACAAGTGATAGCGGCCGGGTTTGGTGGCTTTGAACCAGAGCGTGGTGTAGCGGCCGGGCAGTACGTCTTGCTTGAGGCGGAATGCGGGAACATAAAAGCTGTGAATCACGTCCTGCGAGGTCATGATGAGCTTGATGTCCTGGCCGACGGGGACGTGCAGCTCGTTGATCTCGCGCTGGCCTTCNNTGTGCTCGATCTTCCACATCCACTGCTTGGCGACGACGTAAACTTCGGTGGCGTCGGCGGGAGGCGTGCGCTCCTGAAAATAGATAACCGCGCCCCAGACGAAAAAGGTCATCATCACAAAGAGCGGGATGATCGACCAGGTGATTTCAAGGAACGTGGAGCCTTCGATCTGCTGCGCGTCGCGGCCGGCGGTGCGGCGATACTTGATCGCCAATACCGTGACGGCGATAAAGATGAGCGCGGTCATGACGCCCGAGACCAGGAGCAAGTAGATGTAGAGCGCATCCACCTGGCCTGCCATGGTCGAGGCCTGATCGGGCCACAAAGGTAGAAATTTCGACATAGTTACGTAACTCTTCTCACTTCACGACGGGCCGCGTTGCGATCCGCGCGGAACATGACGAACACAAATGTTCCCAGAATGAGCATGGTCGCAAGCCCAGCCAGCTTCAGGATATTGCTGACGACGGCGCCGTATTTTCCGGTCCTCGGATCGTAGTGATAGCAATAGAGCAACACCTGATCGCCGATGTTGCCAATCCGGTTTTGCGAGGCCTGCACCAGTCCGAGGCGTAGATCTTTCGGAGAAAACTCGACTCCGTAAAAGTATCCCGAAACGTGGCGGTCGGGCGTGAGCATAACGATGGCGGCGGCGTGCGCGTACTGCTCCGTCTTCGGATCGAACTGAAATTGGAAGCCGACCGCTTTGGTGAGTGCTTCGATCTGGTCTGCCTTGCCGGTGAGGAAGTGCCAGCCTTGATCGGAGTTCGCGCGGCCATAGCGCTTCATCATGTCCCGCTTTTTTTCGGCGGCCATTTCCGTGGTTTCGCGCGGATCGAAGCTTACAGTGAGGACGTCAAAATCCTTGCCGAGATCGAAGGTCAGTGCCTTCATCGAACCAACCAGTCCTTGCAGTAGTTCGCTGCAGAGCATGGGGCATTGGTAGTAACCCAGGTTTAGGATCACCGGGCGTCCGTGGCCGAAATAGTCGGCGAGTTTGACCGGGTTCCCCAGTTCGTCCTTGAATTCGAGATTGCCGGGAACTTCCGCGTTGAGATGTTGCTCGATGCCGACAAATTCGAGTCCGACGGGACGCTGGTTAACCGGCGGACTCATGATGCCGCCGCCCGACATAGGACCGCGCGCGCCCTGCGCAAACAGCGGAGCGGCTGAGAGCATGAGCAAGAGAGCTGTGGTGCCGATCGAGTTGGCAAAACTATTTTTACTGCGCACTGCTTTTCCTTTTCCAGCTGTCCGGCTGGAGCGGTTTTCTGTAGAGACGGGGCTTGCCCCGTCTCTGCCCGCACAATCAAACGCCCTTTTTGGGGCTGGCTTTCTACTGCTTCGATGCTGCTCGCTTCTTGGCGGGCGCATTACTTGGCGCGGTTTTGCCTAAGTCCGCCCTGCTTTGCGCATACACGGGCAACCCGCGCTGCACCGTCAACTCCATCGCGTGCTCGATCGGAATGTGCGCCACGCCCGCTTGTTCGTCGACCCACCCGTAGCTGTTGAGTTGGTTCTCCTGATTCATCAGGAAGTCGCGGAACTGGCCGCGCTCGTTGGTTTCGAGCATGGGAACGCCATTCTCCTTGAACCGCTGGTCCATGTAGTCCTGCGTGACCACACGCGACATCGCACCCTTGGAAGTAACCAGCGGACTGGCCGTCGCCATCTGCGACCGCTCGTACTTATCGAGAAACGAATACATGCCGATGATGATGAAATAGATGACCACGCCAACCACCGCGAGGCCGATCATAAAGGCGAAGACGCCGCGCGAGCTCAAGTCTTCGCGTTCGAACCCGGCTTCGTCGCCGGAGTGGCCCGGATTCGAGTAGCCACGCTTCATCTCTTCACTCATGCGACAGCTCCAGTAGTCTCAGCGTCTGCGGCGCGTTGACGGCCAGCAGCGGACGCGATCTCAGGTTGTGGAAGAAGTAGGCCATCCAAAGACCGCCGATGCCGACGACGATCGTGAAATGCAGCCAGCTGACGTGGAACGTGGGATGCGAAGCCGGTTCGATGTGCCAAAAAATATCGACGATGCGCATGACCATGAGCCAGGAAGCAAGCCATACCAGCGTGCGCGTCTTGCGCTTCAACCGCTGCGAGAGCAGGAGCGCGAACGGCACGGCGAAGTGGAACACGACGAGGAACAGGCCGGCCACTTCCCATCCGCCATTCATCCGGCGCACATACCACGGAATCTCTTCGGGCAGGTTGCCGGCCCAGATGATAAGCCACTGCGAGAAATTGAAGTAAGCCCAAACCATAACGAAAGCCAGCATGAACTTACCGTGGTCGTGGACTTCCGTATCGGTCAGATACTCGGACATCGGCTTGCGTTTGCCCAGAATGTTCTCGATCACCACTACGAAGCAGAAGGCGGAAAGCGCTTCGCCCGCGATGAACAACAGTCCATAGATGGTTGAGATCCAGCGTGCTTGCAGCGACATCACCCAGTCGATCACGGCGAATGAAATCGTCAGCGAGTAAATGACGAGCCCAATCGAACTCATGGCACGGAAGCGCAACGTGCTTTGGCCCGCAATCGAGTCCTGCCCAGTGGACCAGCGATTCAGGAAGTAAGCCATCCCGAACCAGATCGCGAAGTAGACGATGTAGCGCAGCAGGATACCGTTGAAGTTCAGATAGCTCTGATGAATCTCAATGATCTTGCGGTCAGTCAGCCCCGGCCGGGCCCAGAAATAGAGCTTGGGCAAGTTCAGCAGGATCGGAATAAACAGAAAGAACATGAGGGGCAGCGTCATCATGCCCGATTCCAAAATACGGCGAATCACCGTACCCCAGGCGCCGCCGACCAGGTGATAAAGCATCAGGATGGCCATGCATCCAAGCGAAAGGCCAAGCCAAAACATGAAGCCGATGAGGTAAGCGGAATAGAAACTGCCGGGAGCAAGGTAAGCACCGGCAACAGAAGCAATCGCCGCGATCGCTCCAATGACGAGCGACCGCTGCTGCATGGTCTGGGCCACGGGCGGGGCCATCAGGTCCGACTTATTCATCTTCACTGCGGCCGCGGTCATTTAGGTTCCTCTTTAGTTTCGGTCGTGGGCGGCGCGATTTCCGGCAGCGTAGCTCCATTGCCGATGTCGCGGAATTGCGGCGGAGGCGACGGAATCTTTTGTCCCGCAGGCACATCGCTCGAAGTCGCATTCTGGCTAAGTTGCAGCGCACGGATATAAGCCGCGATGCACCAGCGATCGCGCGGCGCAATCTGCGAGGCGTAGTCGGGCATGACGCCGAAACCATTGGTATCGACGTCGTAGAAATAGCCGATGGGCGCTTTCCGCAGACGGTCGATGTGAAACGACGGCGGCCTCCGGAATCCGCGCGTGGGGATGAAGCCATTACCATCGCCGACGCGTCCGTGGCAGGGCGTGCAGTAGATGTTGAACCGCTCTCGTCCGCGGTCAAGAACTTCCGCGGTCACCGGGAACGGCAGGAAATCGCCGGGATTGTTCCCGATTTTTCCGGTATAGAAATAAGCGTCTTCCCGCAGATTGCCGCGTGCCACCGTCCCCTCAACCGGCATGCGGGCCGAGCGATCGTCCGCAAAAAAATCGCTCTTCGCCATGGGCCGGTAATAGGGCTGTATATGCATGTCAATGCGGCATCCGGCGGTGCCGGCAATCAACGCCAGCAGCGCGGGCAAAACCTTTCGGAGATTGCGAGTGGAACCCATGACTAGCTCGGCACCTCCGCGATCATGCGTGGAGCGAGGCTCGTGAGAAACGACCGCGTGCGCGCGGCATCATAGTTCGGGTCGCTCGAAAACACGACCAGGAAGAATTTATCTTCAGAGGCCTTGGCAAATTCCGGCACGTTGAACACCGGGTGATAGGGCATCGGCAGGCCGTTCAGTACAAGCATTCCAACGGCGGCAGAAAGCCCGCCAAAAAGAATCGTTAATTCGAAGGTCACGATGATGAACGAGGGCCAGGAGTGAAACGGCCGTCCGCCCACATTGACCGGATAAGTAATCACTGCAACCCAATACTGGAGCGCGTACGCCGATATCCCGCCGATAAGACCGCCGATAAGGACGACGAGAGGCACGCTGTTTTTGTGAAAGCCGATGGCTTCGGCAAGGCCCTCGATGGGGAACGGGCTGTAGGCGTCGATCTTCTGGTAGCCCGCTTCGTGCGTCTTGTGAGCGGCGGCTACGAGTTCTTGCGCTGAGTCGAATTCGGCCATCAGTCCGTAAGTCGAAGAATTGGTCGCTGAATCTGTCATTGCTTCACCTCCGCCGCCTCGTGCACGTGCGCCTCCGGCAATAAGGTGCGCAATTCGAAGATGGAGATCATGGGCAGAATTCGTACGAACAGCCACATGGCAGTTAGGAACATGCCAATGGTGCCGGCGAAAGTCATCCAGTCCCACTTAGTTGGGTAATACATGCCCCACGAAGAAGTTAGGAAGTCGCGGCTCAAACTAACTACCACAATGATGAAGCGCTCCAGCCACATGCCGACGAGCACAATGAACGAGATGAGCCACAACCAGCCGGTGGAGACACGAAACTTCTTCAGCCACAGAACCTGCGGGATGAAAATGTTGCAGGCGAGCAACGCGGCGTACGCCAACTGATACGGGCCGTGGAAACGGTTCCAGAGCAGGAACGAATCGAACTGGTTGCCGCTGTACCAGCCCATGAACGCCTCCATGCCATAGCCGTAGGCGACGATGAGGCCGGTGGCCAGCATCACCTTGGCCGCGTTCTCGAGATGCCGCATGGTGATGAAATCCTCGAGCTTGTAAATCGCGCGGATTGGAATCGCCAGACAAAGAACCATGGCGAAACCGGAATAGATCGCGCCCGCGACAAAGTACGGCGGGAAGATCGTGGTATGCCAGCCGGGGACGATGCCGACCGCGAAATCGAAGCTCACGACCGTGTGCACCGAGAGCACCAGCGGAGTTGCGAGCCCGGCGAGAAGTAAGTACGCCGTCTCATAACGGTGCCAGTGCCGAGCGGAACCGCGCCAGCCCATGGCGAGCAGTCCGTAAATGCGCTGGACCAAAGTACTCTCGGCGCGATCACGCAGGCTGGCGAAGTCGGGAATTAGTCCGACAAACCAGAACACCAGAGAAATGGTGAAGTAAGTCGAGACCGCGAACACGTCCCACACCAGCGGACTGCGGAAGTTCGGCCAGTACCGCATGGTATTCGGATACGGGAACATCCAGTAAGCAAGCCACGGGCGTCCCATGTGAGCGAGCGGGAAGATACCGGCGCAGGCCACGGCAAACAGCGTCATCGCCTCGGCGAAGCGGTTGATCGAGTTACGCCAGGTCTGGCGCAGCAGGCACAGAATGGCCGAAATCAGTGTCCCCGCGTGGCCAATGCCGATCCACCACACGAAGTTGACAATGGCGAATCCCCATCCGATGGGAATATTGATGCCCCAGATTCCGGTACCTTTAATGAACAGATACCCCAGAGCCATCATCAGCATGTTCATCATCGAGAACACGATGAGGAAGCCAAAGATCCATCCCAGAGAGACGGGGCGGCTCAGCACGATGTTGCTGATCTTCTCGGTGATGGTGGAGAAGGTGTGCCCCGGCGCGATCACCGGCACTCGCCTGTCTGCCACGGGGATTTGTGTGTTGGGAGCCATGCCTTACGTGCGCTCCGCTTCTGCGATTGGCGTCGTCTTTAACTCGGCTTTTGACTCTTCTAACTCGGGATTAGGATTGCGGACTTCCGCCAGATACGTTGTGCGCGGCCGCGTATTCAATTCACCCAGCAGGGAGTAGTTCCTCGCCTGCGCTTTCCATTTATTGACCAGGCTGTTCGGATCGTTGAGGTTGCCGAAGGCAATCGCATTCGCCGGACACGACTGCTGGCAAGCCGTCTGCAGATCGTTATCTTTAATCGTCGAGTCGGCGCGCTCGGCGTCAATGCGGTGCTCGCTGATCCGCTGCACGCAGTAGGTGCACTTCTCCATCACGCCGCGGCTGCGCACCGTTACGTCCGGATTGCGCATGAGCTTGAACTGCGGCGTCTCCCAGTCCTGGAAAAGCAGGAAATTGAACCGCCGCACTTTGTAGGGGCAGTTATTCGAACAATAACGCGTACCGACGCAACGGTTGTAGACCATGTCGTTCAGGCCTTCGCTGCTGTGCACGGTTGCCTGCACCGGACAAACCAGTTCGCAGGGCGCGTTCTCGCACTGCATGCAGGGCACGGGCTGGAAAAAACCCTTGGGATTTTCGCGCGGGCCGTTGTAGTAAGCGTCCACGCGCAGCCAGTGCATGTGGCGGCCTTTGAGAGTTTGCTCTTTACCGACCACCGCGATGTTGTTTTCCGACTGGCAGGCGACGATACAGTTATTGCATCCAACGCAGGAATTCAGGTCGATCGCCATGCCCCAGGAGTAAGTCTCTTTCGAATAGTCGAAGGGCTTGTAGAGTGTAAGGTCGGCCGGCGGCTCGCCTTCCTTCGCGAAGTTTGGCTCTTTCTTGTATTCCTCAAGGCTGCGCTCCTGCACCAGCGGACGCTCGCCGACGGGAGTTTCCATCGTCTGATAGCCCTGCGTGCTGGCGAGTTGGTAGATGTCGCCAGCGGGTCTGAGTTTTGCGCCGCCCGCAAACCAAGGAGCCTGACTGGTGCGCAGCGGATAAACGTCAAAGCCGGTGCCGGTGCCGACGCGGCCCGCGCGCGTTCGCCCGTAGCCGAGGAATACGGTGATCGAGTTGTCGGGATGGCCGGCCTGAATCCAGACTGCGCCTTTGACTTTCTTTCCGTTGAACTCCAGTTCGGCGACGTCTTTGAAATTCAGCTTCAACCGCTCGGCCATCGCCGGACCGATCATGATGCAATTGTCCCAAGTCAACTTAGTAAGTGGCTTCGGGAGTTCCTGCAGCCAGCCGTTATTCGAGAAGCGGCCGTCGTAGATGGAGGGATCGCGGCGGAAGTTGAGTTCGAAGACACCAGTTTCACGGAAGGCGGTAATTGAGATTGACTCTTTTGCCAGATTCAACCGCGACAGGTCAATCTTGCCTTGCTTCGTGGCAAAGGCGGTACCTTCGATCCATCCATCGTGCAGCGATTTGCGCCAGAACGCGTCGAAGTCGGCGCCGGGGTGCTGCTTCTGCCAGTAGGCTTGGACGAGATCGTGTCCCGTGAGGCCAGACTGGCCGGCGAGAATCGTGATGATTTCGTGTGCGCTCTTGCCGCCATACAGAGGCTCGATCAGTGGCTGAATGATGCTGACCGTTCCGTCGTAGGCGCGGGCATCGCTCCAGGATTCCAGGTAGTGAGCTTCAGGCACATGCCACTGACAAAGCTCGGCAGTCTCGTTGCGGTGCGAACCAAGAAAAACCTTTAAACTGACGGCATTCGATTTCAGCGCCGAAGCAAATTCAAGCTCAGCAGATGCATCGTAGGCAGGATTGCCGCCGAGAATCAGGAGCAAGTCAACTTTACCCGCGCGCATGTCCTCGACGAGTAGATGCAGCGACTCATTCCGGTTGACGGGGTTCGCGTCGACGGGATCGGTGTAGAAAACCGTCTTGCCGACGTTGCCAAGCGCCGCGTTGATCGCATGAGCGAGCGCGTGAACGACTGGCGGCTGATGATCGCCCGCAATCACAACGCTCGACCCGCGGTGCGCGGCCAGATCAGCCGCGACCGCCTTGTCGAACCCAGATGATCCTCGCGACTCGGCCCCATCTACTGCAATTCCGATAGCCGCCGCCAAAGTCTTGGCAAAGGTTTCGACGTAACTAGCCCGAACGGGCAGCCGATGATCCGCCTTCATTCCCGTCGAACTCGGCGTGCTCTCGACTACATACAGCCGATTCATGTTCGCGTCAGGATTGCGCCGCGCGGCGAAATCGCGCGTGTACCGCGCCGCGCCAGGGAATCCGGCGTAGAGAAAATCAGCGTCGAGCGAAACGATGACGTCGGCCTTTGACAAATCGTAGCGCGTCTCGACCGGTTCGCCGAACGCCAGCTTCGCGCCTTCATAGACGTTGTCGCGATTGATCGGCTCGTAAACGTGCCACTTCGCCTGAGGATTTGCGTCAAGATAACTGCGAATCTGCGCGGCCAGCGTAGGCGAAGAAACGGTCTGCGTCAGAATGCGGACACCGCCGCCCGCCAGGCTCTTCTGTACGTTCATGGGGCCGCGAACGGCTTCCATAAAGGCGTTCCACGAACGAACGTCCCCCAGATAGGTGATGTTCTGCGCCCGGTCGGGATCGTAGAGATCGAGAATCGAGGCCTGCGCGTACACATCGGTGCCGCCGAGACTCGCTGGGTGCTGCGGGTTACCTTCGATTTTCGTCGGACGGAAAAGATGGCTTTCAACCAGAATCGGCGAGGCGTAACCTCCGAGCGTGAACGCGGTCGCGTAGAACATCGGCCGGCCGGGAACGACGTTTTCCGGTTGCTTCACATAAGGCACGATCTCGGTGATTGGCATCCGCGTGCAACCAGTCAAGCCGGCGAGCGCCAGCGATGCGCCCATGGTCTTGAGGAATCCGCGGCGTGAGAAGCCGTCGAACCACTCGGAAGCGCCTTTCGGGAACTCGCGGTGCAGCATCTCCTGAAACTCTTCGCTGCCCGCCAATTCTTCCAGGCTGCGCCAGTACTCGGGCCCGGTTGTCTGCTCGATCTGCGACTTGACCGTCGCGAGGTCAAGCTGCTTTCGCTTGCTCGGGCAGACTTCGGATCCGCCAGTGGTTCCGGCCGGTTTCGTCTTGTGCTCGTCCATGCTCATCGTTGGTCTTCAGTTCTCAGTTCTTGCGATGGAAACTTTTGCCGCTACCGGTGGCAGGTGTTGCAACTCGTGATGTCTTTCACCGGCCGCACCTTGTACTGATCCTTCAGCGCGTTCCCAAGCGCTTCCTGATCGGAATATGCCGTCCCCTGCACCACGACGGGTTCGCCCGTGGAAGGCTGCTCATAGCGCATGTTGAAGACTTGCTCGCGCGGTCGCAAATATTTTTCCGGAGTGCGGTGGCAGTCGAGACAGAATTCCATCTGCAGCGATGCATACTGATACGTCAGCGGCATCTGGTCCACGGGACCGTGGCAGGTGTTGCAGCCCACACCCTTGTTCACGTGAATGCTGTGATTGAAATAGACGTAGTCGGGCAACTGGTTGACCCGCGTCCATTCGAGCGACCGTCCAGTGCGGAAACTTTCGCGGACCGGCTCCAGATAAGCGGCGTTGGTCCAGATCTGCGCATGGCAATTCATGCAAGTCTTGGTGGGCGGAATGCCGGCGAAACTCGATTGTTCGACCGAGGTGTGACAGTAGCGGCAGTCGATGCCGAGCCCGGTCACGTGGTGCTTGTGGCTAAACGGGACGGGCTGCGACTTCCTGACTCCCGCATAGGTGATGTAGGGAGAGCGCTCCAGCTGCACCATGACCCAAAATAGCCCAGCGGCGGCAAAAACCGTCAAGACCATAGAGGCCCGGGCAATGGCATTGATGCTGCGTGGAAAGATCTGCATTGATTGTGAATTTTTGGTATTGCGAAATTTGCTCGCGTCAGTCCCGCGCGACGCCACCCGTACGACCTACATCACATAGTACTGTGATGCGCGATACTGAAAAAAGCGAGTATAACAGGTGCACGGCAAAATGGAATACGTCGCGCAGCTTTTCCGTTTACACCAGACCTCAATTCGAAATTGCTCCCGCAAACATCGGAAGCACTTCTTCTTCGCTTAGAGGAACTGGACCCCTGCCAGGATGCAGAAAAATTCGGCCTTGCATCGGGACATCGCTTCAGCGCAGGTTCATGACCAGGAGTTTGGGTTCCGTCATCTCCTGAATCGCGTCGCGCAAGCCCTCGCGGCCCAGTCCGGAATCTTTAATCCCGCCATAGGGCATGTGGTCGATGCGGAAGGTGGGAACGTCACCGGCGATCAAGCCGCCGACTTCAAGTTCGTCATAGGCCTGAAAGATGAGTGTGGCGTCACGGGTAAAAAGTCCGGCCTGCAAGCCGTAGGCGGAACTGTTGACCTGCTTCAGCGCGGACGCGAAATCGTTATAAGGCTCAACCGTCACAACCGGCGCAAAAATTTCCTGGCAATTCACCTTCATGTTGGGTTTAGTGCCGGTCAGCACGGTGGGTTCAAACAGGGAACCTTTGCGGGTACCGCCGCAGAGCAGGCGCGCGCCGCCGCGAACTGCCTCCTGCACCCAATCGGCGGCGCGGATGGCGTCGCTTTCCCGGATCAGCGGGCCGATGTCGCTCGACTCATCGAGCGGATCTCCGGCTTTCAGTTTGCCGACTCCCGCCAGCAGCAGCTCGGTGAATTTCCCGTAGACGGAGTGCTCGACCAGAATCCGCTGCACGGAAATGCACGACTGGCCGGCGTAAGCGAAGCCTCCGGTAACGCAGCGGTCGGCGGCGTAAGCGAGATCGGCATCGCTGTGGACGATGACGCCGGAATTGCCTCCCAGTTCGAGAACAACTTTCTTCTTTCCCGCGTTGTTCTTGATGGCCCAGCCGACCGTGGCGCTGCCCGTGAAGCTGATGAGCTTGATGCGTTCATCGGTGACCAGCAGACTGGAATCTTCGTTGGAGAGCAACACCGCGTTGAATCCACCATCCGGCCATCCGGCTTGCTGGATCACTTCAGCCAGCAGCAGCGCGGTGAGCGGCGTTTCGGGCGCGGGCTTGAGCACCATGGAACAGCCGGCGGCGATCGCCGGAGCCACTTTATGCACGACCAGGTTCAAGGGGAAATTGAAGGGCGTAATCCCGGCGATCGGGCCAAGCGGAAAACGTTTGACGATGCCCCAGCGCCCGGCGGTCGACTGCTGCCAATCCAGCGGCAAATATTCGCCATAGCCGCGCACCGTCTCTTCGGCGGCGATGTTGAACGTAAAAACTGCGCGATCAACTTCGGAGCGAGCACTCTTGATGGGCTTGCCCGCTTCCAATGCAATGGTGTGGGCAAATTCTTCTTTGCGATCGCGAATGCCGATTGCGATCTGGCGCAGCACTCGTTGGCGCTCGAAGGCGGGCAGCCGGCGGGTAGTTCCGAAAGCCTTGACGGCGGCGGCGATGGCGGCTTCCGCGTGTTCGCGGCGTCCTTGGCGGACATGCGCGATCAGGGAGCCGTCGTAGGGCGCGCGCACCTCGACAATCTCACCCTCCTCCAGCCACTTCCCATCCAGAAACAAGCCGTGGGTCGCAACCGGAGTCAACGTCATCTGGGCCATTCCTTACCTCTTTGATTTGCGTTTTGCAGATTTGCGATTTGCGTCTGATGGTTCGATTCTTGATTGGCGTCTTACGATTCGCCTTTTGCCGGGCGACTGACGGGCGATCGCACGTCTTCCCGCACCCCACAAACAACCATAGAGCTTCGCGAGAGCGCGTTATCAAAGGAAAAGGTGTCAGGTCTTAGGTCTCAGGAAAACCAAAGGCGGCTCAGGTTTGTCCCTGAGACCTGAGACCTGACACCTAAGACCTGCTTCACTTGAAGCGGTCGTCGACTTCCACCTGGTATCCGGCGACCAGGCGGTTGGTTTCGTTCGCCATGCCGACCACCGACATCAGCTCTTTAAACTGGGCATCGGTCATGCCTTTGTTTTGCGCCGACGCGGTGTGCGACGCGATGCAGTATTCGCACTGGTTCGTCACCGAGACGGCGACGTAAATCATTTCCTTGGTGAGCGAGTCGAGCGCTCCGGGAGCCATGATCTGCTTGATGTCTTCCCAAGTCCGCTTGAGCATCGCCGGATCGTGCGCGATCGCCTTCCAGAAATTGTTGATCCAGTCGGTCTTGCGCGTGGCCATGATGTCGTCGTAGATGGCGCGGACTTCGGGGCTGGCGTCGGCGTATTCGATGAGGCCAAAGATGGACATGTATTCTCTCCAGGAGGTCTTAGATGCCAGGTCTTAGGTCTTAGAAAAAACTTGAGCTGCCTTTGGTTTTCCTAAGACCTAAGACCTGACACCTAAGACCTGCTTTACGACACCCAGTCTAAAACCTTGTAGTACGCTCCCGCGAACGGCAGAAACCACGGCTTGCCGTTGTAAAGCCCGAGCGGTGCGCCGGGGAATGGGATCTCCGCGAACGGGTTGTCGGTCTTCCCTTCCGCGATCCATTCGGCCATTTTCTCGCCTTGATAGGTGGCCATGGCGACGCCGTGTCCAGCGTATCCGAGAGCGAAATAGACGCCGTCGATTTGACCCGCATGCGGCATGATGTCAAAGCAGAAATCGAGCGTACCGCCCCAGACGTATTCCACTTTGGTATCGCGCAGCTGCGGATAGACATCAATCATCCCGAGGCGCAGAATTTCGGCGCTCTTGCGGATGGTCTGATCGGTCTCCGGGAAAAAGGCGGCGCGGCCGCCGAATAACATCCGGTTGTCGGGGGTAAGGCGGTAGTAATAAAGATAATTCTTGGAATCGTAGATCTGGCGGTTGCGCGGGCTCAGTTCACGGGCCAGCGCGTCGGAAAGCACTTCGGTCGTAATAATGAACGAGCCGATGGGGATGATTTTCTTCCGCAGCGCGGGAGTCGCCGCGCCCGTGTAGCCGCTGGTTCCGACCAGCACGTTGCGCGCCCAGAAACTGCCGCGTGCGGTGTTGAGCTTGAAACCGGGCGCGGCGTCACGCGACTCGCGCTGCATATTTTGCAGTCGTGTGCCTTCGCAGATCTGGGCGCCGGCACGCATGGCCGCGACGCCGAGTCCGGCAACGTAGCGCGCGGGATTGAGGCCCACCGAAATTTCATCGACCATGCCGCCGTAATAAATGCCGGAGCCGATTTCGCCGCGCAGTTGGTCGCGGGGCACGACGCGCAACTGGTGGTTGAATTCGCGCGCGATCACTTCCACCTGGCGGGCGTAGTCGTCGAAATGCGCCTGTTTGCAGGCGACTTCCAGGTGCCCGGTGCGGGAGAAATCGCAGGCGATGTTTTCCTCGTTCACAATACGCTCGACCGAGCCGATGGTCTCGAGCGACGCCGCGTACATGCGGCGCGTCAGTTCGCGTCCATACATCGAGATGAGCTTGTTGACACCGAGCTTCATTCCGGTGAGCACCATGCCGCCGTTGCGGGAACTCGCGCCCCAGCCGATGGTTTCCGATTCCAGCACAACGACTTTCGCACCGCGCTTGGCCAGCGAGAGCGCGGCGGCGAGTCCTGTGAAACCGGCGCCGATGATGGCGATGTCAGCGCTTTCCGGCAAGGGTAACGCCGGGGCGGTGGGCATCTGAACCGTGGTAAGCCAGTAGTTGAGTTCCTTGGGCATTTTGTTTTCAAAAACCCTAAACCACAGGGTGCACAGGTGAACAGAGGGGGAAATCCGGGACGTCCCCTGTGCGCCTCAGTGTCCTCCGTGGTCAGATTGATTTCGCGGCAATCATAAATGATTACGCTGCCGATCGGGAGGGCACGATTCGGAAACCCGATCACAGCACCGCCGTCTCAGGAATCATCCGGTCCTCCTTGAAGCGCGAGAAGTTCAACAGAGACGCGTCGATCAAGTCCGTCTTCCCGGTCAGAATCAGGTCGCTCAGGATCTTCCCCGTGGCGGGCGAGTGCATCACGCCGTGTCCGCTGAAGCCGTTGGCAAAGAAGAAGCCGGGAACCTCCCGAGATTCGCCGAGAATTGGGTGATGATCCGGCGTCATTTCATAGAGGCCAGCCCAGGCTCGCTGGGGATTGACCGCGACATTTTCGAATACGGGCACGCGATCCGCCGCGCGGGTCAGTATCTTCTCGATGAAGCTCACGTCGAAATCAGTTTTGTAGCCGGGCGTTTCTTCCGGATCGTTCCAGGCCAGCAGGAATCCAAGGCTCTCGGGGCGAAAGTGAAAGCCGTTGGACATGTCGACGATCATGGGCGCGGTGTGGGGAAATTGGTCAAATGGTTCGGTCGGAACCAGCATGCGGCGCAGTGGTTCGACCGGCAGATCGATGCCAACCATTTTGGCAATCGAAGCCGCCCACGCCCCGCCACAGTTCACAACCGTGCGCGTGGAGACAGTGTCGCGCGTGGTCGCAACTTCAAAGCTCCCGTCGTCAAGGTTGCGCGTGATTCCAGTTACGCTCGCGTTCTTCCAGAGCCGGGCGCCGTGGTCGCTGGCCCACGTCATAAAGCCGATCATGGCGCTGTAGGGATCGACAAAACCATCGGTGGAACAAAAGCTGCCGCCAAGGATGTCATCGGCGCGGAGTTGCGGGAACTGGCTGCGGATTTCGTCACCGGCGACGAGGCGCACATTCTTCAACCCCATGGCAATCTGCTGGTTGTAGTTGGCGCGCAGGTAGGCCATGTGTTTTTCGTTGGTCGCGCAAAAAAGATATCCCTGGGGCCGGTAGTCGCATGGATAGCCGAGCCGCTCCTCGAAGCTCGCATAAAAGGGGATCGAGTAAAGCGACATCTGGATGTTGACGGGCGTCGAGAACTGCGCACGCACACCGCCCATGCTCTTGCCCGTGGATCCCTTGCCCTGCGCGGTCTCGCGCTCAAGAACGAGGATGTTCTTGCAACCGGCGGCGACAAGATGGTAGGCGATGCTGGAGCCGACAATCCCTCCGCCGATGAGAACGACGTCTGCGGTGTGCATGTCTGCGCTGTGCAATCTATGGTTCGTTTCCGTGATGCCCTTCAGGATGTTGCCGCAGCCAGGGCAACCCTCACCAACGCGACGACGGCGAACCATCCGAACACTACCGCGAACGCGGTGTTGCGTTTGACCTTGCCGATGCGAGTGATGCCGATGGCGGTCAGGATCAAGGTCCAGATCGTGAAGACATCCAACGGTGTCAGCAAGGCGCGGAGCACCGCGGAGCCGCTCGGGTCGATGAAATATCCGGGATTGGTAGCCACAGGATTCTGAATGTTGAATCCATCGCCGCTGACTCCCGCCAGAAGCGACACGATTGCCAATAGCGTCGCCAGTAGCTGCGGCAGTCTAGTATAGACAATCAGAGCGAACAGGGTCTTGTATTTCAAGTCGGCGCTCGCGCCAAACTTGAGGGTCGCAAACAAGACGGCGGTGAAGATTGCGTAGACGCCGAGCACAATAACGGGAGCAGCGTAAGAGATGATTCTGGTGACGGTGGCTTGCTGCTGCATAACCTTTTGGCGTTGATCGGCCGGCAAGCGGTCGATGCGATCGGCTTGCTTCGGTTGCAACTGGATCAGATTCTCCGACACCTTTTGAAAGCCAACCTTCTGATCGACCACGTAAACAAACAGCAAAGAAACGATCGCAATGATCAGAAATGGCGCCCACCAACTGGCGTTCCTTCGGAGATCGGTACAGGTTTTGCCGGGCGCAAAGAAAGTGTTGATAAGGCGCTGTCCTTCAGACAGGGGCCCAGTTTCCTGAGATAGCTGCTGCGCCTGCAGTGGTGCGGAGGGATTGGTCGCCATATCTTCTCCCCGAACAGGAGGAGATTGTAGTTTCCTTGCGACGTAATGACAACAGCAAACGACGCAATACTTTATGATGCCGTCATCTCCGGCGTGGCCGCCAGCAGCTTTCGCGTGTAAGCGTGCTGCGGTCGGGCAGTAATCTGTTCCGTCGTTCCGACCTCGACGATCTTGCCCTGATACATCACCGCGATGCGGGTCGAGAGATAGCGAACGACTGGCATGGAGTGCGAGATGAACAAATAGGTCAGGCCGAAATCGCGCTGCAGTTGCTGCAGAAGATTCACGATCTGCGCGCCAACGCTGGCGTCGAGAGCGGAAACCGGTTCATCGGCCACGATGAACTTCGGTTGCAGGGCAAGCGCGCGGGCGATGCCGATGCGCTGGCGCTGGCCTCCGGAAAATTCGTGCGGATAACGCGGCATGGCCGATTCATCCATTCCCACGGCACGCAAAAGTTCCCGCACTCGCTGGCGGCAAACATCGCGGCTAAGGCCTTCGTGCCGGGTATTCTGCTCGGTAATTTTCTGATGCAGCGTCGTCTGATGCAGCGTCTTCTGATGCAAAATGAGCGGCTCGGCGATCACGTCCTCAACGCGGAAGCGCGGGTCGAGCGAACCGAACGGGTCCTGAAAGATGATCTGCATGTCGCGGCGAAGGCGGCGCAGTTCCGAGCCGTTCGCTCGCACCAGATCGACGCCCTCGAAAAGTATGGTGCCCGAAGTCGGCTCGATCAGGCGCAGGATTAGGCGTCCAAGCGTGCTCTTGCCCGAGCCGGATTCGCCCACCAAGCCCAGCGTTTCGCCGTCGTGGATTTCGAGGGACACGTCATCCACGGCGCGGACTTGGCCCGCACTGCTGCCGCCGAACGGGGATTCGGCGAGGTCGAAAATCTTCGTGACATTGCGAGCGGCAACCAGCGGCACAGATCACCTTCTCTCCATGATCCGTTACAGAGCGCATAGCATCAAACACATTCCATATTCCAGAATATGGAACAACTCTCTATTTTTCACCCCGCAATCATCGGAACCGCCGCCAGCGCCGCAACCATGCCGATCGTCCGGGCGCGGTTGAAGTGCTCGTGCAGAAACATGCGAGCCAGCAAAACGGTAACCGCTGGATAGAGCGAACTGAGCACGACCGCGTCGTCCAGGCGTCCAATTTGACTCGCGCGGATGAAAACGGCGGTGCCGGAGATGTCGAGGATTCCGGCAACCAAGGCAATGCCCAGCACCGGCGCGGCCACCGCGCGCAGGTGTCTTCCGAACAAAACGATAGTGCCCGTGACCAGCAAGGCGCCGAAGCGCGAGCAGGTCGCGATCCACAATGCGGAGCCGTTGCCCGCCCGGTGGATGCAGAGGTAAAAACCAGCGAAACCGATTCCGGCCAGCACAGCCATGCCTAAGCCTTCGGGACGGCCAACGCCAGATTCAGTACGCGAGATGAGCCAGACACCGACTCCGGCAAGAAGGAAACCGAACAGGTGCCGATAGCCCGGGAATCCTTCGGCGAAGGCAGTTACGATGGTGGGAATCGCGGCGCCCAGAACGGCAGCCACAGGCGCGACCAGACCCATGTTTCCGGCGGCCAATGCACGATAGAACAAGGCCAGGGCAATGCCCCCGACCGCCCCGGCGATCAGCGACCAACCTAAGCTGGCGTTTCCGGGAAACGGTGCACCGCTCGTCAGCGCGAGAGTGCCCACCAGGACCAAGCCGCTCAGATGCACAATCGCCGTAAACAGAAACGCGTTCGCGCGCCGTGCGCCCACTCCGCCCAGAAAGTCACTCGCGCCCCAGACGCCAACCGCGGTCAGACTGTAAGCGGCAGGAATGTATTGGGCTGCGATGGGCATCGGAACCTGAGATTAGCACGCAGCAAGCACGATGCGCGTAGAGACAACAACGCACCGGAAATATTACGCCGTCACCGCTTCCGGCTGCGTTTTCCCCGCCAGCAACTGCCGCAGCACGTACTGGAGGATGCCTCCGTTTGCGTAGTAGAGAGCCTCTTGCGGTGTATCGATGCGCACGATGGCTTGAAACTCCGCCGTCTTCTCACCTTTTACGCGCACCGTGATCTTACGTCCGGAAGAAAACTTCTCGACCACATCGCGAATCCCCGCAATCTCGAACACTTCTTCGCCGCTCAACTTCAGCGTCCCGGCATTTTCTCCCGGCAGAAACTGCAGCGGCAGAATGCCCATGCCGACCAGGTTGGAGCGGTGAATGCGTTCGTAGCTTTCCGCAATCACGGCGCGCACGCCGAGCAGACACGGTCCCTTGGCTGCCCAGTCGCGTGAAGATCCGGAACCATATTCCTTCCCCGCGAGAATCACGAGCGGCACTTTTTCAGCGTGGTACTTTTCCGACGCGTCGAAGATGGACATTTCGGCGCCATCGGGCAGGTGGCGGGTGAACCCGCCTTCGGTGTTCACCATTTTGTTGCGCAGACGGACGTTGGCGAAGGTGCCGCGCACCATGACTTCGTGATTGCCGCGACGCGATCCATAAGAATTGAAATCCGCCGGCTGTACGCCATGAGCAATCAAGTATTTGCCGGAAGGCCCGTCTTTCTTAATCGAACCCGCGGGCGAAATGTGGTCGGTGGTGACACTGTCCCCGAGCACGGCCAGCACACGCGCTCCCTTGATGTCCGCGACGGCGGACGGCTTGAGCGTCATGTCATCGAAGTACGGCGCCTGCCGGATGTAGGTGGAATCTTTCCCCCACGCGTAAGTCTCACCCTTCGGAACCGGCAGCCCGCGCCAGCGCTCGTCCCCCGAATACACTTCAGCGTAGCTCTTGCGGAACATCTCCGATGTAATCGCGCTCGCCATCGATTGCTCGACTTCCTGCTGCGAGGGCCAAATGTCGGCCAGGTAAACCGGTTTGCCGTCCTTGCCTTTTCCGAGTGAATCTTTGCGCAGATCGACGTCGATGCGGCCCGCCAGCGCGAACGCCACCACCAGCGGCGGCGACATCAGGTAGTTGGCGCGGACTTCGGAACTGATCCGGCCTTCAAAGTTGCGATTGCCCGAGAGCACCGAAGCGACGACCAGATTCTTCTCTTCAATTTCCTTCGACACTTCCGCGGGCAACGGGCCAGAGTTTCCGATACACGTAGTGCAGCCGTAGCCGACGATGTGGAACTTCAGCTTCTCCAAATACGGCATCAGGCCTGCCTTTTGGAGATAGTCGAGGACAACCTTCGATCCGGGAGCCAGCGAAGTCTTCACCCAAGCCGGCACTTCCAGGCCGCGCTCGACCGCCTTTTTCGCCAGCAGGCCAGCGGCGATCATCACCGACGGGTTCGACGTGTTCGTGCAACTGGTAATCGCTGCGATCACGACGCTGCCGTGATGCAGATGTCCGTTGGCGGGAGTTGTCGGCGCGCCCGTCGTTGTCTTTGCTTTCATCAATCCCGGCAAAGCCTTCTCAAACGATTCGCCCGCTTTCGACAACACCACTCGATCCTGCGGCCGCTTCGGTCCCGCGAGACTCGATTCGACGGTAGCCAGATCAAGGCTCAGCAGTTCGGAGTATTCGGCCTCAGGCGTCTTGGCATCGTGAAAAAGTCCCTGCTCGCGCGCGTAAGCTTCCACCAGCGCAATCTGCTCGTCACTGCGCCCGGTGAGTTTCAGGTAGCGCAGGCTTTCTTTGTCGATCGGGAAGATGCCGCAAGTGGCGCCGTATTCGGGAGCCATGTTCGCAATCGTCGCCCGATCGGCGAGGGGCAGGTCCTGCAGCCCGGGGCCGAAGTACTCGACAAACTTTCCAACCACGCCGTGCTTGCGCAGCATTTCAACGATGGTGAGAACCAGATCGGTTGCCGTGGCGCCCTCGTGCAGGCGTCCGGTAAGCTTCACGCCGACAACGAGCGGGATCAGCATGGATACAGGCTGTCCGAGCATGGCGGCCTCCGCTTCAATGCCGCCCACGCCCCAGCC
>PKXK01000258.1:31867-63514 GCA_003132325.1 Acidobacteriaceae bacterium
CGCTGGAATTCAAGCAGCGCGTTCACATCAAACGCACCAGGCGACCCGAATTCGTCGACCTGCACCGAGTGATCGATGACCAGTTCGGCGGGCTGCAGCGGATTAATGAGCTTGGCATCTCCGCCCAGGCGCTTCATGGCGTCGCGCATGGCGGCAAGATCGACCACCGCGGGGACGCCGGTGAAATCCTGCAGCAGAACGCGGCTGGGAGTGAAGGCGATTTCCTTTTCCGGCTTCGAATTCTTGTTCCACGCCGCGAGCGCGCGAATTTCCTGCTTCGTCACGCTTCGCCCATCTTCGGTGCGGAGCANNTTCTCCAGCAGAATGCGCAGCGAAAACGGCAAGTGCCGGGTGGAAATGCCCTGCTTGTCAAGCGCGTCGAGCCGGTAAAGCTCGTATTCCTTCTTGCCGACTTTAAACGTTGCGCGGGCGCCAAAACTATTCGATGACATGATGACCTTCCTCCACAAACTCCGGCACAGGACCGGGAAAATAATGCAGACTCGGACCTAATAGTGTAATCGGTTTTGAAAGCTAGTGTGGGAACTGATCGTGTTCGTGTGGGGACGGGGCTTTGCCCCGTCCAAGGTTGCGTAGGGACAGCCGCCCCCGGCTGTCCAAGGCGAGCGCAGCTCGCCCGGAGCGAGCCGGCAGCCGGATCATAAAGAGTTGCCGTGAAGTGTCTATTTCGCCTTGAGGAGCAGCACCGGTACGTCGATACTATGCCGGACCCGAGTGGCGGTGGCGCCCAGGAATATGTCCGCCAGAAAGCGGTGCCCATGCGTGCTCATGGCCACCAAATCGCATCGCTTCTTCTCGACCCATTTGATAATCTGCTCGGCCGGCTCCCCGTACGCCAGTTCGGCCTGCGCAGGAATACCAATGGATTCGAACTCAACCCGCACTTTTTCCAGATAGGCAGTGTCTTCGTTGATTTCAGGACTGACCGCGTCCGGCCCATACGTCCGGGCCGCCCATCCGTCGGCCACATGAAGCAGCACCAGCCGGCTCTGCGCCAGCTTCGCGAGTTGCTTGACGTGTTCGATAATCGCCCGGTCACTCGGCGTGCCGTCCAACGTCACCAGGATGGTCTCGTACATGATTCTTCCGTTCCTGCCGTCTCTCGTCAGGGCGTGGTTCACAAATCGGTTTTGGGCGGGGCATGGCTTCAGCCGTGCCGTTCAGAGCCAAGAAAAATGCGGGCTTTAGCCCCTGAGGGCCGCGCCTTCCGACCTAAAAAGGATTTGTGGAAATACACCATAGTCTAGCCATTATCCGCCGGCGATCACCTGCCACGCTGCTTTGAACGAGTCCGGTATGCCGTAGATATCCATCGCGGTGATCAGAATAGCACTGCCCCAACCCGCGATCAGCAGGAACCAGCCGTTCTTCCAAGTCCCCATTCGCTTGCTGGAACTGGTGAACTGAAGCAGCGGGAACATGGCGAACGGAAGCTGCAGCGCCAGCACCACTTGGCTGAGGGTGAGCAAGTCGGTGATGCTGCTGTCGCCTCGCAACCCGATAATGAAAACCGCCGGCAGGATGGCGAGCGTGCGGGTGATGAGCCGCCGTATCCACGGTTTGATTCGCCAATGCATGAAGCCTTCCATCACGACCTGCCCGGCGAGTGTTCCCGTGATGGTGCTGCTTTGGCCGCTGGCCAGCAACGCCACGGCAAACAGCGTGCTCGCGGCAGCGGTGCCGAGCAACGGCGCCAGCGTCAAATAGGCGACCCGGATCCAATCGCTGTTGGCGCTGAACGCGATCACGTGCCCGCCCGAGGCGATCACGCTCTTCTTCCCGAAGAACACCATCGCCGCCAGCACCAGAATCGCTGCGTTGACGAAGAAGGCGACGGTCAGCGCCACGATGGAGTCGACCGTGTTGAAGCGGATCGCGCTCCGGATCGACGGCTCGTCCTTCTGGAGCTGGCGGCTCTGTACCAGCGCCGAGTGCAGATACAGGTTGTGCGGCATCACCGTCGCGCCGATCATGCCGATGGCAAGGTACAAGACCCCGGCTTGCCGAAGGTGCGGCGAAATCAGCGCTCGCCCCATTTCCAGAAAACTGGGCTGGGTCTGCGGCAGAACGAAAATCTCGATGAAGTAGCACACGGCGATGGTCGCGATCAACAGCAGGACTATGGCCTCGATGGTGCGCATCCCAAAGCGCTGCAACGCCAGGAGCAGCAGCACATCCAATCCCGTGATAATTACAGCCCACAGCAGCGGGATATGGAACATCAGATTGAGGGCTACGGCGCTGCCGAGCACCTCCGCCAAGTCACAGGCGCCGATGGCGACTTCGCTCATCAGCCAGTTGGGCCAACGGGTCCATTGGGGATACCAGTCGCGGCAGCATTGGGCGAGGTCCTTGCCGGTCACAACACCCAAGCGAGCGGAAATTACTTGCATGAAGATCGCCATCAGGCTGGCGAGTCCGACCACCCACAAGAGCCCGTACTTGTATTGCGCGCCGCCTTGCAGGTCCGTCCCCCAGTTGCCGGGGTCCATGTAGCCGACGCTGACCAGAATCGCGGGACCAACGAAAGCACGCCACTGCTCCCAAAAGCCGGCCTGATGATGCGGCACCGCGATGGAACTATGCACGCCTTCCAAAGACACGTGTCCGCTGCTCTGAGCGCCCGAGGATGGCGAGCCGGAGCCGGCCGGGGCATTCGCGTCCGTTGATCCTTCTGCCTTTCTCATCTTCTACTTCTGCGTTTCCGGGGGACCCACGAGTCAACCAGAGTATACACTATGACGTTAATCATAGTTAATAATATGGTTAGAGATGGTTTTATAAATAGGTTTTGGGTAGGGCACGCCTTCAGCCGTGCCGTTCAGGCCCTAGAAAAATGCGGGCTTTAGCCCCTCAGGGATGTGCCTTCCGGGCTGAAAGACATTTATGAAACCAGTTCTAATAATTATGCGGGACGAGATGACAGGGGCGCGACCCACACTCTGTCTGCCGCCGGCCGGCCTAGAACCACGGTGCGCACGGTGTTCCGGATCGAAAGCGTCTTGTCGTAGTTGCGCTCGATCAGGCTGAGCTTGGCCCCGGGCCGAATGCCGCGGGCTTCCAGAAACTCCAGCAGGTGTCGATCGCGCTCGTAGATCCCGCTTACGATGTAGTTCTTCCCCACCTCAGCTTCCGAGAGCAGCAGCAGGCCGCGCCGCCGCCGGCTCGCGGGACTCTCCACTTCGGTCAGGTTGCCGTGCGGACACGCGACTCCGCGCCCGAGCTTGTCGCGCAACCTGGCTTCGAAATCGGGCGAGACCGCGTGTTCCAAACGTTCCGCTTCGTCGTGCACCTTGTACCATTCCATCCCAAAAATTTCGGCCAGCATGCGCTCGATCAGGTGATGGCGCACCGTTAGTTTGAGTGCAATTTTTCGTCCGGCAGCGGTCAGGCGAACGCGTCCATCGGTATTCACTCGCACTAAGCCGTCTTTTTTCAGCCGCCGCACCGCCATCGTTACGGCCGGAGGCGAGACTTTGAGCCAGTGCGCGAGCGTAGCCGAAATGACGGTTTCCCCCTCGCTCTCGGCTTCGAGAATCGCTTTGAGGTAGTCCTCTTTGGAAACTGTGATCACGCGAACAGATTATACGGCGGGATTAAACATAGTTAACCGTAAAATGCAAAAGTCAGAAGTCAAATTGCAGAGTGAAAATCCAAACTTCTGCAATTTGACTTTTGACTTTTGACTTCTTCGCCCTTCCGTTTGACATCGTCCGCTTCCGCTCCTACCCTTGAATGTCTCGACCATGAAGATCCTCGTCATCGGCAGCGGCGGACGCGAGCATGCCCTGGTGTGGAAGCTCCGGCAGTCGCCGCGGGTCACAAAAATCTACTGCGCGCCGGGCAACGGCGGGATCGCGGACGAGGCGGAGTGCGTCGCGGTCGACGTCAAGAGCCTCGACTCCATGATCGCGCTCGGAAACCAGATCCAGCCCGACCTCACCATCGTGGGGCCGGAACTGCCGCTGATGCTCGGCGTAGTGGACGAATTCACGCGGCGAGGCTGGCGCACGTTCGGGCCAACGCAAGCCGCCGCTCAGCTGGAAAGCAGCAAGAGCTTTGCCAAGGAATTTCTGCAACGCCACCACATTCCCACGGCGCATTATGCGATCTGCGATACTTCGCAACAGGTGCACGACGCGCTGCCGCACTTCCATACTCCGATCGTGGTAAAGGCCGACGGACTCGCCGCCGGCAAGGGTGTAGTCATCGCCAAGGCCAAAGACGAGGCTTCGGCCGTCGCCCATGAAATGCTTAGCGGCAAGATGTTGGGCGAGGCGGGATCGCGCGTGGTGCTGGAAGAATTTCTCGAAGGCGACGAACTCTCGTTTCTGGTCGTGAGCGACGGAGAGCGAGTGGCGCCGCTGGTCGCTGCGCAAGATCACAAACGCGTGGGCGACGGCGACACCGGCCCGAACACGGGTGGTATGGGCGCCTACACGACGCCAGCGATTGTGGATGACCAGATGCGCGACTGGCTGCTCGCCCACATCGTGCGCCCGGTCGTAGCGGGCATGAAGGACGAAGGCGCGGAGTTTAAAGGCGTCCTGTATTGCGGCCTGATGATGACCGCGCGCGGCCCCATGGTGCTCGAATTCAACTGCCGCTTCGGCGATCCGGAGACGCAGCCGATTCTGATGCGCCTCGAAAGCGACTTGGTCGAAGCGATGGAGGCGTCGATCGACGGCCGCACCAGCGACGGTGATTTCAAATGGTCGAACGACGCCGCGGTGTGCGTGGCGATGGCTTCAGGCGGCTATCCGGGGGCCTACGAGTCGGGCAAGAAGATCACCGGCCTGGAAGATGTGGCGAAACTGGACAGCGTAAAAGTCTTCCATGCCGGCACGTCGAAGCGTGAGGGAAGTTTCTATACTTCCGGCGGACGCGTGCTCGGAGTGACGGCGCGGGCCGCGGAGCTGGAAACAGCCGTCCAGCGCGCCTATGAGGCGTGCGCGAAGATCGCCTTTGAGGGTGCGCACTACCGCAAGGATATTGCGGCGCGAGCACTGAAGAAGAAGTAGCACCGAGCGAAGTCAAAAGTCAGAAGTCAAATTGAAGAAGTGACACCGCCCACTTTTGCCTTTACTTCTTCAATTTGACTTTTTACTTTTGACTTCTATGAGCAAGCCACTAGTCTCAATCGTGATGGGCAGTGACTCCGACCTGGAGATCATGCGCGAAGCCGGAAAAGCTCTCGAGGAATTCGGGATTCCCTATGAGATGGATGTAACCTCCGCCCATCGTTCACCCGATCGCACCGCGGACTACGCGCGCAAAGCCGCCGGACGCGGCATTCGCGTGATCATCGCCGGTGCGGGCGGAGCGGCACATCTGGCGGGCGTCATCGCGGCCCACACCACCCTGCCGGTCATTGGAGTACCCATCCCGTCCACTCCCCTGCAGGGCATGGATTCTCTACTGGCGACCGTGCAAATGCCCGCAGGCATTCCGGTGGCAACCGTCGCCATCGGCAAGCCCGGGGCGACCAATGCTGGAATCCTGGTAGCGCAGATACTAGGGCTCGCGGATGCCGCGATCGCGAAGAAACTGGAAGCCCACAAAGAGAAACTCGCGCGCGGTGTCGAAGAGAAATCAAAAACAATGAACGCGAAGATGAAAGAGTAAGCGGAGCCGAATGGACGAAGACATGTGAGTGCGAACGTCGCTCACAGCTTCAGACTTTTCAGATATTTCCGGAATTCTCCGCCCAGATCTTCGCGCTTCAGCGCAAATTCCACCGTCGCTTTGAGGAAGCCGAGTTTGTCTCCAGTATCATGTCGTCGGCCTTCGTAGACGTAGGCGTACACCTTTTCGCGCTGCAGCAGTCCGCGCAGCCCATCCGTAAGCTGCAACTCGCCGCCCGCTCCCGGCTTGATGTCGGAGAGCGTCTCGAACACCGTCGGCGTCAGAATGTAGCGTCCGATCACGGCCAGATTCGATGGTGCATCCGCCAGCTTCGGCTTCTCCACCAGATCGAGAACCTCGTAGAGTCTGCCCCCGGAGCCTGCAACTGGTTTCGCTTTGATTACGCCGTAAGAAGAAATCGCCGGCCCCTCAACCACCTGGGTCGCGATCACGGAACACTGCTTCTCGTCGAACACGTTCATTAACTGCTTCAAGACGGGCACTTCCGCATCGATGACATCGTCGGCAAGCAGGGTGGCGAACGGCTCGTCGCCGACCAGTTCGCGCGCCGTGAGCACGGCGTGTCCCAGGCCCAGCGCCTCCTTCTGACGCACGTAGGCCACGTGGATCATGTCCGAAATCTGGCGCACGATCTTAAGCAAGTCGAGCTTGCCTTTCTCTTCGAGCATCTTCTCCAGCGAATAACTGACGTCGAAGTGATCTTCGATCGCGCTCTTGCCGCGTCCGGTAATGATGATGATCTGGTCGCATCCGGCCGCCAGCGCCTCTTCCACGCCATACTGAATGATGGGCTTGTCGACCAGCGGCAGCATTTCTTTCGGTTGAGCTTTGGTGACTGGGAGGAAGCGGGTCCCCAATCCGGCGGCGGGGAAAATCGCTTTGCGGACGATCCGCTGTTTGCGGCGGTCGCCATCCGTTCGTCGTTCGTGCGTAGGCTTCATTGCGGAACAATTGTAACTGCTGGGCTTCAGGTTTGGCCCACTGTTTCTTCCCGCGCTTCCAGTTCTTCCAGCAAATCGCGCAGCGTCTGCAAGATTCCCTCGGCGCTGTCGATCTTGATGGAGAACTTCAGCGTCCCGTCCGGAGTAAACTGCGTGCCGCGCTGCGACGCCACAAACCGCGCCAGCTTCCCCGGATCGATTGAGGCCTTCTGGCTGAACTTGATGCTCATGAATTCGCGCTTGCGCTCAATGGCGTTCGCGCCGACCCGCAGGGCTTGCAGCTTCAGGGCTGCGTACGCAAGCAGGTTGCGAACCGCGCGAGGCGTCTCGCCGTAGCGGTCGATCAACTCTGCGCGCACGTCGTGCAACTGCGATTCGGTCTCGACGCCAGCCACACGCTTATACATCCGCAGGCGCTGGTTCTCCTCTTTTATGTAGTCGGACGGAATGCGGATGTTGAGGCCAAGATTGAGCTGGATTTCCGTGACTTCAACGCCCGCCTCGCCCTTCATCTCGCGCACGGCGCGCTCCAGCATCTGCGTATAAAGTTCGAATCCCACCGCTTCGATGTGGCCGCTCTGCTCTCCGCCAAGAAGATTTCCCGCGCCCCGCAGTTCGAGATCGAGCGCCGCGATTTTGAAGCCGGCGCCGAGATCGGAAAATTCCTTGAGCGCGGCCAGTCGCCGTCGCGCGATGGGCGTCAACTCGATTTCGGAGGGCAGTAGCAGGTAGGCGTAGGCGCGCCGGTTCGAGCGGCCCACGCGTCCGCGCAGCTGATAAAGCTCCGACAAGCCCAGCCGGTCGGCGCGATTGATGAGGATTGTATTGCAGAGCGGAATATCGAGGCCGTTCTCGATAATCGTGGTCGAGACCAGAATGTCGGCTTCGTGATGCATAAATTTCAGCATCACTTTTTCGAGCTCCCCTTCGCCCATCTGCCCATGGCCCACGGCGACGCGGGCATTCGGAGCCATGGCTTGAATCTTGGCGGCAATTTCCCAGATCGTATCGATGCGATTGTGTACGAAATAAACCTGGCCGCCGCGGTCGAGTTCCTGTTCGATCGCCGACTGGATGAGCTTTTCGTCCCAGTTCGCAACCACCGTCTGAATTGCCATGCGGTCTTTGGGCGGCGTTTCGATCACGCTCATATCGCGCAGGCCCACCAGCGACATATGCAGCGTGCGCGGAATCGGCGTCGCCGACATGGTGAGCACGTCGACTTCGGTGCGCATCTGCTTGATGCGTTCTTTGTGGCGGACGCCAAAACGCTGTTCCTCGTCCACCACCAGCAGGCCAAGGTCGGCGAACTTCACATCTTTCGACAGCAGGCGGTGCGTGCCGATCAGAATGTCGACTTTGCCCGCTTCCACTCTCTGCAAAATTTCCTTGACCTGCTTCGGCGTCCGGAAGCGGCTGATCATTTCGACCGTAAGCGGAAAAGGCGCGAATCGTTGCTTGAAAGTTTCGTAGTGCTGGAATGCGAGCACGGTGGTGGGCGCGAGCACGGCGACTTGCTTGTTGTCGCCGAGGGCCTTGAAAGCAGCGCGCATCGCCACTTCGGTTTTGCCGTAACCAACATCGCCGCAGAGCAGGCGATCCATGGGGAGTTGCGACTCCATGTCGCGCTTCACGTCGGCGATGGCTTGTGCCTGGTCTTCCGTCTCGTCGTATTCGAAGGCGTCTTCGAACTCCTTCATCCACTCGGTGTCCGCCGGAAAAATGTGGCCCTGAGCGGATTGCCGCTGCGCATAGAGCTTGAGCAACTCATCGGTCATGTCCTTCATCGCCTTGCGCACGCGCGCTTTGGTCTTTCCCCACGCCTGGGTGCCCAGGTGATTCAGGACGGGCTTCGCACCCTCCGCCGAACGATATTTCTGCACCAGATCGAGCCGAGTCAGCGGAACATACAGCCGTGCCGCTTCGGCATACTCGAGCAGCATGAATTCCGAGGCGCCGTCGCCCTGATTGATTTCCTTTAATCCTTGATACTGCCCGATGCCGTGCTCCACGTGGACCACGTAGTCACCAACCTGCAAATCGCGGAAGTCGGAAAGAAAGGCCGAGACTTTCGATTTCTGCCGTTGCGGCCGCGCCGCGACCAGGTCCGATTCGTCGAACAGATCGCGCGCCCCAAAAATCGCAAGATGCGCCTCGGGCAAAACGAAACCGTCGGGCAGATAAGCCTTCAGCAGCGTGGTGGTGAGAACGTCGCCGGCAAAATACGAGGTTTCGTCGGCATAGCTTTCTCCGCTGCGGGTGCGGCTTCCCAGACGATACGAAGCGTTGTACTCGGTGAACATATCGGCCAGGCGCTCGACTTCTCCGGTGTTGGGAACGGCAAGAATCACCTGCGTGCCGCCGCCCACCAGCTTCTGCACCTGCTCGATCATCGCCGGAACAGCGCCGTGAAAGCGTGAGGACGGTTGCGAAAGAAAAGCGGCTTCCTCTCTTCTCTCGTGGGCCTCAGCGGCTTCGCGCGCCACCGCCAGGTATTCGAAGTCGGCTCCCGCGAGTGCCGCCGTTTTTTCCCGCCAGCTTTCCGGCGTCAGATAAAGATCGGCGGGACGAACCAGGTTCCCCACTCCGCTCCGTTCGTGCGCTTCTTCAATGCGCGCCCAGACTTTGTCGAGTTCAAGAGCCAGCGCTTCGGGTTCGTCGAGAATCACCCGCGCGTCCGGAAGCAGCCCGAAAATACTACGGTCCGCGCCCGCCACCGGAGCATAGAACTCCCAGCCCGGAAAAACTCCAGCGCCCGAGTCGCGCATCGCTTGCTCCACCACCTCCGGCGATCCCGTAATGCGTTTCCCCGAGAGCCGCGCGTTGATGGAACCGAGCAGTTCCGCCGTGACCGGCGTTTCCGTCAGCGGCAGAAGCAGCGCTTCATCGACGGGGTTGGAAGAGCGCTGACTCGCCGGGTCGAACTTGCGTATAGACTCGACTTCATCCCCGAAAAACTCGACCCGCACCGGTCGATCCGCTTCCGGCGAGTACACATCCAGAATGCCGCCGCGAGCCGCATATTGCCCCGGCATTTCCACCACATCGGTTGCGCTGTAGCCGACCGTGTTCAGGTGTTCGAGCAACTTCTCCAAATCGAAAATTTCACCGCGACGCAAAACCCGTGCCAGGTCGGCATAGTACTCGGGAGAGCGCAGAAGAATGGTGGTGGCGGTCACCGGTGAAATCACAATCGCGGCCCGGCCCGTGGCAATCTTCCACAACGCGGTCGCGCGTTCTTCCTGAATCTCCGGATGCGGCGACAAATTCTGAAAGGGGAGCACATCGCGCGCCGGCAAACTAACGACCGAGTCCGGATCGGCCGCCCCGGTCAGTTCGCAGAACGCGCGCAGCACCGGCAGCAACTCTTCGGCGGCGCGGTTATCGGCCACTACCAGCACGAACGGACGCTCGACCGTGCGTCGCAGCAAAACCACGATCAGCGCCTTGGCCGCCGGGGAGAGTCCAGTGACACTCATCCGTCCCGCGCCCTCCCGCAGATGGGAGGCGGCACGCGTGAAGGCAGGTAAGAGTTCCACCTCCGCGAAAAGTTCGCGGACAAACGGCAAAAGCATTCCTTTTGATTCTACCAAGGCGTGCGGAATGGGGGCGGACGGGAGCAATATGAAAAACGTAGGGACAGCCGCCCTCGGCTGTCCGGCGGAGCAAAGCCCCGCCACGCTTTCGATTCGCAAGACAAGACTGGATACGCGGAAAACCGAGGCGAGTTTCGCTCGCTTGGACAGCCGAGGGCGGCTGTCCCTACGTCCGCAGCAGCGGCCGCGTCAGGCACGTCGGCCCTCCCGAGCCGTTAATACAGATCTCCGACCCGGGAAACGTGCGCACCTCAAAGCCGGCGTCCCGCATGATCTGATTCGTCTTCACGTTTTCTTCAATCGCGATCAGCCGCTTCCGGCCAAGCGAGAGCACGTTGCAGGCAAGCGTTTCGCGCTCGCTATATGCAATCTCAAGCAGGCGGAATCCGCGCGCCTTCAGCAGTTCGACGGTCTCGACCGCCAGCCAGGGCAGATCGACCAGGATGGTCTGCTCGTCGAGCATGCTCATCAGCGACATAAGGTGCAGACAAGCAGAAGGTCCCGGTCCGTAAGGCAACGGCGCGGACAGCACCTCAACATTTTTCTGAGAATCGTCCGAACCGAGCAGCGCCCGCATCTGCTCGATCCCCGCCTTGTTCGTCCGATAGCCGTCACCGATCAGCAGCGTCCGCGAATCGAGCCAAACGATGTCGCCGGATTCGGTAGTCCCGGGCACCCCGATCTCGCCAAACACCGGAATGCCGAACTGCCCGCAAAAGGAGGCGTGCACCTGCGCCTCCGCCAAGCGATTCTTCTTGCCCGGATTCATCAGGACGAGACCTCGGTCTGTGGCTAGCGACGCGTCGTGCGCATAGACGGCATCGAGCGTGAGAACTTCCGCCCGAGGCAGACACACGACTTCCGCTCCGCTCTCGCTGAGCAGCGCGCACAGAGTTTCGTGCTGATTCTGTGCCGCCGCAAAATTGGGAGCGTGCCGAAATCCAAGCTCCCGCCATGCCGCAGCTTTCCCGGCAACATCCCATCCCGCGTTGCCCGGCGGACACACCATCACCCGCCGCAGTTCTCCCGTCATGGAGTGTCCGTTGAAGTTCTCGGAATGCATAAGCGAAGGCACAAGAAATATTTCTGGCACGCCGGTAATCTCGCTCCCGGAAATCTCAGACTAAAGAAAGGCCATGGCAAACGCAATGCGAAGACTGCGACGAAGACAACCGCACGATCAAGGTGACAACAAAAACAGTTTCCGCCTGTCCGTCTCCCCCTCGCCAATCTGCCGGGAACCCACCTTATTGCTTGCCTAAACACCCTCTTCTGATGTACATATCAGCGGTATCTCTTCCTACCAAAGTGTTCGAAGATCAAGTGGCTAGTGACAAACCGCGCACTCTGATCCTACCTTCCGCCACGATGCGGAAGATCCCAGGAGCCCTATGAAAGCGTCATTTCGTCTGCTCTTTTTGGTGGTCGTCTTCTTGCTCGTCCGTCAATCGGCATTTGCCCAGGCCGCTGCCACCGGCGACCTCCACGTCAGCGTGAGAGATCCAAAAGGCAACGTCATAGTCAACGCCACGGTCACAGCGCGCAACGCCGCCAAGGGCCTGGAGCGCGCCGGCAGCAGCGACGGCCAGGGCGGCTACAGTGTGCGTCAACTAGCTCCCGGCACGTATACCGTTACCGTGGAAGCGTCAGGTTTTGCCAGGACCGAAGCCACCGGCGTCGCCATCACCGTTGGCGGGATGGCTGAGTTGCCCATCTCGCTCACCGTAGCCGGCGGCAAGGAAATCATCGAAGTCAGCTCCGAGGCCGAGAACGTTGAAACGTCGCGCAGTTCCACCACCGACACCGTCGGCGAGCGCCGCATCGATAATCTGCCCATCAATGGCCGCAACTACATCCAGTTCACGCTGACCGATTCCCAGGTACAGCGCGACAGCGCCCCCAACCTCGGCGCCGCGCCGACTTCCGGACTCAACATGAGCGGCCAGCGCGGCCGTTCCAACCTGGTCAACGTCGACGGCGCCGATGCCACCGACAATTCCACCAACGGCGTGCGCTCCACCGTGTCGCAAGAAGCGGTGCAGGAATTCCAGATCATCACCAACAACTACGCCGCCGAATACGGCCGCGCCGCCGGCGGCGTGGTCAACATCATCACCCGCTCCGGATCGAACGACTTCCACGGCGACGTCTACGGATACCTGCGCAATCGCAATTTCCAGGCCGTCAACCCCTTCAGCACCACGTCCAATCCCGCCTACACCCGCGTGCAGGGAGGCGTCGCTTTCGGGGGCCCTATCAAGAAGGACAAAACGTACTATTACTTTGCCTACGAAACGACGCGGCGGCACGAGACGGGATTTTCCAGCATTGGCCAGGGCAATTTTGGACTAACACCGTTCGACACGACGCAGGTTGGCCTACCTCTTGGCACTTTGCAGTTGACGCCAGACCAAATCGCCTTCTTTACAAACCCGACAGTGCTGGCGGCCGAAGCCGATCCGAACGTCGCCGCCGTCGTGGGTGAGTATGCAGGCGTCCTGGGAGCGTCTTCAGGCATGGCAGTAAACGGCGCGTGGCCGACAAACATGGGAGGATTGCCCGGCTTCATTTCAACCTGCCGCTCTCCCGGAACCTGTTTCGTGCCTGCCTCGTACCAGACGCTGGCTTCGCAGGAAGGCAACTTCCCGGTTTTCGAAGGCACTAGCCTCTACTCGCTCCGCCTCGACCATAATTTAACCAGCAACAACCGCCTTACGTTTCGGGCCAATGCCAGTCCCAGTACCGTGACCGGCATTGAAGTCAGCGGACAGGACCAGCCCTTCGGTCAAAACGCCTACTCGCGCACTTCTCAGCAAACTTACCGCGACGTGGCGGGCGTTGTACAAGACACTTGGACTCTCGGCACGAGCAAGGTGAATGAATTCCGCTTCCAGTACGCACGCCGAGGTTTGAGTTATTTCTACAACACCAAGATCCCGAGCGGCGCCGACCCGGCAGTCAACATTCCCGGCTTCGCCTATTTCGGACGCGAGCCCTACTCCTATATTCAGCGCACCGAAAAGCGCTACCAGTTCACCGACAATTTTTCCTGGAGCATCGGACGCCACGCCACGAAGTTCGGAGGCGATTTCAATTATCTCCCGCTCAAGGCCACCTTCACCGTGAACTACGGAGGTGTCTACGACTTTGGATCGCTCGCAGCCTCGAATGCGCTCCCCACCGCCGACTACGGTCTATTGGTGAGCACCCTCCCTGCCAATTTCCCGATTGCTGGCTTATCCCCGGTACAAGCCTACGGCTTCGGCGTTCCCGGAGATTTCATCCAGGGCCTCGGCAGTCCCAGCGACTCATTCTCCAACAAGCCCTTGGGATTGTTCTGGCAGGATTCCTGGCGCGTGAACCACAAACTCACGGTGAACTACGGCGTGCGCTACGACGTGGAATTCCCGCCCAAATTCAAACCGCCGCAAGGGCTGGCCCTTCCCGCCTATCAAGCGCTGGGATTGCAGAAAGGCATCCAGGCCGACAAGAACAACATTCAGCCACGCCTCGGCGTCGCCTGGGATCCCAAGGGAGACGGCAAAACCGTGGTCCGCGCCTCCTTCGGGATGTTCTATGACCACCCCCTGCTCGGCCTCTATTTCCTCGGCGATGCTTCCGACGGTTCAAGCAGCGGGCAGCTGGCGTTCGCCGGGACTGGCCCCTGCACTGGTGCCGGTAACGCGGCCAACCTGAACGCCGTCCCGATCTTTCAGGGACTCGTGAATCAGCCCCAGTGCGCGCCCTCGCCCTTTCCGCAGGCGAATGCGAATCTTTTCTACGAGCCAAACCAACAGCAGTTTCAGTCCTTGAATACTCCCAATTCGGTCTTCCTCAACCAGAACTACCTCAACCTCGCCCAAGGGACCTTCCTGCCACTCGGCTTCCAGCCATTCGGCTATCCGCAGGGCAAGAACTTCGTTTACGCCTATTCGCAGCAAGCGAACCTGACCACCGAGCGCGACCTGGGCAACGGCTTCGCCTTCAGCCTGGCCTACAACTTCAACGGTGGACGACATCTCAACCGTCCCATCAACGCCAACACCATTCGCGGCGATTTGATGACCGCCAATTTCTTCGCGGCCAAGGCAGCGGGTTCAACCGCCTCCAGCCCTTTCACCGTTAGTGGTTGCGGTGCGGGCTACGTGGATCCCGCCCTGATGAACTTCTTCCGTCCCGGAGGACTGAACCCTTCCATCGCCGCCGGATTCTATTTGAGCGGCCAAGCCCCTTGCGTAGCTCAGGCGCAGGCTCTTCTCGCGACCCTGCCAGGCTTTAATACCAAATGCAATCCCGCGCCCCCCACCTTCGATTACACGGGCTGCATCCCCTTCGGCGACATGGACGCCAATTACTCCAACGGCAGCTCGGTCTATCACGGCCTCACCGCCAATCTCCGCAAGCGCTTCAGCAGCCACTATGAGTTCCTGGCCTCGTACACCTGGTCGCACGCCATCGACGATTCCACCGACCTGCAGTCCACGCTCACTCCGCAAGACAGCTACTTCCCGGGACTGGAACGGTCAACCTCGCTGTTTGACCAGCGCCAGCGCTTCGTCTTCAGCGGAGTTTACGAGACGGGCAAACTCGCCAGCAGCGGCTTCGCGGGCAAGCTCTTCAGCAACTGGACCTTTGCCCCTCTCATAGAGTTCGGCTCGGGACGGCCGTTTAACATCATCACAGCCGGTGGCGATAACCTCCAGTTGTCCTCTCTCACTAGCCGCCCCAACACCTTCGAAACCCCTGCGTGCACAGCCATCGGAAATGCAGTGGTCAAGTCGAAGTTCTCTCCCACCGGAATTTTTCAGGAGCCCTGCATCCTCGGCTTCAACGGCACGCTTGTCTCCCTCGACGGCAACCTGGGCCGCAATGCGGGCATCACCCCATGGACGGTCTTCAACGACATGCGCATCGCCAAGAAGGTCTACTTCGGCGAGCGTTTCAACATGGATCTGATGGTCGACATGTTCAACATCGCCAACCGCTACAACGTAGCGGCCGTAAGCCCGCTCTTCACCAACGCTGGCCAGGCCACCGCCGCCTACGACCCGCGCCAGTTTCAGTTTGCGTTGAAACTGAATTGGTAAGAAATAACTCCGCCGTAGCACTTCCCCAAGAAACGGCTGGGAGTTTCTCCCAGCCGTTTTCTTTTGTCATTTCGAACCACCAACCGGAGCCGCGGCCAAAAGAAAAGCCGCAGCACCCCTGCGGCTGTCCTCTAGTTTCACTCTTTGCGCCCTCTCGCCGGATTACTGGTGCTTGTCTTTATAAATGCTCTTGCTGATCCGGTTCTGCTGGCGATTGATTCCCCTCTGCTCGCGCTTGGTGAGATGGCCGTTGTGCGCCGCCATGTCTTTCTGTTCACGGTTCTGCACGCGAGCCTCGCGCTTCTCCAGGTTGGACGCTTGCTGCGCGTTCAATTTCCCGCTCTTGACGCCGTTGCCAATGCGCTGTTGCTGTCTGCCCTCGCGGCGGTTTACTTGATTCACCCGCGGATGGCCAGGATCGACAACGCCAGGCCCCGCGCCCGAAGTGTTGGTTGAGGTTTGAGCAGCGGCGGAACCGGCGATCATGAGTCCCCCGACTGCCAGAGTTAGCAGCGACTTGGCGAATATGTTGTTCATGCCGATGAAAACCCTCCCACGAAAGATCAGTTGCGCAGGGTCTGGATGACGAGGTTACCTAAGTGAGAGCGCCCAGGTTACCGGGTGGCAAGCTTCTCGCATTCCGGACGAACCGTCCAACGGTGGGTCACGGTCCGCCCACCCTTGGAACTCCTATCCGTTGCCTTGGCCTCTGATCTAGAGGATAATCACCTTGGCTGCCCTCACGGCCCCGGTCCCGTTATCGCGTGAATCTTCCTAACTACATCACGCTCACCCGCATCGCCGCGATTCCGCTGCTCATCTGGATTCTTTGCACTCCGCGCTTCTCGAGCGAGCAAACCGGAGAACGAGAAATCCTAGCTTCGGGCGTTTTCATTCTGGCTTCGATCACCGACGGCATCGACGGCTATCTCGCGCGCAAACGCGGCCAGATCACCACCATGGGCATGCTGCTCGATCCCCTGGCCGACAAGCTGCTGATTGCCGCCGTCTTCATCACCCTGGTGCAGTTCAATCCCGTGTTGGTGCCGGCCTGGATGGCCGTGGTCATCATCGGCCGCGAGTTCCTGGTCAGCGGGCTGCGCTCCATTGCAGCTTCCGAAGGTTTTACGATTCAAGCGAGCGAACTGGGCAAGTTCAAGATGCTGGTGCAGATCATTTCGGTGGTCGCCGTGATTCTGGCTCGCCGCTGGCACGAGTGGCCCGTGTACGGCATTTACATTTTCCCGGTTTACTGGATCGCGCGGCTCGCCATCTGGTTCATGGTTCTGCTTTCGCTGGTTTCCGCGCTCGACTACTTCGTCGCCTTCTGGTCCCGGATCGACCGCAAATCGGAAAAGCGCCGACGCCGGTCCTTCGTCCTCTCCCGGCGGAGAAAACGCGATGTCCAAGCTGTCTGATAAACCGGCTGCGAATCTGGACGCATCCAACCCCGCCCCACCAACCCCGGAATTTTCTCTCGACCAGCGCCGCACTCTGCTCCGCATCGCGCACCGGGCGATTCTTTCCGTTCTGGAGCGTCAGCCTTTTCCGGAACCGCCGGCTTCTTCACTCCGGCTCTCGGAGCCGCGAGGCGTCTTCACCACGCTTTATCTGCCCGGCGATCTCCACCGCCAACTTCGAGGTTGCGTCGGCTATGCTGCGCCCATCGCGCCTCTGTATCGCGCCGTGGCCGAAACCGCCCGCGCCGCCGCTTTCGACGATTCCCGCTTCTTGCCGGTTACGAAAGAAGAAGCTCTGAAGCTGGAAGTTTCGCTGAGCGTGCTCTCCCGTCTCTTCCCGATTCATCCCGAGGCAGTCGAAGTCGGACGTCACGGCCTGGTCATCTCCGATGGCGCTCGACGTGGCCTCTTGCTGCCCCAGGTTTCCCTCGAAAATGGTTGGGACCGGGAAACCTTTCTAGAGCAAACCTGCCGCAAAGCTAGCCTGCCGCTAAATGCCTGGCGCAAGGCCGCGACCATCGAGGCTTTCACCGCCGAGGTCTTTGGCGACGCCGATGTGGAAAGTCCCTGCTGAATTTTCGGGGACGTCCGTTTGTCTCCGTGCCCCCGCGTCCGGCCTAGAACTGGTTTGGCTTTGCTGACATCCTTAGATGCGTGAAAGGCAGGCGTCCCGGAGGGACCATCGAAAATAGCCCGCCAGTTCACTGGCGGGTTGGGATGTCGAGATGATCGTGAGTGCAGCAGGCACGACTGAGTCGTACAGGCGCCGTTGCGTTTCAGTCGTCCCTAACGGGACTGATTCAAATGGAAGGGTCCGCAACCCGGCGCTGAAGCGCCGGGCTATTTTCATCGTCCCCGAAACACACTCTATGAAAATCGAGGCCAGTAGCGGGAAAGCAACGCCGAATCGCCGGACCGGTTCAGACGTGTTCCTGCTGTTGGGTGTCGCTCTTCTCCTGGATTTCATCGGTTTCTGCAACTGCCCGCTCGCGTCGATGTGACCCACAACTCGGCCGCCTACATCCGTGGAACGGGCCTGGAGCCGCGTGGAAGTCAAAAGAAAAAGGGGAGATTCGCTCTCCCCTCGTTTCGATTGGTTGGTTTCGTTCTTATTCGGGAGGGTCCAGTTCCACCCCGTCGCCCGCGTGCACATCTTCCAGCGCGAAGACCACCATGGCGGACGACGCGGTTGGAGTTACGCTCACGACCACCACTTCTCCCACCGCGCGGCGCGGCAGGTCGCCCACATGAATGTTCACCCCTTTGGTCCTGTTGAAGCGACCGGCCTCAATCGTCGGCGGACGCATCTGCGTGTCTTCTGAAGTCCCCGTCTCGAACGAGAGCGAGTCCACCGGATCCCCCAAGGTAGCGGTGTAGGAACGCACCACACGGAAATAGTCCCCCACTTTTACGCCCTGGTTCGAACCCAGGTTCATATAGAGCTTCATGCCGGTGCCGAGCTCCCCGTCGAAGTCTTTGCCGAGCACCACTCGTCCGCTCAGTTTCCCATTGGCCGGCGCAAAACGGTCAAAGTGCCCAGGCCCGCGGAATGCAACTGGCGGTTTCTCCACGAAAGGCACGGCGACATCTCCCGGGTTGATGGGATCGCAACTGAATTCCACCTGGGCGATGGCGCTGTGGCTGCGCGTATCGACTACCCGTACCCTGCCGATGTCCCCGTAGGCTCGCCCTGCCCCAGCCAGCACTTTCCTCTGCCCAGGATAGAGTTCGTACTCGTTGACGTCCCGCAGTTCGCGGATGATTGAATACAGTTGTCCAGCCTGGTAGCCACTCCCCGCCAGGTAGACCAGTTCCCCGTTCTGGAATTTCGTCGAAATCGGTGTCTGCAGCCCCCCGTTTACGTAGTTCGCGTCGGGAATCCGGTCCTTCGTAATAAACCCCGCACAGTAAATATCAGCTGCGGTGGGCGTCTGGTAGCGCACAAACGGCACGTTGACCGACGTGTTGACGATACCGGACGCGTCTGGCGTGCTCGCCGTCGTCGACTGTTGGGCCACCGCGAAGGTCGCCGTTACCATCACCGTCAGTAGCAATAACAATCCTGTTTTCTTCATCTTACCTCCGCCTCCCAACCGCTTCTGGCATCCCCCTGCTATCTCTCTAGAAAGACAAGGGTTACAGCCGAAAGTAACAAGCGCCTAGGGATGGGTCAAGGTTACGAGGGTGTTTAGCCCCCCCCGCTCCCAAAGTGTTTTCTGAGCCCTTCGCCAACCTTAATGTTGCATCTGCGCTTACACCCTTGTAATATCGCGCCGTCGTTGAAAACAAATGGCCTTGGCTTTGTCATCCACTCTCGCGCCCCGTCTTCTGCCTTTGCGCCTGCCAAAGGTTTGCCTGGCGCTGAGCGCCGACACGGTTGAAGACATGCTCGCCACCGCCGAGTCCATGGCAACGGATGACCCCTTCCTCGAGTTCCGTTTGGATTACCTGAAGCAGCCCTTGGCCGCTCTTCCCAAAATCCATCGCTTTCTTGAGACCCACCAGTACGTCACCGCCATCGCGACCTGCCGCCGTGTCGACAATGGCGGCAAGTTCAAAGGATCGCTGGCTTCTCAATTGGAAGTGCTCGCCAAGGCCCACGCCGCAGGCTGTCCGATTGTCGACCTGGAACTTCAGAGCGCGCTGAAATCGAAGCCCGAGGCGATTGCCCGTCTGCGCAGCCGCGCCGCACTCATCCTCTCGTTCCATGATTTCCGCGCCACCCGCAACCTCGATGAAACGCTGGAGAAAATGCTGAAGATCCCGGCCGACTTCTACAAGGTTGTCTCGACCGCCACCACGCTCTTCGACAACGTGGCCATGATGAAGTTTCTGCAGACCCAAAGCGACCAGCATGCGCTGATCGGCTTGTGCATGGGAGAGCAAGGGATCATCAGTCGCGTGCTCGGCGCGCGCGCCGGCAGCGTGTTCACGTTCGGCGCCGTCGACGCCAACGCCGGCCTCAAAACCGCGCCCGGTCAGATCAGTACGCGCGATCTGCGCGGGATCTACCGCATCGACCAAGTCGACCCCGCCACTCGCATCTATGGAGTCGCCGGCGATCCCATCCAGCATTCGCTCTCGCCCGTCATCATGAACGCGGCGCTGCACCGCGAAAACGTGAACGGCGTCTATCTTCCTCTCCACGCCAAAACGCTCAAGGATCTGATCCGCTGCGCGCGCGAGATTCCCCTCCACGGCCTAAGCATCACCATGCCCTACAAGCAAGCGATCATTCCCTATCTCGACAACACCGACGCGCACACCGCGAAAGTCGGCGCCTGCAACACCGTCGTTCGCGGACAAGACAGCAAGCTGTACGGTTTCAATACCGATATCGCCGGCATCCTTCGTCCCCTCGAACAACGCCTCTCCATCGAGAACGCGAAAGTTCTAGTGATAGGCGCCGGAGGCGCGGCCCGAGCCGCAGTCTTCGGATTAAGAGAGCGCGGAGCCGAAGTCTGGATCCTGAATCGCACGTCAGTCAAGGGTCAGAAGCTGGCCCGCCAGGCCAAAGCGCGCACTCTCAAACGCGCCGACCTCCGCAAGATCGCCTTCGACGTCATCATCAACGCCACTCCCGTGGGCATGGGCAACTCACGCGACTGTCCGCTCAAGGACGAGGAGATTCAAGCCCGCGTAGTCTTCGACATGGTCTACGACCCGGTCGAGACCCACCTGCTGCAAGTCGCGCGCGCCAAGGGAATCGCCGTCATCCCCGGAATCGAAATGTTTGTGCAACAAGCCGCCCGCCAGTTTGAAATCTGGACCGGCAAGCCCGCTCCCGCCGCCGAGATGCTGGGCGCGGTCACGATCGCCCTGCAAGACCGCGCCGCCCTGAAACAGCCGAAGACCTAGGACTTGATCTGTCATCCTGAGCGGAATGTGTCTCGCGCGAAGCGCAAGACACATGGAGTCGAAGGACCCCTACCACCTAGGCAGGGGGCTGACGGGTGCCCCATTCTAAATTTCGCGTTCTTTGCGAAATTTAGAGTGGGGATGTTAGAGGCTGATCCAAAACCAGCAACCGGCTGTGAGTGGGACTCGTCCGCCTAGATCCTGCCAGTCAGGCCGCTGTAGATCATCTCAATGGCAAGGACCAGGATCACCACGCTGAACAATACCCTGAGGGAATCGGCCCGGGTTTTCATGAGCAGCCTGGCTCCGATCATGGATCCCGCCAGCACACCCAGCATCACGGGCATGGTCAGCCCCGGGTCAATGTAGCCGAGACTGATGTAAAGTGCGGCGCTCACCGCCGCGGTGATGCCGATCATGAAGTTGCTGGTCGTGGTCGAGACCTTGTAAGGCAGGCGCATCATCTGGTCCATCGCCAGCACCTTGACCGCTCCGGAACCGATACCGAGCAGTCCCGACAGCGTTCCCGCCCCCAGCATCAGTCCAAACGCTCCTGAGGAATGGTAGATGCGGTATTCCTGTCTGCCCCCCGGCACGGGATAGGAACCTGACAGCCGCAGCCGGTGAGCCAGCTTGTCGGAGCCCCCGGCCGCAGCGTTCTGCTTCCGCCGTCGCAATGACATCCAGGCGGAAAACAGCAGCATGATGCCGAACAGGATGGCGAGTTGGTGCCCCTGGATTCGCGCCGCAATAAAAGCGCCCAGCAGGGCTCCGGCCGCTGCCGCCACCTGAAGAAACATGCCGACCCGCAGATTGGTGTACCCTTCCCGCAGGTAGGCAACCGTGGCGCCCGAAGACGTGGCAATCACCGACATCAGCGAAGCGCCCACCGCGTAATGCACGTTGACTTTGAACAGCAACACCAGCATCGGGACCAGAATCACGCCTCCGCCCAGCCCCGTTAGCGCACCCACAATCCCGGCCAACATCGAGCCCGCCAGTATGCACAGCGTAAAAACGATAACGCTCATAACTCNNCGATCGTCCGCTCAGCGGCAATAGAATATCCCTTTGATGATTCCGAACATCAGCAACACAAAGACAATGCCCGTAATCCCGACAAAGATCCGGTCACGCTCCAGCGCGAACAATATCCCCGTCAAGAAAACGCGCACCACCTGCACTCCCACCAGCAGCATCAACCCAAGCTGGATCAGGCCTTTTCCGGAAAAGTGCAAGGCCGCATCCAAAACCCCGCGGAACGTGCGCATTGCAGATGGCGTCCCGCGAAAGGCCGCGTAATCGGTGGTCACCATCGCGTGCTGGGATACATAAAGCGACCCGCCCAGCACCACCAGCGCGGCGGACGCCAGCACCCCGAACAGCAATGCCAGACTAATCACCCGCTGCATTCGCTCTTCGACCGGCGGACGAACCGATGGCTCGAGAACGACAATCACCGGAATATCGACAGGTGTGTCCTCGTGGGTCAGGCCCCGCTCGACGGCAGTCCCGTCTGCATAGGCATCCGGTTTCGACATGTCACCTGCCTCTCCGCGGCTTCTTCCTTCGAAGAAATGCATTCCGCGGCAACTTGTTACAAGAAAAATCGGTAGGAAGTACGGGGGGTGCGCCACTTCTCGCGCGCTTTTCGAGAAGTGGCCTGCCCGTTCATAAGCTTTCGGCAATTCGTGCGGCATGATGATCCTGATCGTGTAGGGACGGCCGCCCTCGGCCGTCCGGCCGAGCGAAACTCGGCAAATACTTCCGCCTAAAAGGAATCTTTGATCTTACAGGTGCAAGAAAAGGGTCAAACGTATGACGGGGTGAGAACACCACGGGATGGAATATGAACCCCCCTAGGAGTGGCGACCAAGCCGGGGCGCGCGAGCGAGCGAGTGGGGCTGTTCGGCAGGCCCCTTCTCGAAAAGCGCGAGGAGGGGCGCACCCCCAGTTACTTTCGTGTCAATGTTCAAAGACAATCTACGTTGCACCTTTCGCGTTGATGTGGCCCACCCGCCATCGTATGACCGCCCGTCGATCAAGGACCCGTATAGCTAACTTTCGCATCGATGGACTTCAGTTTCGATGCGTCGTCGAAGTAGAACCGGAGCGTGAGGCACTTGCTGGAGAGCATTGTGCTGCCCTTCAGCTTGCGCGCTGTCGCATAGAGGGTCTTGGTCGATGCTTCGAAGCTGAACTCGATCCCTCGTTTTTTGAGGTACTCGTCCACTGTGGTGAGCGGACTGCCTATCGGCAATTCGCTGCGGATTTCCTGCTCAAGCGTTTCCGAACTCATCTTGTGGATATCGGTCATTGTCCCATCCGCCATCATGACATGATCGGCTCCTCGCTCTGAGAACATCCATAGAAGTAACGCGGCACACATTACCGCAAGCGCGATCAGAAGCATTGATCTCCGAGAGACACTCATAGCCAAGTCCTCCTCTCTGACGGTGTTTTCACTAGTGGATTGTAGGGGATGTTCGATTGATTGATACCGAGAAGCATGCAAGAGCTGCCGCGCAAGGAACAGAGATGGCCATCGATTGCGCCAACAAATAGGAAAATGTGTGCAGTGAGCTTCGATTCCGAGCAAGACGGGTTGGGCCACTCCTGAAGTTCAAATCTCGTTTAAAGGTGCCGTCGCTTTCGGGCCGCTGATCCATAACTGTGCTGATGTCCTCAGGGGGTTCATATTCCATCCCGTGGTGTTCTCACCCCGTCAAACGTATGACGGGTATATACCGCACGAGGGCAAAACGCTACACCCCCACCCCCAACCGTAGACCAGGCCGGGGCGCGCGCGCGGGCGGGGCGAGCGGCGGGAGCTCTTCTACGAACGGGACTACAATTCACAATGTGACGATTCACGACGATACCGTTCCTCCCGGTTCGGAGGCGCTGTCCGAAGCGCTAAGATTCTCAGAAGAAATCTTGCGGAATGTGGAACTGAACGAGGTGCCTCTCGGCAATATTGCCCTGAAATGCAGTCGATTAGCCCGGCTACTGAATGAATTCGGCCCGCAAAGGATGATGCAGTTCGAGGCCTCAGGATATCCAAACGACCGTGATTCCCGATGCCGTCCAAAGATTCACAGCCGCTTACGACAACTTGCGCTCTGAGAACCCAGAAGACTGGTCCAACGCGGTACATAGTTGTCGTCGAATCCTGCAGGACTTGGCAGATGCAGTCTTTCCCGCGACAGACGAAGACCGGCAGGTACAGGATGAGGGCGGGATGAAAAAAGTCAAACTGGGCAAAGGGCACTATATCAACAGAATAATTGCGTTCTTAGGCGACCGCAGTTCCTCAGCTAGATTCGAGCAGATCGTGGGATCCCATTTGAGGTTCGTCGGTGACAGGTTGGATGCGGTCTTCTCGGCTGCGTAAAAAGGTTCCCACCAGACAATTCTGCGGCGCGAAGAAGCAGACCGCTTCGTCGTGTACACCTACCTGATTGTTGGAGATGTTCTCTCCTTACTCTGAGCGAGGGAAGGGGAAATTGCCCCCTTCCCTCGCGCACCCATCCCCAAAAACAAAACCTGGCCGTTTACACAGAAGAGTTGACACACCTGTTTTTTAGGTCAGTTTCTGCTCTCTTTAATCAGCGGGGCATGGTTGAATGTGGCCCACCTTTTCGTCAACATATCTGAAAAAGCTACAACTATGTCAGCGCTCTTGGTTTGTGGACTTGTAAAGGTGTGGATCGGGTAGGCACGCAGAACACCCGGAATAGGTACCGTATGCGCCTCTGAAATCAAAATTACGCCGTCATTCTGTGTATACCGTAGCACGCCTCCCTCAGTTCTCTTTTGGAAGGTGTTACAAAGAGCGTAGTGGATCATATCAGAAGCAAGTATCTCAGCCCCTTCATTAAGAAATACGATCATGCCGACTGCGTCGGGGATACTAAAAATCAGCCGCGTATCACGAGTTTGTTTGTCTGCTTTAGCCACATCGTCATCAATAGTCTTCGCGATACTCAACATCAATTTCCGTTGTAAACTGCTGGCATCGGGTTGACCGGAGAAAATGCGCTGCGTTGACGCCGTACCCATAAGAACGATGCCGCGATCGCGCATCATCTTGCCCGCAAATTTCTGGGGTTTGTCGACAGGGTTAGACACCAGCGTCTTTTGCTCGACGATTATTTGGCGGCATTGAAAGAGGTAGTCGGCTCGCATTTTGCCGTCAAGGTCTTTGCTGTTTCTCAGCAAGGCGTCAATATCCTCGAACCCATCGAGGGTCTTTACAAAAGACTCAAATCGCTTGCGCAGTGTTGACTTCGCGTTCTCCTCCCCATTTTTCATCTTGCTCAGTGTACCCCCCTCACAATCGATCTCCGCCCAACTTCGATTCCCCGCCGACCCTCCTGCCGCACCCCGTGCTAGAATTTCCACAGCTTCTGACCCTATATCTACCGGACCCTGTCTTGATCGAACTTGCACCCTCGATACTCGCGGCCGATTTCGCCCACTTGGCGGACCAAGTGGAGCGGGCTTCAGCGGGCGGCGGCAGCGTGATCCATGTCGACGTTATGGACGGGCATTTTGTGCCCAATCTAACGCTGGGGCCTCCCGTGGTGAAATCTCTGCGCCAGGCAACCCGGCTTCCGCTGGATTGTCATCTGATGATAGAGAACCCGGACCAGTACATCGCGGAATTCGCGGACGCGGGAGCGGACTGGATTTCGGTGCATCAGGAGGCGTGCCGGCATTTGAACCGGACGCTGAACCTGATCAAGCAGCATGGGTGCCGGGCGGGTGTGGTAATCAATCCGGCGACTCCGGTCGAGACGCTCGGCGAAGTGCTCGACATTGTCGATTATGTGCTGGTGATGAGCGTGAATCCGGGGTTTGGAGCGCAGAAGTTCATCCCAGCGACGCTGCTCAAAATGAGGATGCTGGTAGAGATTCGCGCGGCGCGGGGATACTCATACCGCATCGAAGTTGATGGCGGCATTGGAATGGACACGGTGGCGGAAGTGGTGCGCGCCGGGGCGGAGATTCTGGTGGCGGGAAATGCGGTCTTCGGCAAGGGCGATGCCAAGGTGAATGCGCAGGCGCTGCTGGAAGCGGCACGGAGCGCGAGTTTGCAGCGGGTGTAGGGGAATTTGTAATTTGGTCTTCCAATTGCAAATTTCAAATTACCAATTACAAATTGTTCTCCGTGGTGAAAAAGTTTTGAGGTATTGATATGCGTCGGAATTCTATTTTCGTACTTCTCGCGTTGCTGCTGACGTTGACGGTGGCATGCACCAACAAGAAATCGGTGAATCCGCTGGCCAACGTTGGGTCGAAACAACCCGACAAGGTGCTGTTTGACCGGGCCATGGATGCCATGAAGCACAACCGCTTCGACGTGGCGCGCATGACACTGCAGACGCTGATCAACACCTATCCGGATTCGGAGTTTATCGCGCGCGCCAAGCTGGCGGTGGCGGATTCGTGGTACGCCGAGGGCGGCTCGACCGCGATGCAGCAAGCTGAGATCGAATACAAGGATTTCCGCACGTTCTTTCCCAATATGCCGGAGGCGGCCGAGGCGCAGCTGAAGGTCGCGAACATCCACTATCAGGAGATGGAAAAGGCGGACCGCGACTACACCCACGCCATGCGGGCGGAGGAAGAATACCGGTCGCTGATCATGGAGTATCCGGACAGCAAGCTGGTGCCGCAGGCGAAACAGCGGCTGCGGGAAGTGCAGGAAGTGCTGGCGGAACGCGAGTTCGGCATCGGGCGATTTTATTATCTGCGGCTGGCGTATCCCGCGGCGATTGCGCGCCTGAAGACGCTGGTGGACCGGTATCCGTTGTATAGCGGGGCGGACGAGGCTTTGTATCTACTCGGGCAATCGTACGAGGGTGAGATCGATGCGATCCGGAAGAACGGGCGCATGAACGAAGTCTCCAAGGGGAAGATGATCGAGGGTCTGACCAAGGATGCGTCGGAGGCGTACGGGCGGATCATCAAGCGGTATCCCGCGATGAACCGGGCGCTGGATGCCAAGGCGCGGCTGGAGGCGCTGCATCAGCCGGTGCCGCGGCCGACACGGGCGGCGCTCGAACTGAATAAGAAGGAAGAGGCCAGCCGGCAACAGGCCGGCGCCATGTCGAACATGCTAGGAACCTTCGAGAAACATCCGGACGTGGCCAAGGCCTCGCGGGTGGGCGAGCCAACGATGGTCGACGCCGCGCCGGTGACGGCAACGGACGTGGTGAGGAGAGTGACCAGCTCGGCGGGCCTGGGCGGTGACAATAAGGTCAGTGCGGAGACCGTAAACGGAACGGTGGCTCCGAACCAGGAGGTGCCGCGTTCGGATTCTCCAACGGCAGCGGCAGACTCGTCGGCAGCACCCGCCGCGGACCAGCCTGCTGCGCAGGAGCCTGCGGCAGCGGAGTTGAAGCCGAATGTGGCGGATCCAAACGAACTGAAGCCGAACGTGGAGGCCGATCCGAACGCGCTTCCTCCGCTGCAGCAGAGCAATCAACTGGACAGCAGCGGCGGCGCGCCGAGCGCTGCCTCTTCAACTGCGCCGGCGAAAAACGAGGAGCTGGCGGATATCTCTTCCAGCAAGAAGAAAAAGAAGAAGGGTTTGGGAAAACTCAACCCGTTCTAGGGGATTTCTCGGTTTGCGCAGAGGGAGGGCAAGAACGGGAAGGGCACGGCTTGAACAGGTTGCGTTCTCTCCATCCTCAAGATGCAATGTGTATACTTCTCATGTTTATGTGTACCAGCATAGCGCTTTTCCCCTAAGTCTTTGATCCGAAAATACTTACCCGTAACCCCTTATTCCTCAATGACCTAGCAAAATGCACTCGCTAAGTCTTTGATTTCAAAAGACCGCACCAGGAGGGTCCCACCAGACCAACTCCCGAATTGCTCAAGTTGCAAGATCGGCTATTTCACCACGGAGCAACGGAGACACGGAGAAACCCAACCTTCTTCTGTTAAGACACGGGTAATGCCAAGGGCCCGAGTTCAATCGCTAGGTCCGCCAGTTCGAGGTTACAAAAGGCACAACAACCTGGAACATAGCCTATTCCCCAACGGACTAGGAACGGTCGTAACCGGTTACCTGCGCGGAATCGTTGACTTGGGTTGAAGGACAAGGTAGTTTCGCGTTATCTCTCCTTTTTTGGCGTAAGGATAACGCTTGGCGCGGAAAATACTGCTCGCCGATGACAGTGTGACGGCCCAGAACATGGGGCGAAAGATCCTGGCCGATGCCGGGTATGACGTGGTCACTGTCAACAACGGATCTGCCGCTCTCAAGCGGATCACCGAACTCAAACCGGATCTGATCGTGCTGGATGTGTACATGCCCGGCTACAGCGGGCTGGAAGTTTGCCAGCGTCTGAAGGATTCGGCCGAAACGGCGCACATTCCCGTGCTGCTGACGGTGGGCAAGCTGGAACCTTTCAAGCCGGAAGAAGCGCGCCGTGTGAAGGCCGACGCTCACATCGTAAAGCCATTTGAAGCCAGCGAGCTGCTGACTGCGATCACGCGACTCGAAGACCGCGTCGTACCCCAGCCAACGGAAGGTAACACCGATCTCGATACCGGATGGAAGAGCCGCCTGCGTTTTCCGTCGAAGAAGAAGAAAGAAGAACCGGAACCAGAACGAGAAAATTTTGCGGCCGGGTCGACCTTCCGGGATTTCCGGAGGGGGAAGGGCCAGAAGGAGTCGAACCAAGCCTTCGAGGTGAAGGCACCGCCGGAACCGGAGCCGGCGCTGGTTCCAGATATTCCGCGGGACGTCACGCCGGAAGAACTGGACGCACTCAGCGCGTTGGCCGCGAAACTCGATGCGCCGATTTCGGCTGAGAGAACTGCGCCCTTGGCGGAAAAGGCGGGGCCGATTGAGGCTCCGGCGGCCGAGGTTGCGGGCAATGAGGTGGAAGTCCCCGCGGCTGCGGCGGCGGTGAAGAGCGCGGAAGTAAAGAGAGCGGAAGCGAAGGGCGCGGAAGAGGCGAAAGCAGTTGAAACTCCCGCGCCGCCCGCCGTTGAGATCGCCGAGTCCGCAGCGGCAGCCGTCGAAGCCCCGACATTGGAGGTCGAGGCCAACCGAGAAATCGAGATTCCAGCCGAGCCCGCGGAACTGGCGAGCAAAGTTGCCCCGGTAGGTGACGATCCGGCCGCGGTCGTTGCGGCCGTGGTGAATACTGCCCTTTTCGCGGAGGAGCCCGCGCCGGTGGACAGGGACGATGAGCCGATCTTCGCGTCGGCGCCAACCGCGGTTGAGCCGGCGAGGGAGGACCTGGCCGATGAAAGGATCGAAGGGAAGCCCGCAGGAGAATTGACGGTGGAGAAGGCTGCGCCAACCGTCCCCGCTGCGGTCGCATCAGCTTACAGCAAGGTGCAAGAGGCGGCGGAGGCGGAAGAGCCAGCGCCGAGCGACGCGGATCTGGCCGAAGCGTTGCGTCTGCTGACGCCCGCGACTGGACATGCGGAGGTCTCGACCGTGCCGTCGCCCGGGACCCTGGTGGCAGCAGGGTCGCGGTGGGTGGCGGAGCCGGTGACGTTGAGTCCGGAGGAAGCGGCGATTTCGCTGGAAGCGGAAATGTTCTCCACTTTTACCGCAACGCCCGGCGCAGAAATTGGGCCGGTACGGATCAACGGAGTGTCGGCGATTGCGGCCGCGGTTGAGAACCGGCTGGCAGAAGCAGAGATGGCGGCCAGTGCCAAAGCTTTGGCACAGCCAGGGGCCGAGCATGGTTTACCGGAATACGGTTTAGCGGAACATGGTTTGGTTGAACACGGTTTGGTTGAACACGGAGCAGAGACCACGGCCGCCGAACCCTTGGTTGTGGAAGCGCCTGCAGAGGCGATGGCCTCGGGTTCGAACCCAGCGACTCCGTCAGTGGATGGGAGCGAGTTGGAGACCGAAAAGGAGATCACAGCAGAGCTGATCGAACCAGGGAAGGTCGAACCAGGGAAGGTCGAAGCCGAGCGGACCCGTTTCCTGGAGAAGATTGCGGAGGAGGAGCGAGCGACCTTCGCGGATGCGGTGGATCGGGACGAGATCAAGGCTGCGGCGGAACCGAGTGGAGAGCCAGCCGACGAGGCGGCTGCAGGGTCGGAAAGTAATCAAGATTCGAGTTCAGAAGTTGGGGGACGGGAATCCATGGGAACGGACGGGAAGGCGAAATCGGGAAAATCCAACTGGCATCGGATTCACGCGGGGTCGGCGAGCGCGGGGTCGGCGAGTGACGTGGTGGAAGCGGCGAAACAAGCCGAGCACGCGGCCGAGGAGGCTCCTCGGGTCATGGCAGCCGCGGCGGCAGAAGGATCCGCGAGTGCGTCGGCTGCGGACGCCAGCACGATTGCCAGCATCGTCGACAGGGTAATGGCCGATCTTCGCCCGAAGATCGTGGAAGAGATTGCGAAGAAGCTGGCGGGGAAATAGGGCAGCATTCAGCCGTCAGCCATCAGCTTTGAGACTTAGTCGGGAGTCTCCCAGTTCTCGAAAAGCGATCAGGGGCGCACGCGAGATTCTGGGCGAGCCGACTGCGCAGGTTCCAGATGTTTACTCTTGAGGTATTAACCCGTGTTTACCACTACCCCCCTCCCCCCTGGTCTTTTGGAATCATGGGGTTAGCAAGAAATTCCAGAAAAATCTTTGGGTTTAAAGGACTTATTCATAAAATATTGCGGAATAAGGAGTTAGGTTGTCAAAGAGCGCTGAAAATTGGTTTGGGGCAGCTTCGAGGTGCGTCTTGGTTGACGGATACACCTCGAAACTGCCCCAATCAGATCTCTATCGTCGCGCACGATGGGTCTTATGTCAATGGATTTCGATCACGGATGATGAAAGGCAAGGCCAATTGTGCAATCAGTCCGCCTCCCACCCTTCGCAAAAAAACGAAGCTGTGAAAAAACCCAGANNCCAAAAGTTTTGCTGTTTAGATCGCTTATAAGCGACGTTTGCGATGTTGGGATACATTTTGGGTCACCCGAAAACTTGGTCAAAATTCGACAGATAGGTTTTTTCACAGCTTCAAAAAAACGCGAAGGATGGGGCACCCCCTGTGTGGTTGTGCCGGCGGAAGGCTGGGCCAGCCCCCTTTGGTGAGCTGTTTGAGCAGCCCGTTCTCTCCGATGATATCCTCGGGCTTCTTGTAGTCGGTCAGCAGTTGGTCGATCAACTTTACGTCGATAGTCATGGGTCTCCTATTTTCAACTTCCCATGACCGTTTACACAGTTCTATTTACACCCTCTAATCGTATCATCCTCGCAGTTGGCGAAACATCGCCATTGCCCCAACAACCGCATTCTTAGAGACGCTGGCCAATCTAAGCGCTGGAGCGAGAGATGTTCGTTTCTTCTGCTTGCGCCTCCGCCAGCTTCTTCCTTACCTTCTCCACGCCCTCTGCCATGGCGTACTTCAGCTTCTCAATCCCCTCGCCGGTTATGGCGGAAATCGGGTAAAGCTTCAGCTTCTTGCGCGTCGCCCACTGCTTCAGTTTCTTGAGCTTCTCCGGGTTCGCCACATCGATCTTCGACGCCACCATCAAAGTCGGCTTCTTCTCCAGCCCCGCTCCGAAACTTGCCAGCTCGCCCAGGATCACCTCAACGTCCTTTGCCACGTCGCCCCGGCCGCTGCTGTCGGAGACATCCACCATATGCACCAGCAGACGCGTGCGCTCGATGTGCCGCAGGAATTGCGTACCGAGGCCCGATCCGGCGTGCGCGCCTTCGATNNTCGAGCGTGGTAAACGGATAATCCGCAACCTTCGGCCGCGCCGCCGAGATGACGGAAATGAGCGTGGACTTGCCCACATTCGGATATCCCACCAGTCCCACATCGGCGAGCAGCTTCAACTCCAGGCGGAAGTTGCGCTCTTCGCCCGGACGTCCGTCTTCATGCTCGCGCGGCGCCTGATGCGTGGAGGTGGCAAACTGCGCGTTGCCGCGTCCGCCGCGTCCGCCGCGCGCGATTACAACGCGTTCATCGGCGCGCGAAAAATCGTGAACTTTCTCGCCGGTGTCCTCGTCGAAAACAATCGTGCCCACCGGCACTTTCAGGACAAT
>PKXK01000258.1:63520-74627 GCA_003132325.1 Acidobacteriaceae bacterium
TCGCCGCCCGAAGGCCCGCCCCGCGGAACGAATTTTTCCCGCCGGAACGCCATGCAGCCGTTGCCGCCATCCCCAGCCTTCACTCGAATTTTGGCTTCATCGATAAACATGGATGTGTGCCCAGTTCATGTGGGGACGGGCGACCTGCCCGTCCAGCGGAGCGAAGCTTCGCAGTTTCGCCGCAACGAAAAAGCCTCGACTCGAAGCCGAGGCCGCTAAAATTCCCGTAGAGACGCGTCTCGCCGCGTCTCCCCCGTGTTCCAAGAAGACGGGGCAAGCCCCGTCTCTACAGTAACGCCTTACTCCGCTTCGATTGCCTCGGGCTCGACCATCACAAACTTCCCCATCGATCCTTTGTCGAGGAACTTGATGCGTCCCGTGATCTTGGCAAAGAGCGTGTCGTCTTTGCCGCGTCCAACGTTCAGTCCGGGCTTCACCCGCGTGCCGCGTTGGCGGACGATGATCGTGCCGCCCGGCACCAGTTGTCCGCCGAAAGCCTTAAACCCAAGCCGCTGCGCGTTCGAGTCGCGTCCGTTTCGTGAAGTGCCTTGTCCTTTTTTATGCGCCATAAAATCAGTTCCCGGTTCTCAGTGGCCAGTTGCCAGTAAATTCCAAGTCTCTCGCCGTCCGCATTAACTTGTCATGCAAAACCAAATTGTCATCCCGACCCTGATCTCGTCGAAGGGGAAGGACCTGCTACCTCTTCTTCTTCTTCGCCGCTGTCTTCTTCGGCGCCGATTTCTTCCCGTGCGCGTGCGCTACGTGCTTCGTCGCCTTTTTCCCCGGCCTCTTTGAAGTCTTCACTTCTTCGCCGGCATCGTGCGCCGCCTTCACCTTCTTCTCTTTCTTCGGAAGCTCGGGCGCTTTGTACGACTGCCCATCAAAGGCAATCTCAGTGATGCGGACCGCGGTATAGTCTTGCCGGTGTCCCCGCAGCTTTTTGTATTGCTTCTTGCGCTTGTAGTGGAAGACCAGGATCTTGTTGCCGCGTCCTTGCTCGACGACTTCGCCAGTTACGAGCGCTCCCGACCCCGGAGGCAGAACGCTGCCCGCTTCGGCGGAAACCGCCAGCACATCGCCGAACTCGATCTTTCCGTCCTTGTCTTCCTGTGTTTCCATCCGGACTACATCGCCCGGGGCTACCCGATACTGCTTTCCACCTGCGCGGATCACCGCGTACATAAACTCTCCTTGTACTCGTGTAGAGACGGGGCAACCTAACCCGTCCGCGTACAGACAGCCGCCCTCGGCGATTCAAACCGAGTCACAGCCCGGCCCCTACCATCTTGTGCTTGCTGTTTTCCCGCTGCGGCTTCTGACCGGAAACGCGGCGCGGCCCCAGAACGGGTCCGCAAGTACAGGCAAACTCAACTAGTCTATCGTGCGTTGTGGAAATCGGTCAAACGATACCCGCTCGCGTGGGCGGGAGAAGGGTTCACATCGGGCATTCACCCTGCAGTAGAAACGCGGCTTGCCGCGTCTTCGCAGCGCACGGAGACGGGGCAAGCCCCGTCTCTACAGGAAGTTCGAGTTCGGTCACGGCCGGTTTGCGGCTTGACTGAGCGCTGGCGCGGGGTACTCGGGAAGCTCTTGCTTGGCGGCTTGCGATCGCTTGACCTGGAGCTCGTCGAACAGAAGCGCCGGGCTGGAGACGCTGAACCAGACGGGCTCAGAGCGGTCTTCGACGGCGGGCGCGGTTCCGGCGGCGATGAGATCGCTGCGCAGCGAGCGGACGTCGAGATCTCCGAAGACGCCGCCGCGCACGAGTTCTTCATGCGCGTCTTTGGTGTAGATGCGATAGAGGAGCCGGGGCTCGAGTCGCGGTCCCATGGTTTCGACGTAGAGTCCGTAGGGCAGATCGCGGTTCTTGCAGAGCTCGATCAACTTCGCCTTGAGGCCGGCGTCGGGTTGGGGATCAGTCGATTGCAAAACGAGATTGCCGGGATGAGGCGCGGGCGCTGCGGTGGCGGCGGCCCGACCGTGTCCGTTCGAGGCGGGGAAATCGCGAATCGGCTGGCGTCCGATGAGGTAGGAGACGAGTTGCCCTTTCTCGATAAGGGAGACGCGCTGGGCTTTCACGCCCTCGTCGTCGAGAGTGTAGTTGCCAAATAGAGGCTGCCCGGAAATGGTGGAGATCGTCGGGTCGTCGAACAAGTTGATGAAGTCGGGCAGCACGCGCGACTTGTAGCTGCTGGACCATTTCCCCGTGGTGCGGGCGTTCTCGCCGAGCTGAGGCTTGTGGCCGAGAACATTCGGCTCCACGAGTTCGGTGACAACAGTGGCGGCCGCGTCGTTCGAGAGCAAGACCGGGCCGCGATATTCCTCATCGACGACCGCGGCGTCACGCAGCAACTTCAGCGTTTCGAGGATGCGGGCGGTGGTCTTGAGAAATTGTTCGCGGGTGGGGAGATCCTTGAGATCGTTGCCCTGGTCGGCGTGCGAACGTTGCAGCAACATGCCGTCGGACGCTTGGGTTGATCCCGCGATGGAGACGACGTAGTGCGTGTGGCCGGAGCGGGCAACGGTGCCTTCGGAATTCAGGAAGTATCGGTTCTCGACCGTGAAACGCAGCGAGGAGTCGAAGTTCTCCAGATCTTTGTCGGTGCGATATTGGCCGGAAGCCTCTTCGAGAAGATGCAGCCAGGAAGAAAAGTCGGAAGTTAATTCGGTTGCGGAAAAATGGGCGAGAGGCTCGATCGATTCGACCGGCGAGGCTTTGGCGAAATCGTCGACGGGCTCATCGACCTTCAACTGCTTCAGGGCGGCCTGCTTGGCGGAAAGCGCTTCGCTGGCCGCCTTGTAGGCGCGATCGGTGGCGAGCCAGATGCGGTGACGGATGGCGAAGACGTCGTCGTCGGAGGGAACGAGGTCGATGGCGCCTTCTCCGGTACCGTAGAAGCTATCTTGTTTGTAGTCGCCGACGCGGACCACGACGCGCAACAGGCGGCCGTGATTATGCTGCTGGCTGCGCAGGGCTCCGAAAACGGCGCTGGCATCGTACTGGTCGATCCCGGTGACCCGGTATTCGATGTAATAGGGTGCCAGTACGCCGTCCATTTTTAACTGGGCTTTGGAGCGGTCCATCTCTTCGCGAAGGGCGCGGAGGACGACAGCGCCGGGGTCGGAGTTGGCGGCGCGGGCGGGAGTGGACAGGCCGCAGAGGATCACACACGCGAGCAGTGCGAACATTGCTTTTGGGTGGCGCAGCGCTTTTGGGTGGCGCAGCGCTTCAGCGCTGCGATCACTGCAATGTTGTGAATGCGGCTTTAGCCGCTGAGGTCGCACGGCAGCCTCACCGCAGCGGCTGAAGCCGAGTGTAAGAGCGAGCCATTTACCGCAGCGCTGAAGCGCTGCGCCACCCAAAGTCTGAGGAGCTGCGCCACCCAAAATCATGCGTGACATCGACAAACTTTGGCTGATCAATTTTTGCCGCGTCATTGGTTGCCTCCCTTTTCGTCGGTCGCCCCGGGTGGCGGCGGAAGAATGGGAGGACGCGCATCGCCGTACTTTCTCTTCTGCACTTCCATGTCGGAAAACAGCATGGCCGGTGCGGCGGCGGATACAGGAACGCTGCCGGATTCGGCTCCGCAAATGCCGTTGAAGACGCTGGTGGTGTCTCCGGTGGCCGCGATCTGGGTAAGCACGGTAAGTGGGGTGCCAACGATATCGACTCCGCGGACCAGTTCGTCGGGGCGCCCATCCGCATAGACGCGCCAAACCATGACCGGCAACACCTGGAAGGCCTGCGGCAGTTCACGCGTGGTCAGAGTGAATCCGCCCTGAATATCCTCGAAGTAGAGCCCGTAGGGTTTTCCCTGCTTCTTGATTTCCTCGATGAAACGGGAGCGCAGTTGAGCGTCGGGAATCGTTTTTGAAGAAGTCACGATCAGATTGCCCTGGCGGCCGACAGGCATCAGTCCCTGCTGGGCGCGGCCGTGGCCGTTCGAGTTGCTGAAGTTCTTTACCGGCAATCGTCCCATCAGAAAATTCTTCAGGATGCCGTCCTTGACCACCTCGACGCGCGAGGCGGGAATGCCATCGTCGTCGTAGCGATAAAAGCCCGACAGTTCCGTGCCCGCGAGCGTGTGCAGCGTGGGATCGTCGGTGACACTGAGGAACTCGGGCAGGACTTTTTCGTTGACCTTCTTGGTAAAAGTCTGGCCTTCGTCGCGGCCGCGCTGGCGCTGTCCTTCGACGCGATGGCCGAGCACTTCATGAAAAAAACCGCGACCGCGCGGCCGGAGAGCAATGCTGGGCCACTATAAGGCTCGGCGAGGGGAGCCGTGCGCAACGCGCTCAAATCGGTGGCCATCTTCCGCACGATGGCTTCTACTTCCGCATCGGAAGGAAATTTCGCCGGGTCGGAGAACTGGAAGGTTTCGACGCGCATCAATTGCATGCCGTCGTCGGCGCGGGTTTCGGCCTGGATCATGATGCGGAAGATGGCGTCGGCGGTAACGATCTTCGTGCCTTCGGTCGAGACCAGGTAACTGTGGCTCCGCACGGCCGTAAGAAAGACCACGGATTCTTCGACCTGTGGGTAGCGGCGGAAGTGAGCGGAATAACGGCGGGCGAGTTCTTCCCAGGCTTTTTGCTCGGGAAACGCTGGTGACGGAGTCTTCTCGAGGTAAGTCGAGGGTTTCTCCTGCGAAAAGTCGGGCGAGTCGTCTTCGTCCTTGGCGCGGACGGCGGTCTTCGTCTTCACGTTGGTATAGGCCTGGCGCGCCTTGCGGTATTGCTCGTAGGTCAGGCGCCAGAGGACGCGCGCGATGGCGTCGGGGTCGTCCCGCTGCGGAAGCTGCCCGGAAGTGAGGCCGGAGGAGCGTTCCTGGTCGTGGGTATTGTCGAGGGCGGGGGCGCCGATGCGCATGCTGACGTCGGCGGCGCGGTGGCGGGCGCGAGATGAGGAGAGGATGCCACCCTGAGCGCCGAGGATCACCAGCGATTCGCCGTCGGTCACGTTGTAGCTGGTGAAGTAGGGGGCGGGATCCTGCTTGGCGAGCTCGGCCTGGCCGCGATGCAGCTCCTTTTCCATGGTGGCAAGGAGGAGATCGTCGGTTGCGGCCGGAGGCTTCTGGGCCTGGAGCGGTCCGGACCCAAGCAGGGCAATCAGTAACAGGAGGATGGGCAAGGAAGCGGTTTTCTTAGAGTGCGCTTTTTCAGAGTTCATAAGAAAACGCGAGTGTACAGGAGCGCGAGAAACAAAAAAAGCGGCCCCTTTCGGGGCCACCCTTTTCAAAGAGGTTAAGTGGCGGGAATCAGAGGAAAGCTAAGGGACGCCGCTCCGGAGACAGGAACGGACAGAGTGAGATGTCGAGGACATCGAGAGTGAAGTTTGTCAAACTGGCGCGACCTCTTTGGTGCACTGGATTAAAGCATTTGCGGAACCAAAAGGTTAAACGGGCGTGAAGGCGATTCTCCCTTTGGGAAACTGTTCAAAATCAATATTTTAGGGTAATTCCACTACCCGCAAAGCGGACCGGCGCCACGTCGGATGATGGGTGGCCGGTTGCACAAAACTGCACTTTTCTGTAGCTCTGGAAAAAGCAAAGCCCCCTAGATAAGGGGGCTTGACCAATCAATCATTTCTAACTGTCGCCGGCGACGGTTCGCACCTTGCCGGGCAGGAAGTGGTAGGGCGGCCAGGGACCAGTTACGAACAACTGGCAGTTTTTGAGTTGCTTGGCGGCTGTGCTGTAGCGGTTTTGATATTTTTCGATCGACTTGGTGTCGATTAGGTGGGCGATATCGAGCAACATTCCGTCGGCATCGACCTTCTTGCAGCTGACTTCTTCCTCGAGGGGGTTGAAGAGCTTGTGCACTTGGACGGAGAGGGCGCGGGCTTTAGTCTGGCGCTCACGCTCCCGGGACGCCTTTTCACGCAGCTTGATCAGGTATTCGCGGCCGACGGTATCGGGCAGGACGATCTCTTCCATGGAACCGCGGGGAGAACCGTCGCGAACGACCAGCTTGATGCGCATTTCGGACTTGCCGCGCAGCCGATCCACACTCTCGCAGAAAGTGCGGCGGTTGGCTCGCACGGCCTGGCGGATGGCATCTTCCGTGTCAAAAATCGTTCCGAAGCGGAAGGGCAAGACGGTGGCGGTTCGGAAGCTCTGGCTGACCACGCGGGCATGTTCCAGAACCGACTTTTCGTCGAGCTTGGAGGTGGTGCGGTCATATTCACTGACGATCACCGCGAACTCTCCGCTCGGGTAGCTCATGACGGGAGCGGAGTTGACACCTTGAATTCCATCGAGAACGAAGGGACGACGGGCGCGAACACCATTTGCTAGGGTCTGGTGTTCGGTGAGGCAGTACGCGTACCACGACATGCCATTCTCTCCGAATTGCACCGGGGCCTTGGGCACCCCTTTAGATTTGGCCTAAAACCTAGGGTTGCGTTTCTACCTGGAAGATTTGTTTTTGTTGGACAAGGGTGGACGCGAAAAACAGCATCCAACGTCATACTACCGCTGGTACCGGTTATTTGCAACCTTTCTTGAGGGAAGTGCATCGCCGAATTTTACGATTTGCTTCGACGACGATCATTGTGGCGTGTGAATCGATTTAACTAATCTTCATTTCTTGGTTTCGCTGCGACTGTCCGAGTCTTTTTGGCTATTCACCAGCTTGGATAGAGCTGACTTAGTTAGGGGGGTACCCCTACCCCCCATCGCTCGGTCTTTTGGAATCAAAGACTTGGGAGGTGGCTCCCGCCATGTCTTTGGGTTTAAAGGACTTGCTGGTAAAGTCTTTATGAACCAACGACTTAACTTATCAAAGAGCGCTGAAAATGGGTTTGGGGCAGTTTCGAGGGCCGTCTTGGTTGACGGATACACCTCGGAACTGCCCCAATCAGATCTCTATCGTTATCGTTGCGCACGACGGGTCTTAAGTCAATGGATTTCGATCAGCGGTGGTAGTGATGAGAAATCCTAGAGGACCGAGGCGCGATGAAACAACATCTCAAACGGGACATGGCGCGGAAACCCACCCTTGCGCAAAGAACGCGCAAGGATGGGGCACCCGGCATCGTTTACTTCACCGGGACCGGGATTTCCATGCGTTTGAGAAGGTGGTGGGGCTGGAGGTGGTGCACGCGTGAAGTTTGAACTTCCCCACTCAAGCCAAAAGAGGGCTTGAATGGGGCACCCGGCGGCAGAGACACTTTGCCCGGCTGCGGAACTTCCCCACTCAAGCCAAAAGAGGGCTTGAATGGGGCACCCGGCACGGGAACGGACACGCAATTCTCAATGAGTGAATTGCCTGGTTACGCTACTGGCTCCTGTCCGAATCTGCGGCAGTCTCTTCTTTCACCTGCTGTTCGGTCTGATCGGCGGTTGCCTGCTCATCGGTCAGATCCTTGGCTGCGTTCGTATCCGGCGGTGGAAGCGGCACATCGGACGCCGTCGTGGCCGTATCCGGAGCCTTCGGTAAGCCGCCCGTGCCCTGCTTCTCCGCCAGCGCCTTCATGCCGTTGTTCAGTTGTTCCTCGAAGTGATTGTGCATTTCCTGCAAGTCATCCACGGAAATCGACACTTGCTTACCCGCGCCGCAGTCTGTCCTCTTGCTAGCCGCGACACTCGCAGTAACGTTTTGATCGGCATCGGGAGTATCGGTGAGGCGCGTGATGACGTCTCCACCGGTAAGTTCACATTCCTGGCCATCGGATACCACCGTGATGTTGTGGTCCACGACAAAGGTGCGCCGCGCGGGATCCAGTGCCGGCGGCACGTCACCGTTGGCGGGCGCCGGAACCAGTGCCTGTCCATCCGGGGAAGCGCCCGGTCCGCCGGAAGACTGTTGTTGGTCGGCCGCAAGTTGCGCCTTCACTTCTTCAGCGATCGCCTGCTTCACCTCCGGAGTCAACATCACCGGACCGGAGTTCGCTGCCTGCCCTCCTCCGTCTCCGTAGTTTGACGACCCCTGATCGTAGCTGGCTGCAGCATCGGCATTTTCGGCTCGGTCCGCGTACGCAGCCTGCAGATCCGCGGCAATCAGATAATCGGTAAGCCAGAATGCCGCCGACGGATACATCGGATAAGGCGCAAAATATCCACCGTAGAAGCCATACCACGGTGATCCACCCCAACCCCAGCCACCAAGCCCCACGCCCCAGTACACTGGCGCAGCCCACGGACTGAACGCCCATCCATAAAAGCCAGGGCGGTACCAGGACCCGGGATAGTAGCCATAGTAGTGATTGCCGCCATAGTTGTAGCCGCGGTAGATCCCGACGCGGTAGGCGCCGTGGTCATAATAAGTGCGCGAATAATAGGAGCGCCCACCGCGCGTGATGTAGGCACGCTGCACGTAGCCGTTTCCTCTGCCCGTGGTCACTGTGCGCGCTCCGTTGCGTTCGCTCACGATCGTGCGCCCACCGCGGAGATTGTTCTGAATCTGCATTCCGTTCCGGTTAATGGAGCGGATCTGCCCATTCGGTCGAAGGCTCGCCGACCCGCCGCCCTTCAGAGATACCGTGCGCGCTGGAGTTGGGTGGCGGCCCGCGTCTTCGCGATTGCCCGCCATGTTTCCGCCACGATTGCCGCCGGGAGACTGCGGTTGCTGCTGAGTACGCGGTTGCTGCTGAGTACGCGGTTGCTGCTGGGCACGCGGTTGCTGCTGAGCACGCGGTTGTTGCTGGGTACGCGGTTGCTGTTGGGTATGCTCTTGCTTTTGTTCGGGCTTAGCCTGCTCGTGGCCCTGCTGAGCATAAAGAGGAGCAGCGCTTCCGACAAGACAAAACAGAACTGCCGTACCGATAACTGCAAATGGTTTCATGACGGTTGCCTCACGGTTCAGCCTAAGCGTGGCGGACGTAGTTGACTGTCTCGTTTTGACCAGTTTAAGAACAGGCGATGTTGCAGCGTTTGCTGCAATTTGGTTAGTGCTTCCACGCAGGTACGACGAACCTCTTTTTGGCGCAGCACTGAAATCGAAAGTGGGACCAGGAAGGACTGCGCGGCAGAAGCTCTTCTCGCGATGGACTGAGGCGTTTGATTACTGTCGCAAAATCGCCATAACGCTCATTGACCCAGATCGGCCAGTTCTCAATGAGTGCTATCGCCTGGTTTCAACAATGACCGTTCCCACCTTCAGCGTAATGCAAAGAAAAGCCGCCCATACATCGAGCGGCTCATCTCGGAAACAGCCTGATCTCTGGAGAACGCCTCCGCCTGGTTCTCGCCTTGCGACTACGGTCGACAATAACTATGAGAATGGTCTAGCCCCGGCGCAGTTTCCTTCGTATGATGCCAGCCATGCTGCATAGACCCGTTCCCATCAGGGAGAGTGACCCCGGCTCGGGCACTGCTGAGTAACCCATGCCTCCTGGTGATCCACCATTCAAGTGGATGGTCCCCTTGGTCTGTGGGCCGTACGAAAAGCCATAGTAGTTGTATGAATTGATACCGGTGACGACGTAAGTTCCGGTGACGTTTTTGTATCCTGCTGCGCTGGTGTACTCCCAACCCGAGAAACTTGCGGTGAACGTATCCTTCAGCGAGTTGAAGGAGCCCTTGAAAATGTTCGCGTCGATTATGGTCTCGTTGCTGAAGTTCTGGTCGTTGACAAGTTCAAGGAGGCCGGAACTGAATGTAGTGATGTTGCCTTTTGTAATGCCGCCGGTAGAGTAGAAGGCGGTGTAGTCGTAGAACGACCCAGTGAATCCCTCGGCGGTTCCACCGTAGTAGTACAGGTAGCCTCCGGGAGGTGTGCTGATTGTGATTGAGTCGGCAAATGCCGGAGCCGCGAATGCAAGGATTGCGAGCAAGATCAGAACGCGTTTCACTTATTTTCCCTCCGTATCACTGATTTGGTTTCTCATGGTTCTGGTAGCGTGCGGTAACGAGCAAGCCGAGACAATGGCTCGACTGTGGCTGGCACAAGGGTAACGTGCCTAAAGGTCTAGGCAAGGAGCCTGGCAGGCCGGGGAAACACGCGGCCCACGATACCCAAATTCCGAGGACTGGGGAATACGCCCGCGCTCTGCTCCACACAAGTACTCGCTCTATGAGACCTACAGATAAAAAGAATTTCACTGTACGTTTCCGGCTTTTGCAGCCATACTGTCGAGCGGTGCAGTTAATGTTGCGTCGTCTGGGGAATTGATCGCCGTTACGTCGTTTGGCCATTTCTGGGGGTGCAGGGCTTTGAGCTCGATCCAGAACTGTCTTTGCTCAGGAAGAGTCAGATCACACAGGAACTGTCGCACTATCTCCGCGAAGTCCAATCCTGCGTTCTTGCTGGACCCTTCCATCATCAGGTGGATGGCTGAGACTATCTTGTCAACACTGCCTTCAGTCATCGTGCATTTGATGTTGAAGTAGTTCGTTGGTTGCCACATCTCAGTAGAGATTGTTTCCAACGTCATCGTGTCCCCCCCCAACGGTGTGGCTTTCGTCGCCATTAGACGACATCCCCGAAGATGACGTTGCGTACAGGTCACAGCCGATGTGAAGACCACGGGCAGCACAAAGTAGAGTGCGATGAGTGTTGTCATAGCGTTCTCCCTATTTGATTATTGATTAATAGAGCGATGGCTGTGGCTTTGTCGGACACCGGGATGCGTTTGCGATTGCGCGTCGTAGCCTGCCCAATCCGGGACATCGTGTCCCGTTGCTTGAACTGCGGGAGCGCGAGTAGTTCTTCCGCTACCGGGAACGAAAGTACATTCGTCGCCATGTCCAAATTCTACGGAAACGTGGGAATTTGGACAGGTCCCCTTGGTACAATTCCGCCAGTAATCGAAGTAACGTCACTGAAGAAACTCTATGAGCACATAGATAGTCGCAGCCGTCGCGGGTCAGTTGATAGTCACGACCAGCAGGGGTGATTCCGATCACACTACCAATCCGCATGAGTTGGGGCGCTGCCGGAGCACGTAGTGGGCAAAGCGATTGGGAACCGGGGCTAACTGCACGGCCCGCCCATTTGGGTTCGACCCCGACACTCCGGTTCATTCCGTTTCAGGGACTTCTTGATCAGGCACTCTGGGAAAACGTCTGCGATTTTAGCAAATCCAGCCAGTCGGAACCGCCTCCCTCGAGGAAATGAGCGTAAAGGCCTAATGCGTTAGAGAAGCTGCTCTTCACGACTGTTGTAA
>PKXK01000038.1:0-7247 GCA_003132325.1 Acidobacteriaceae bacterium
TCAGCCGAGGGGTCCAGTCCACGGGTACACACCAAGAATTGTCATCCTGACCCTGAGCTTGTCGAAGGGGAAGGACCTGCTGTCTCGTGCGCTGAGGAAAACAGGCCCTTCGCTTCGCTCAGGATGACAACTTAGGGTGGGTGACTCGCGGCGGTTCGCAACGGTAGCTCGCTTCTCAATATGCCTGCGCGAGCAGACATGAGATGCTCAATTGATATAGCGATGACCATTCAGGAAAACGTTCCGCTGGCGCCGCTAACCACTCTGCAGGTGGGAGGGGCGGCACGCTACTTTGCGGAACTGAAAAGAGAAGACGAGGTCCGCGAGGCCGCGCAGTTCGCGAAGGCCCGCGATCTGCCGTTGTTTGTGCTGGGCGGAGGAAGCAACCTTGTCATCGCCGATTCGGGCTGGCCGGGACTGGTGCTGAAAATCGCGATCGGCGGCATCACGAGCCCACGCGCGAACGACGCCCCCGGCAACGCCGTGCTTTTCAGCGTGGGTGCCGGCGTCAACTGGGACGATTTTGTCGCGCAAGCCGTCGTTCAGAATTGCGCCGGCGTCGAGTGCCTGAGCGGCATTCCGGGAAGCGTCGGGGGCACACCCGTGCAAAACGTCGGCGCCTATGGGCAGGAGGTCGCCGACACCATCGAATCCGTGCGCGCACTCGATTTGAAACAAGCCCGCGTTGTGGTATTGCCCAAACCGGCGTGCGGATTCCGTTATCGCGCCAGCATCTTCAACAGCACGCAACGTGGGCGGTACATCATCTTGCGCGTGAATTACCGCTTGAAGCGCGGCGGCGCTCCGAGTCTGAAGTATGCCGATTTGCAGAAACTTTTTGCCGAACGCCTTGCCAAAAGTCCCGCCGAAACAAAGCCGGCGCCATCGCTCGCCGAAACCCGCGAGGCGGTGTGCGAAATACGGCGAACCAAAGGCATGCTGCTTGTCCCCGGCGACGCCGATTGCCGCAGCGCCGGATCGTTCTTCAAGAATCCCGTACTCGACGAGGAGCAGTTCAAAGACCTGGCCGCGCGCGCCATATCGAAAGCACTCGAGATTCCCAGCTACCCAGCACTCGATGCACAGCACAAAGTTTCAGCCGCTTGGTTGGTCGAACACTCCGGGTTCTCCAAAGGGTATGCTGCGGGAGCAGTCGGCATCTCGCACAAACATGCGCTGGCGCTGATCAACCGCGGAGATGCGAAAGCAAGCGATATTGTCGAACTGAAAGATAAGATCCAACACGCCGTGCAGGAAGCGTGGGGAATTCCGCTGGAGTCGGAACCGGTGTTCGTAGGATTTTGAGCGGAGGACACGTAAGGACAGCCGCCCTCGGCTGTCCAGCGGGGCGAAGCCCCGCCACCCTGTAAGTGCAAAAATCAACGACGAAAAGTCTGGCGAGCCTCACCCGCCCGCACAGCCGAGGGCAAGCCCGTCCCGACGCGGAAAATGGCGGCGCATCCCGGAGCGACGGTTCCCCCAGGCCGGCCCAGTGGTGCCCGTTACCGCAGGATACGCCCGGTAGATTCATCGGCCAGTTCGCGCGCTCGCTTGAAAATCTTTCGGAACATCTCTTTCGTCAGCTTGCCCGTCTGCGTGTTCTGGTTGGAGGGATGATAGGACGCCAGCAGGACGCGTCCATCGGCAAGCGCGTATTCGGCGCCGTGGCGGAATTCATACTCCCGCTTCCTGGCAATCAGCTTTCGGCGCATCAAGAAGTTGAGATAGGCTTCGAATCCGATTCTTCCCAGAGCGACGACGACCCGCAGATCTTTGAGCCCTTCCAGTTCGCGTTCCAGAAACGGAGCGCACTGGGCCAGTTCCTCGGGCAGAGGTTTGTTATCCGGCGGCGCGCAGCGGGCAGCGGCGGTGATGTAGAGACCGGTGAGCGCCTGGCCATCGTCGCGGGCAGTCGCGGTAGGGAGCAGGGCGAACCCGGTTTCGTGCAGCACCGGGTACAGGAAGTTGCCCGAAGAGTCTCCGGTAAACATGCGGCCCGTGCGATTGGAGCCGTGGGCCCCGGGAGCAAGTCCGAGCACGAGCACGCGGGCATGGGGATCGCCAAAGCCGGGAACGGGCTTGCCCCAGTATTCGCAGTCGCGGTAAGCGCGGCGCTTCTCGCGGGCGATCTGCTCGCGATAGTCGACCAGCCGTGGACAGCGCGTGCAGCCGATAACTTCCGAGTTCAGAACCTTGAGCCAGGTGGGGACGGACATTCCGCTTATTGTATTTGGTTGGGTGGCGCGGACACTCTTGTCCGCGGGAGTGCGGCGGGATTCGCCCGCCTGGACAGGAGGGAAAGGTAGGGTTACCAAGAGTAAATAACTAACTAAAGCTTCGTCGGCCTCCAAGTCGCGAAACGCTTGTTTCCACGTGCGTTTCATAAAAGGATAGTTGGCAAACGAGACAATCCCTGTGAATCGCACCGCTTGGCCCCTTCTGTTGCGGTGATAGCGCGACCAACTTCTCTTTGACGTCGTAGCACGGTTGGCAATACGGGCCTTTATCGCCGACAAAATAGTAATTAACTGCACCCACTTGTCTTATTTCAGGCTTTTCCTTCGGGTTTTCTAGCTGTGCTATCATTCGCCTCAATTCATCGTTTTCATCCGTCAGCCGCCTTACCACTTCCTTCAACTCCAGCAGGCTATCCTGCAACGTGCTGATATGGTCTTTGAGGTCAGAATCTTTCGAACCCTTGGCGCGTTCCCTTGCAGCGTTCAAAACCCCTAAGGCGTTGTTAACAATCTGCATTGCGGCGGCAGCGGCTGTTAGCGTCATTCGACAGGCATAGCACCAATCATTTTTCGGCGTCAAGCGCAAAGTTGCAGTTGCGCCGTTGCAGAGTTGAGGCCTCGTTCCCAGTCAGAACAGGGGGCTGGCCCACCCTCCAGCGAGGACCCAATCTCAAGAAATGAGGGTTGCCCTACCCTTCGGTTTTTCGAAAACGGGGCGTCGAGTGTCGTGGCGACGATGCGGCAGCTTTCACGGACAAGAGTGTCCGCGCCACACAAAAGCCCTGCCCGTTGCCTTGGTGGGTGGGACAGCCCCCTCCGCCGTTTGACGTTGCTCTTCGGAAGTCTTTACACTCAAACAGCGTCACTAGGCGTCGCAGCCGGGCAATTTCCTGCCGACTCGGCTGCCGCTGCTGCATTAGAAAGGCATTTGTGAGCCCCACGGAAACCAAAGAAAGCGCTGCCAAGGAAAGCACCACCAAACGCGAGATTCAGGTTGAGGTTCCGGTCGCCGATGTCAACCGCCAGACCGATACCTTGATCCAGAAATATCAGAAGGTGGCGCGCATTCCCGGCTTCCGGCGCGGCCACGTTCCGGCGTCGATTATTCGCCAGCGTTTCTCGGAAGAGATTAAGACCGACATGGTCGAGGCGCTGGTTCCGCGCTTCTTCCGGCAGGAGGCGGAGAGGCTGAGCCTGCATCCCGTATCGCAGCCTCGGGTGACCGACCTGCACCTCCTCGATGGCGAGCCGTTGCGCTTCAAGGCCGCTTTTGAAGTGCTGCCGGAAATCAAACTGGAAGGCTATAAAGAGCTGCGCGCCGATAAACCGGAGATCGCCGTCTCCGAGGCCGATGTGGAGCAGGCGCTCGCCGATCTGCGCGAGCGTCATGCCAGTTTCAATCCGGTGGAGGGCCGCGCCTTAGCCGATGGCGATTTCGCCCAGGTCTCGCTCGATGGCCATCCCAAGGCCGAAACAAAGTCCGAACAAAAGTCCGGCGAAGCAAAGTCCAGCGAAGGCCAGCCCGTTCACATGGATGAAGTGCTGGTCGAAATCGCGGGCCAGAACACCATGCCGGAATTCACCGAACACCTGCGCGGGACCAGCGCCGGAGACGAGCGCACGTTCGACGTGAATTATCCCGACGATACGCAGGACAAGCGCCTGGCGGGCAAGACGTTCAGTTACACGGTGAAGGTGCAGTCGATCAAACAAAAGAGTCTGCCCGAGTTGAACGACGAGTTCGCCAAGCAACTGGGCGAGTACCAGACGGTGGACGATCTGCGGAAGGCAGTTCGTGAACAGATGGAATCCGAGCGCAAGCACGAAGCCGAACACACCGCCAAGGAAAAGCTGGTGGCGGACCTGATTCAGCGCAATGATTTTGAGGTTCCCGATTCCTTGATCGAACAGCAGATTGACATTCGCATCGAGCGGGGACTGCGGGCGCTGGCGGCGCAGGGATTGACCGCCGAGCAGATGAAGAAACTGGATTTGAGCCGTCTGCGCGGGGCGCAACGCGAGCAGGCGATTCACGATGTAAAGGCCGCCCTGCTGCTCGAAAGGGTGGCGGAGGAAGAGAATATTCAGGTCGGCGATGAAGAGTTCGATCGGGAACTGGAATCGCTGGCACGGCAATCCAAACAGACGTCCGAAGCCGTACGCGCTCGTTTGACACGGGATGGGGGCCTCGATAGGATACGAACAAGAATCCGCAACGAGAAGACCCTCGAATTTCTGTATCACCAGTCCGCGTAATGATGAGTATGATGCGGACCATTTCGATCCTCCCCAGTGCCGGCGACAGCGACCTCGGGGCAGGGGTGTGGAAAGGGTGAATGATGCTGGTACCGATGGTAATCGAGTCGACGGGCCGCGGCGAACGGGCCTATGACATTTATTCCCGGCTGCTCCGCGACAACATCATCTTTATTGGAACGCCGATTGACGACAACATCGCCAACCTGGTCATCGCCCAGATGCTGTTCCTGGCGCAGGAAGACCCGGAGAAAGACATCCAGCTCTACATCAACTCGCCGGGCGGGTCGATCACGGCGGGCATGGCGATCTACGACACCATGCAATATGTAAAGAACGACGTGACCACGATTTGCATCGGCCAGGCCGCCTCGATGGCGGCGCTGCTGCTTTCCGCGGGCGAAGCCAANNGACGTGGAGCGCGACTTCATCATGAATTCGCAGCAGGCTCAGGAATACGGAATCATCGACGATATCATCTATAAGACAAGATAGAGGATATGATCGGCAGTTCGTGAACAGAGGCGGGTGCCCCATCCTAACGTCGCGGTTTTTGCGGCGTTAGGATGGGTCAGGCGATAGGGCGACTGCAGTACCAAACAAGGAGTCAGGCCGGTGAAGACCAAATCGGGATCGGATGAGATGTTGCGCTGTTCGTTCTGCCATAAGGCGCAGGACGCGGTGGCCAAACTGATCTCGTCGCCGAGCGACTATCCCCGCGCCTACATCTGCGACGAGTGCGTGGCCGTCTGCAACTCGATTCTCGAAGACGACCGCACCGCGACGCCGGCGGCGGCGGTTCCCAACCAGTTGCCCAAGCCGCAGGAAGTCAAGACGTTCCTCGACGAGTACGTGATCGGACAAGAGCAGACCAAGAAAAAGCTGGCCGTCGCCGTCTATAACCATTACAAGCGCATCTACATGAACCGCCAGCGCACGGGCGACGGCGTGGAACTGACCAAGTCGAACATTCTGCTGATCGGGCCGACCGGCACGGGCAAGACGCTGCTGGCGCAAACCCTCGCCCGCATGCTCGATGTGCCGTTCGCGATCGTCGACGCGACCACGCTGACCGAGGCCGGGTACGTGGGCGAGGATGTCGAGAACATCATCCTGAAACTTCTGCAGTCGGCCGAAGGCGACGTCAGCCGCACCCAGACCGGCATCATCTATATCGACGAAATCGACAAGATCGGCCGCAAGGACGAAAATCCGTCGATCACGCGCGACGTGTCCGGCGAAGGCGTGCAGCAGGCGTTGCTCAAGATTCTGGAAGGCACGATCGCCAACGTTCCGCCGCAGGGTGGGCGCAAGCATCCGCACCAGGAATTCACCCCCGTCGACACCACGAACATCCTCTTCATCTGCGGCGGCGCCTTCGTCGGCCTGGAGAAAATCATCGGCCGCCGCATCGGCAAAAAGGCTCTGGGCTTCCGCCTGGGTGAAGATACGGAAACCGAGGCGGGCCTGGCCGCGCTACGCAGCTTTGAGCTCGTGTCGGAAGCACAGCCGGAAGATCTGATCAAGTTCGGGCTGATCCCCGAATTTGTCGGCCGCCTGCCGGTCATGGGAGTCTTGCAACAACTGGACGAAAACGCGCTGGTGGAAATTCTGACGCGCCCGAAGAACGCGATCGTGAAACAATATCAGCGTCTGTTCGAGTTTGAAAACGTGCGGCTGAAGTTCAGCGACGACGCCAACCGCGCCATTGCACGCCAGGCGATGGCGCGCAAAGTGGGCGCTCGCGGCTTGCGCATGATCCTCGAAGAGCTCATGCTGGAACTGATGTATAGTCTGCCCAGCCAGAAGAAGGTCAAGGAGTTTGAAGTGACTCGCGAGATGGTGGAGAAGCGGAACGTCTCGCTGGCCACGATCGAGAAAGCGGCAAGTTAAGAGCCCACCCTAGCGTCGCAAAGAACGCGACGCTAGGATGGGGCACCCGCTAAACAGCGACCAGAGACGGGAGAACGAGTTGTCGAACCCCAAGGAAAAGTTCGAGAGCAAGAAACTGCCCATGATGCCCATTCGGGACGTGGTCATCTTCCCCTACATGATGACGCCGTTCGTGGTGGGCCGGGAGTCGAGCGTACGCGCGCTCGAGGAAGCTCTGGCCAGCGATAAGAAGATCTTTCTTGCCACCCAGCACGATGCCTCGATCGACGAGCCCAAGGCTGGGGACATTTTCCAGGTGGGAACCATCGTCAACATCGTGCAGAGCCTGAAGCTTCCAGACGGAAATATTAAAGTTCTGGTGGAAGGCATCGAGCGCGGCAAGATCCTGCAAGTAGTCGAGACCGAAGGTTATTTGCAGGCCACGGTCCGAGTCGCCCGCTATGCCACCGAGACCACGGCGCCGATTGAAGCGGGCATGCAGCGCGTCACCGGCTTGTTCGAGCAATATGTGAAGCTGTGCCAGTCGCTGAACTACGAAACCATGATCGCCGCCGTGCGCATGGAAGATCCGGCCAAGCTGACCGACACCATCGCCGCCAACCTGCAGCTGGCCATCGAAGAAAAGCAGGGGTTGCTCGAGATCTTCGATCCCGCGGAACGATTGAGCCGCATCGGCGACGTGCTCGACGTGGAAATCGAAAAGCTCAATATGGACCGCACCATCCAGTCGCGCGTCAAGCGGCAGATGGAAAAAGCGCAGAAAGAGTATTACCTCAACGAGAAGATCAAGGCCATCCAGAAAGAGCTGGGACGCGGAGAAAAAAGCGAATTCGACGAACTGAAGAAGAAGGTCGAATCGGC
>PKXK01000038.1:7281-10288 GCA_003132325.1 Acidobacteriaceae bacterium
AAAACTCTGAACGAAGATCATTACGGCCTGGAGAAAATCAAGGAGCGCATCCTGGAATTTCTCGCCGTCCGCCAGTTGGTGAAAAATCCCAAGGGCTCGATCCTGTGTTTCGTCGGACCTCCGGGCGTGGGCAAGACTTCGCTCGGAATGTCGATCGCCAAGGCGACCGGCCGCAAGTTTGTGCGCCTGTCGCTGGGCGGCGTGCGCGATGAAGCGGAAATCCGCGGCCATCGCCGCACCTACATCGGTGCCCTCCCCGGCCAGATCATCCAGATGATGAAAAAGGCCGGCACCAAGAACCCGGTGTTCATGCTCGACGAAGTCGAAAAAATGTCGATGGACTTCCGCGGCGACCCCTCGGCCGCGCTGCTCGAAGTGCTCGATCCCGAGCAGAACTTCATGTTCGTCGATCATTACCTCGACGTCGAGTACGACCTCTCGCAAGTCTTCTTCATCGCCACGGCAAACGTGATTCATACCGTTCCGCCCGCCTTGCAAGACCGCATGGAAGTGCTGCGCCTGCACGGATACACGGAACCGGAAAAAGTCGAAATCGCAAAACAGTTCCTGGTAAAGAAACAGATGTTGCAGGCGGGGTTGACGGAAAAGAACGTGCAGTTTTCCGACGACACCATCCGAAAGATCATCCGCGGCTATACCCGGGAAGCCGGGGTGCGCAACCTGGAGCGGGAAATTGGCAACATCTGCCGCAAAATTGCGCGCAAGGTGGTGAAGGAAGGCGCGGACTTCACGGCTGCGATCCAGCCGGAGAAGCTTGGCGACTGGCTCGGCGTGCTGAAGTTCCGCGACACCCTGGCCCACGAGAAAAGCGAAGTTGGCCTGGTGACCGGCCTCGCCTGGACCGAAGTGGGAGGCTCGATTCTAAGCACCGAGGCCTCGGCGGTGGACGGCAAAGGCAAGCTCACCTTAACCGGCCAACTGGGCGACGTGATGCAGGAGTCGGCGCAGGCCGCGCTCAGCTACATTCGCGGCAAGGCGCAGGTGCTGGGGCTCACGCGCGAGTTTTATCGCAACGTGGACCTGCATTTGCACGTCCCCGAAGGCGCCATTCCGAAGGACGGCCCGTCGGCCGGCATCACCATGGCCACGGCCCTGGCGAGTGCGCTGGCCAAGATCCCCGTGCGTCGCGACATCGCCATGACCGGCGAAATTACGCTGCGCGGCAAGGTGCTGGCCATCGGCGGATTGAAGGAGAAGCTGCTGGCGGCACTGCGGGCGGGCATCTTTGAAGTCATCCTGCCCCGCGCCAACGAGAAAGACGTGGCCGAGCTGCCTGACAACATCAAGAATTCAATAAAGTTGCACTTCGTGGACCAGATGGACGAAGTGTTGAAGCTGGCGCTCGAAGGCCCGCTGCCCACCCCGCTGCCGGCTGACACAGAAGTGCTGGCCGCAGTGCCTCCGGCCGACGTCGCAACCGGACAAACAGCGCGGCAGTAGAGAAGATTTGGGCGCCCCGCCTTGGGCGTGGGCGCCCCACTTTCGGCCCGGTTTCATCGCGCCTGAGGTGATGTTTCCGTGATAAAAATGGCGACCCGCAGGGCGTCTGATTTGCGACCCTCCAAAATAGACCTAAGTCGCCCCGCCGGTATGCGAAAGTCGGACATTCAGCCCCTATCCGCCCCCGAAAATGCAACAGACCACGAAAACGGGACGCTTTTGCTCAGCGGCCGGCTGCTTTGGGCCGGTCCTGTATTCTCAGGGTTGGTCCTCTATGCGCTATACCACTCAATTTCTACTTTCGGCCCTGGCGGCGGAGCAGTTCCCTGCCCCCTCGGTGCCGGAGATTGCCTTTCTGGGCAGATCGAACGTGGGCAAGTCGAGCCTGCTGAACGCGCTGGTGGGCGATAAGGCGGCCAAAGTCTCCTCCACGCCGGGCCGCACGCGGGCTATCAACTTTTTTGCTCTCCTTGACCCGAGCCAGCGGCCAAAGCTGGTTTTCTCCGATCTGCCAGGCTACGGATACGCCAAGATTTCAAAGTCGATTTCGGCGGGCTGGCCGGCGTTTATTGAGCCTTACCTGGCCGAGCGCGAAACCCTGGGCCTATGCGTGTGCCTGGTGGACTCGAACGTTCCGGCGCAGCAGAGCGACCGGCTGTTGCTCGACTGGCTGCGGCACGCGCGGCGTGACTTTGCCGTGGTGGCCACCAAGATGGACCGGCTGAGCGGCAACGAGCGCACCCGGAACCTGGCTGCCTTGAAGAAGGGTCTGGAACTGGACGAGATCCTGCCGATTTCCGCCAAGACCGGCGCGGGAATCAAGGAGTTGTGGGCGCGGATCGAGGCGGCAGAGACGGCGGCTGGTGGACAGTAAGCCTCAATTTGAGGCGATTCCTCGACATGTGTACTCCGACCACTAGCGAAATTGCCCCGGAGGCGCTTTGCCCAAAAGTGGCTAAAACGACCTCCTTGCCCAAAAACTCTTCGTCTTGCCCAAAAAAATCGAGCGGCTACCCAAAAACTCAGAATCCTACGCAAGGATTGCCTGCGGCCGGATCCGCAAGCCACTGGATCGAGGCGAGCAGAAATGTCGCTGAAATGGTAATTGCCGCATCGGCGGTTCTCGAATTGGCGGTGATACACCCGTAACTCGAAAAATCCGGTTGACGGCAAAGGCGCTGAGCACTTCGGCGAGTTGCATCAAACGCTCCTGGCGACATGGGCGTTTGAACTAAGCCGCTGCGCGGCGGACGCTGCCGCGTGGGCGACGATGTGCTTCACGGCGTCTGGTCAGAATCTAGGCTGGTGGCTATACTAGGCTGGTCATGAATATCACCGTTGTGGCACGTGCGAGCGACACGCTGTTTCTAAGCAAGTGCCCTGTAATGATATGCCTACAATTGAAATCCCATAGAAGTCAGTAGATCACCGCGTCCGCCGCAAACCGCAGCGGCTCACTTCAAACGATCCTATCGAAACTGCCCGGAGAAATTACTCCGACTGTCCGTCATCTCGCGCGGGCAGTCCCGATAGGAACCTAACGTTT
>PKXK01000174.1 GCA_003132325.1 Acidobacteriaceae bacterium
TGTATCCACCCTGGGCCGAGCCGAGCGTGACCGGGCTGAGTCCCGCCGCCGGGTCTCCGATCTTCCCCAAAATTGATCCGCCAGTACCGACAATTTGCAGGACCACAGAACTGCCACTGATAGTGCCGGTAATAGCAGCAGTAGAAGTGAGGCAAGGGTAGTCGCTTAGAGTTGTCGCCGGGTTTACAAAGTTCAAACTGCCTGTAACGGGTGCGCTCGCCCCAGTACTCTCCCCTTGCGAAAGCCCCCCGGACACCAGAAAGTCTTGCTCATACAGCAGGGGAGCGGCTACGTCACTGCTATGGAAGCTTCCTTGAATCGGCCCGGTGAGGGGCGGCACCAAGGTCGCGTACCATTGTGGCAGGGGGCCGATGGAGGTGCTTTCAGAGTAGCCGCAAGTGGAGCCGTCGGGGAGCGGCCCCGCCACCGACGTATAGGTGCCGCCCATGCTCATGCTATCCAGACTTAAGGTGCCGGTGAGGGAGAAGGTCTCGGTGCCTGCGACTGCGGTAAGGGTCACGTTCTGGCCGGTGATGCTTCCGGTGACCCCCGCGGATCCAGCGTTGCACGGCCCCGTGGTGGACGTTGACGACGCCACGGAGTAGGCCGCCGTTCCGGTCGCCGTGCCGCTCGTCGTTCCGGTCGTCTGCGATAGAAATCCGCCTTGCAGGCCACCTTGGAATGCTGGATCGCTGGGATTCCCGTCCGTCTGCTGCTGCATCGTGAACTGCCAGTTGCCGGAGAGTGTTAAGGGAACGGTCGCGACGCCGGAAGAAGAACCGCCGCACGCTGTGAGCGTCATGGCAGCGGCTAGTAACAGAAACAGTAGATACTTCTCGCGACCTCCGTGAGCCTGGGGTGGGAGCGGTCGGCGATTCATTCGACACGGCATCGAATACTTGGTCAATATCGGCATGTGTTACCCGTCCTAGAAACCTAGCTTCAAACCAAACTGTATGGTGCGGGGCCGGTGCGCATCCAGCGGGTGCAAGAAGGAGGCCCCGGTGACGCAATCGGCTCCGTTGCCTTTAAACCCAGCGGAATACGCTGGGCCGGCATAGCAACTGATGATGTTGTTTCCCGTGCTGCCCGGATTGTCTGGGTCATAGATCCGGAACTGAGTGTGATTGAGAACATTAAAGGCCTCGGCGCGAAACTCAAGGTCGCCGGACTCCCGGAGCTTGAAATGTTTCAGCAGCGACACGTCGAAGTTCGTGCGCCTCGGATTATTCAGGAAGTTCCGGCCCGCGTCTCCGAAGGTGAGCCCCCGTGGAGCCACGAACTGGGAAGGATTGCCGATGAGTGGCCCAAAGCTGCGGGAATTGTTGAAGGGCGCCGGCAACCCCTTCATAACGTCGGGGTATGAGGCCGCGATGCCGAGCCCGCTGGAAACCCCGGCGTTGTCCGTCAGGGAAATGCCGGTGTTGCCGGCATTGTTGATCACTGTGAACGGAGTACCCGATGCGACGAGCATTACTCCCGAAAGCTCCCAGCCGTCGAGTAGCAGATTCCCCAGTGCGGAACAACAATTTGCCTGGGGCGCGGTCGCATCCTTCGGCCGTTCGTTGGCCCAATCGATGAAGCGCCGGTAATTCTTGAGCGGTAACTGGTACACGTAGCTGATGTTGAGCAAATGACGTTCGTCAAAACTTGAGCTGGCGCGGTTTTCACGCAGGTCGTAAGAATTGGCCAGAACCGGGTCACTGCGATCCGAGGCATTGTCAATCGAGTGGCTATAAGAATACGAGACTCCGGTCGTGAGCCCTCCGCTGGTGTGTCGCAGCGTGAACTGAAGTGCGTGGTACGTTGAATTGGCTACATTTTGCAAGGAGAGAACTCTTCCGAGACCCGGGTACGGACGGCTCGGGAGGGAATTCACGTTCGGGATGTTTGGATTCGCGCACGCTGCTTGTAAATACATGTACGCGGGATTTTGCGGCGTCACCAGTGTCCCGCTCTGCAGCAGAAACGGGACGGTGCCGTTCCCCGGGTTACCGGTGAACGACGGGGGAGTAACGGTGCAATCCGCGATGGTCAGGGGTTCGTTCGGGCCAAAGGGATTCTCGCTTAGCGGTAATGGCTTTAGCTGGTTGAGCTGGCGCTCCACTGTCAAATGCGTTCCCCGACTTCCGACGTATGCAAAGTTGATCACCGTCGCCTTCGGAAGTTCGCGCTGAATTCCGAAACTCCACTGCTGCGCGTAGGGCCAAATTGCTTTGGTCGGAATTGAGGTTATGTCGATGGGAAAGGCGGTGCCGGCAGGGGGTGGCGAAATGCCCAGCCCATGGCCCACAAGGGTTTGACATTCGGGGTTGGCCGAATTCCCATACCCAACGTTGCCGATGCACTGGTAGTTCGAGGGGAGCGATTGCGTCATGCTGAGCACGACCGGCGCGCTCGCTTCGAGCGAACCGGTATTAGCTTCGTTGCCCGTGCCGTGCTCAAAGAAAATGCCGTAGCCCCCGCGGATTGAGGTCTTTCCATCCCCTCTCGGGTCCCAAGCAAAGCCAATCCGCGGCGCAGGATTGAATAGGTGCCCTTGCATGCAACTTGACGGCGTGCCATTAAGACCGCACCGAACCAAGCCCAAAGCACGCACCACGCCATTGGGGTCGCTGGGCACCAGTTCGGTAGCCGACACAGGAGAGCCGCCATCCAGCAGCGCGCCGTAGGCCGGGTCTACAGAAAAGCGCGTTGCATTGAATTTCGAAGCTTCCCAGTTCCAGGCTTTGCGGTTCTTCTCACTATAGGTGCCAAAGAGACTAATCCTGAGACCAAGATTCACAGTAAGTCTGCTCGTCACCTTCCAGTCGTCCTGGAAATAGGGTTCGGCAATCTGGAAACGCTGGTAATAGCGGCCCTGCGCGGAATCCTGGGTAAAGCTCTGAATGAATCCCAGGTTGGCAAGGTTGGCGTCCCCAGTATTCGAGTTATCTTGAATCAGGAAGTCAGCGAAAGCATTTCCTGTGCTGTGCACGAGATTGCTGAAGGTCAGCAGGCCCTGTAAGTCGCCAGAAGCCGCACCGATCGCGTTGTTGGTTTGATTGCGCTGGGAATAGACATATTGCGCCCCGAATTGCAGCGTGTGCCTGCCCACCGACTTACCAACACTATCGCTTAGAGAATAAGTCGGATTGCTGTGGCCCCATGGCATATAGGAGGGATCCACCGCGAACCCTCTACTGCCGTATGCGGCATTGGTGCCTAGAAACTGAACCCCCGGCATCTTGCCGCCAAAACCGTTATTGAAAATGTGGCCAAGGGCGCATTCGGTAAAACCGCTTGCGGGGTCGACACTGAGCGTAGGATTGCACACCGTCGGATTCGATGGATCGATCACCAACGGTTGATCCAGGGTGGGGTCGCGCTGGAAGCGAGCGCCACCCGGCCCGTTCCGATCTGCCAACGTAATGCTGGAATTGACGTAACTCACGACCAGATCGTTTAGCAGTGTGTTCGATATTGGTTGGGTCAGTCGCGCCACCAGGCTTGTGCCCGGCCCAAAGAATCGGTTTTGTACCGTGGGGAAGCTGTTTTGCACAATGCCCCACTGCGGCGACAGGACGGTAGTGTCCCAGGCATCGTGGATGTATCGAAACGACAGCTTCGCCCCCTTGCTGTTCAATGCCTGATCGATGTGGAACAGCTCCTCCCGCCAGTAGGTGGAAGGGGAGACGGCGGCCACGTAACAATGGTTGGGGTCTTGCGGATCGAGGTTGCTGAGATCGGCGTTGAGATTGGGCAGGGTAAAGTTGCATCCGAAAGGAGCGTTGGGCAGGGGGATCAAATTCGAGTTCAAGATGGCCTTGGCGTTTTTATCCACGCCGGCTTGGGTGCCGCCGCCCAACAAAGATAGAGGCTGAAGAAGTCCATTCACAGTCAAGATGGACGGGCAGTCTGGTTCCTGCGCACGCGTGAAGCCCGACCCGCCGCTCGATGGACACACGTCGCTGAAGTCGAAGGCCTGGTAAAGGCCGCCCGACGTAGTTTGAAGGTTCTGCACGATCCCCTGCGATGTTGTGACCTGACCACAGGGTGACAGGCAAAGTCCTCGCTCTTTCAACCCGGGAACTGCCTGGTTATAGGGAACCGGAGTTTTCTCCAGGCGAAATTCCTCGGAGAAGAAAAAGAACGTCTTATCCTTCTTAGTGTTGAAAACGCCCGGAATGAAAAGTGGGCCGCCGATCGTGCCCCCGAAATCCTGCCGGCGATAGAGCGGGGCCTTGCCGCCAATTGTTTGTCCCACAGTTTGCCCAGGAGCGGGCTGGGTGGTAAATACAACGTCGAAAAAATTGCGCGAGTTGAAGGCCTCGTTGCGGGCGAAGTCGTACAAGTTCCCGTGAAACTTGGCGGTTCCTGACTTGGTGGTCACCTGCACGCTTCCAGAGGCGGTTCGTCCGTACTGGGCGCCATAGTTGGAGGTCAGGACTTTCACTTCCTGGACGGCATCGAGGCTGGGATAGACCATCAGCGTACTGGAAGCGCCGTTGAGTCCAGTATTCAGCACGTCGCTGCCATCGACCTCGTAGCTGTTGTACTCGACACGGCCTCCATTCACGCTGTATTTCACGCTGCCCACCACCCCCACCTTGGCTTCGTCTTGCCCGGTCTGATTGCTTACGCCGGGCGCCAGCGCAATGAGTTGCGTGAAATTGCGACCGTTGAGTCCAATCGAAACCACTTCTTGTTGCGTGATCGTGCCGGAAACCGTGGAGCTCTGAGTCTCCACTTGTCCCACGCCGCCGGATTCCTNNTTCGGTCTTCCCACTGGCCGGCAGCAGAGATGCATCGAGTGTTAATTCGAGGCCCGCGGTCAGGTTGATCCGATCAAAAGTCGTGGGAGCGAAATTGGGGGCGGTTACTACGAGTGTGTAAGTCCCTGGCTTAAGTCCGGTAAAGGAATACACGCCCTTTTCGTTGGCCTCGGTTTCAAGTTTCTCCCCCGAGTCACTGGTCAACACCGCTTTTGCACCGGCTACGACGGCTTGGGTTTGGTCCGTCACCGTCCCGTTGATGGCGGCCTTGCCGGTTTCCGCTTTGGGCTGCTCCTGAGCGGCACTTGATGGCGGAAGCAAACATATAAACAAGGCGAGAATCAATAGCGTGAGGAGATTGATAACGCGAGTAAAACGGTACGGCGCAGACGATCTCACACTAATGGCTCCGGAAGAACAAGTCTTTGGGGTGAAAGGCAAGCGCGGATTCTAAATGCTGGGCCAGGGCCGCGAAGTTAAAAGAACGTGAATTTTGCGGGTGTTCTCCGCTGCGCTTGTAACGATTCCTTAACAAACATATCGCCGAACCTTAATATTTGTCGTGGCCGGTTAACCGCTATACTCAGGCTTCTTTTGTCCAAGATTCGAAAGCGTGTTTTCTAACCGAGGACGCCCTCGTATTCCACAGCGGAGGTTGCGGGCGTAAGAAACCCGGCGCCGGCGGGAAGGAACTTTCTCTGAGCGACCGCAAGCGACATACGCAAGAAGGTCGCGAGTTTGCAACGCTTTTACCCCTTTTACGTCAATAAATATTCACCAACTTGTCTTGTGCTCTTAACACTTTTCGGCGGACGAACAGATACACTTCATCCGAAATTCAAGTAACCTTCGCCGCCGACAGCGGCTGTGTGCAGAAGTGCAAGCTCCACGCGGTTCGAGGCCGGCGATCCCTCGCGATTCAGGTTAGGCAAGATTTTTCTAGATTGTATTTGCGTGTGGCGCAAGACCTCACGTGCAACCAAAACAACGTTCGAAACCATGCGAAAGGAATAAACTATGTCGCGAATCAAATCGATTTTCGTGGTGCTGGTTGTGGCCGCGATAGTGGGCATTGTGCCTCAGGCCTTTGCTACGAATCCTACGGTAGAAGTGGTGATCGCCGGTTCGTCAGCGTTTTGGCAGACGGCAGCACTGGCGGCCTTCAACAACGGCACCAGCCTTGTCTCCGGTGGTGGACAAACTTTCCACTGGACGAGCAAGTCCAACGCAATTGGCCTGGTCGACTCGCGTCCGCTGGCCTTGGGCGGCGCGAGCAACACCGACCTCGGTACGGTGTGGGTGGTGTGGGACAGTGCCACGCCACCTCACGTGTGGGCCATGAACAAGGTTGACTCCGTAGTCGGAGCGCGCTGCTATTTTGCCAGGCCGGCGTGCACCGTGCTCGGCACCACCAATGGCAGCACCGGCACTCTCGACGTTGCCGGCAATAAGATCAATTTGCCGAACACGGTCTGGGGTTCTAATGCGGATGTACCCCTGCCGGGGACTGCGATCACGGGTGTGATAGGTATTTTCGCAGGTGGCGAAGGCACGCTGAACCATGTCGGTGCGGGCGCCTCCGATATCCGTGCTGAAGATGCGCAGTTCGCAATGTGCCGGGTCAATTCAGCACTGGGCGCGGGCAGCGTTCTCAATACCGCCGACGGTCTCGACGGCATCGGATACAACGCAGCGAACCCAGCTGGCGCTTGCCCAACCACCAATGATCTTGCTCATCTTGTCGGAACCCCGATCGCAAGCGGCGTGCTGCCGTCAACCGGAGCCACAGCCAATGTGCTCGCTTTCAACATCATCGGTAAGGACCCGTTCACCGGCACAGCGGAACCGGCCTACAAACAGATTAACGTGGGTGGGGAACCGATGATATTCGTTGTCTCGCGTAAGAACAGCCTGAAGGGTGTGCATAATGTGACCTCCGCGGCGTTGCAACAGGTGTTCTCGGGCGCGAACTGCGACGCGAGTGCTTTGGGTGGGACTTACTCGAACGGGATCAACATCTTCCTGCGCGAGCCTCTCTCGGGCACAATGAACACCGTCGAAGCAACCGTATTCCGGCGCCCCACGGTCGATGGAGGCACTGGAAAGGCCGCGATTGGCATCAGCCAGGAAACCAATGTGGGCGCCAACAATCCGCTCCAGGGGCAGGCAGGAACTTGCATCCTTAACCCTTCGGGCACGAGCGCACGGTATCGCGGAGTGGGTACCGGCGAAGTGATCGACAACGGTGTATGCGCCAGCAACAACGACAACGGCGCGAATTGTAAAGTGACGGGAACCTATCCCACGGCTCAAGACGGCATCGCCTACACGTTCTTCAGCTACGGGAACATCAGCAAGGAAGCTAACCAGGACGAATACGGCTATCTCACACTGGACGGGATTGATCCCATTTTCAGCAGTTATGGAAATCAGGTCAGCACCGGCGCTCCGCATGATCCGAGCCAACCGGCGGACGGTGCAGTCGGCGGCTCCGGAGTTTTGCCGGGCGCTGCCAACCTGCCTGGCACTTGCGAGTCTGGATCAGCCGCGTTCCCATGTTCAGAGGACTTGATGTGGGCAGCCAATCCAACCGCACAAACGACCAATCCCCCCACGGGACTGTCGTTCCCGAACCTCCGCAACGGCCAGTACCCGGCGTGGGGTGTCCTGCGCGTATTCAGCGACAGTGGAACAGGTGGTCAGTATGCCGCCCTTTCAGCAATGATCACTGCATCGAACAAGACCGCGGTGGGCTTCGTTCCTGACTACGTTCCCCTCGCGTCTGTGGCTAGCTTCTGCTCCCCGGCAGGTACTGTCCCTCCTTGCGGGGCGGGGCAACACCAGGTTCCGAAGGATCCCGGCATGCCGCTTCTGCGCTCGCACTATGTACAGAAAGACGGAACGGGTGTCACGATCGGTTGCGCAACCGCGCATAACTCCGGAAGCACGGAGTGCGGCGGCGATATGGGTGGCCGAATCCTCTCGAGCTCGGCAACGACTCAGAAGAGCATCACTCAGAACGTCCAGGGCACGAATGGCTTCCAAGTTCGGCCGTAAAGACTCAACCGAAGCCGAGCAGTTCAACCTAGCAGAAGGGCGGGCGAGATTTAGCCCGCCCTTTTTAATCTGTTCTTAATCTCGGACCGGTAGGCTTGAGGAATCGCTTTGCGCCAAGGATGCGCGCACCGTAAAGTCGCAGAACAGTTCTTCAAGTTTGAAGCAGGGAGTTTTTCACTGCAACGCGTTGCCTTCGGATTTGACTTCGTTTGCGGAACAATTCCAATCTGGGGAAATCAACCATGTCGAAGTTCCTGTCATCCTTATTCGTGCGAACGATGGCACTGGGAATCGCGTTCGTCTCCCTGGCGCCGGCTGGCATCGGGCAATCGAAGCCGGTTCCCGTGGGTAGTTCGGCGCCCTCGGAAGCGACTCCATTCATTCAAAGTCTCTTCGATACCCGGTTTATGGATGTTACGGAGGACTGGACTACGCCCGCGTTGTCCGGCAGCCACCTGAAAGCGGTCCCGCCGATCAGCGTCGTCGATGACACCCACGCCGGCTATACCGTGGAACTCCTCCAGGTGCAGTGGCGATGGAACGATGCGCTTGATTTGTATGTGCTGAAACCGAAGGGAGTCAAGAAACCTCCGGTAATCCTGTATCTTTTCGGTTATCCGCAGGACACGGACATCTTTAAGGATCCGGATTTTCAAAACGCCGTGACCAAGGACGGTTTTGCCGCCGTGGGCTTTGTCTCGGCGCTCACCGGACATCGTTATCACGACCGGCCGATGAGGGAGTGGTTCTTGAGCGAACTGCAGGAGTCACTGGGGAAGTCGGCGCACGACGTGCAGATGGTGCTGACCTATCTGAACGCCCGCGGCGATCTCGACATGAGCCGCGTGGGCATGTTCGCGCAAGGGTCGGGCGCCAGTATCGGGATCCTTGCTTCCGCGGTCGATCCGCGCATTGGAGTGTTAGACGTGCTGGATCCGTGGGGCGATTGGCCAACCTGGATGGCAACTTCGCCCTTTGTGCCGGAGGACGAACGAGCGAATTACGTCAAACCGGAATTCTTGCAGAAGGCAGCCGCAGTCGAGCCCGTCGAGTGGCTGCCTAGAATTCAGGCGAGGAAATTTCGCTTTCAGGATGCGGTCTTTGAGGCCAAGACGCCCAAAGCCGCCAAAGAGAAGTTGCGAGCGGCGGTCCCAGCTGGTACAACTTTTGTATTCTACAAAACGGAGCCGGAGTTCAGCGCCGTGTTCCAACAAAACAGCGTGAACCTGGAATGGATGGAGCACGAATTGAGAATGCTTGCGGAGCCGGCGTTGGCAGTGAGGACTGCTGCCCTCCGCCAGCGATAAATGGGGGTTCGAGTGGTCGCACGCTGTCCGCGCCACGCCGGAACGATCAGGCATGGCCCACCAACAAAGAGTACCCTGCTCCGCGGATGGTCTTCAGGTAACCCGGGTTCTTCGGATCCCGCTCGATTTTGCGGCGAAGGCGGCGCACACATGCGTCCACGCTGCGCAATTCCACATACTGACTGCCCCAAATTGCATCCAGCAACTGCTCGCGGGTAAACACTCGCGCCTGATTCTGCACCAGATAGTGCAGGAAGCGGAACTCAAGGTAGGTGGTCACGACCTCGCCGCCCCGAACCGAAACTTTCATTGCCGTGGGATCGATCTCGATTTCTCCCGTCCTTATCGCGGGGTTGAGTGTTCCTGCCAAAGACATTAGAAACGGAGGTGAGATGTGAGGCATCCAAGCGCGCTGCTGTTGCCGCGCCATGCGACGAATGACAGCTCGCACGCGGGCTACGAGTTCGCGCCCGCTGGACGACGCCGCAATGTAGTCGTCCGCACCCGATTCCAGGGCAAGAATGCGTTCTTCCTCCGAAGGGTTCGCAGCGAGAAGAACCAGCGGTGTCCAGGCAAGTGAGTCGGCGCATCGAATGGCCCGGCACAGCGACAGTGCCGGCCCCTTCCTGGTGGCAGTTTCAATGATGACCAAAGGTGGATGGAGTCGCTCCAAATGTTGAACCACATCGGTCGCCATCGAAAGCGTTTGAATCCCGAAGCCTTGGCGTTCCAATTGGTCCAGAGCGGGTTTCCCCATACCAGGTTCGCGTTCGATAATACGAACTAGGGGGATGGGTACTCTGGCATTCGAGACTCGTTCACGATAGTTGAAGGCTCTTCTGCTTTGAGCTGCTTCCATATCCATAGGACCACCAACCGATCTTCCGTATTTGGAAATTTGTTCTTTCACTCAACTTTGTGTCTCGTCTGGCAGTTCCGCTTTCCAGGTTCCCTCGAGCCGAGTAACCGATGCCACAGCACAGAAAACTCGGGAATCACAGAAAACAAGCGCAAGGTTGTCGCATGGCAAGGGGGAGGAATGTAGCCACCTGAGGAATGTAACCAGCTAATATTGAATTAAGGTGACAGAAATGTGAACCGCGTGTTAAATTCTCAAAACATTGGAAACGGATTGTGGTGGCTAACATCAACGTGCCAGCACCGGCCACCCTTCTCTCGCTGCAGGAGTCTCTCTCTTCAGCTTCGGCCGGCATTTAGAAAATTCAACAACTCTTCGGCTCGGGTGTACTCCGGATTTGCCTTGATTGCATCTTCCAGGATCGCCGAAGCTTCCTGGTCCTTTCCTTTCGCCCGCAGGAGCAGAGAAAGTTTTAGATATTTGTCCGCGGAGGGTTGCGCCACAAGGGAACGGTCAACGGTCCCTACTGCCCGATCCACTGTGGATGGGTCGCACTGATTTGCGCCCCGAAGGTTGGTCAAGGCGTCGGCGTAAGCGTTCAACATGCTGTGGGCAAGCCCCAGATTGAGTAGAGCCGAACACCGATAGCCTCTATCGTCAGCTCTCAAGTCTTTATCATCAGTCAACTTGACCGCCGTCTCAAACTCCTGGATTCCATCCTGGAGGTGGCCTTGGGT
>PKXK01000207.1 GCA_003132325.1 Acidobacteriaceae bacterium
TCATCCCCACGGCAAGCGCGACCGAAAAGAGGAACGACTCCAGCAGCGGACGGTGGAGGATGATGTTGACCAGCAAAACGAAAAGCACCAGGAGCATCGTGATCCAGGTGATCATCATGCCGAAGTGCCGTATGCCGCGGGCGAACTCGGTTTCCGGAGGCTGCGTGGCCAGGCGCTTTGCAATTTCACCGAAAGCGGTATCCCTACCAGTGCGAACGATGACTGCGGTACCAATTCCGGTCTGAACCGCGGTGCCCAGGAAAACGCTGTTGCCGGCATCGGCAACCTCGTGTTTGCCCGCTGGAAGATCATCCGCTGACTTCTCGACGGGCAGAGACTCTCCGGTGAGCGCTGACTCGCGCACCTGCAGGTCTGTTACCTTGAGCAGCCGAGCATCCGCCGGCACAAGGTCGCCAGCACTCAGCCGGATGATGTCTCCTGGAACCAGTTCCGCTATGAGAAGTTCCCGCTCTTGCCCATCCCGAATAACGGCAGCAGTCGTGGCGACCTGTTTTTGAATCTTCTCGACTGCATGTCGAGCTTGGAACTCCATGAAGAAGTTCAGCAGCACGCTGAGCAGCACGATGGAGATGATGATCAGTCCACCGATGCGGTCACCCAACACCAGAGATGCGCCGCTGGCAATAAGAAGGATGATGACCAGTGGATTGGCAACTAAGCGGAGAAAACCGAAGAGAGCTGCGAAGCGCGACTCCTTCACAAAGCTGTTTGGGCCATAGAGACGGAGTCGCCGGTTCGCCTCGTCCGAAGTCAGCCCAGACGGAGTGGCCTCCAGCGCTTGAAACAGGTCGCGCAGCGGCTTATCCCAGAAATCCTCTGCAAAGGTGGCTCGTGTTGACATGCGCCGTTGCTCCGGTAGCCGGTGCTTCCGCAAGAACCGTGGCCCGAGGCTGCGCGAAAGCCTCGACGTTTCACTATGCCGCAGTGTACTTGAAGTTTGCGAACGTAGGAAGAATTCAGCAGTTCATCGCCGTTAACCCAGCGACCGACTCGACTAAGCCTTTGAAAACAGATGCTGTTGGGCAGACCGATTCTAGCTGTTGTGGCTGCTTGTTGGTGAAACATCCCGATTACACTGGAGCAGCCGACAAGGCTGTGAATCTAGTGGGGTGTAAGTCCCCACACCACCAATTGCCTGGGCGGGTGGTTAGCATATCCGATGCATGCGGAGGCAACGAAGCATGTTCAGCTCGGACGTAAAAGCCTCGGCTGCCCTGCGGCGATAAGCTGCAGCGGTAGGAACGATCGGGGAGGCGAGCAAACCGGAGGGCCTGAACATAACGAAATGGCTGCAGTCTCGAAAAGGGGATCCGTCATGAAATCGTTTTGACGGGTTAACGCGGGAAGCCGACCTCGATAGTGTACGGGGGAAGGCCGATGACGTGGGGGAAGAAACAGGCAGGTGCACTCCACGGGACCGCCGTGACAGGGGCCCAGGCACTCAGGGAAGGATTCGCAGAGATAACGTCGGGAAGGTCCCGCCAGCAGCAGGGGCTGGTCGCAACCTGCAGAGACTCCTCGAACGAGGCTTCGGCCGAAGGAGAGGAGAGCGAGTGGGATCGACGAATGAGTCTGTAAGAGCGATGACCGGGGCGTAATGTCCTCGCAGGAGGCGGTTCACGTCTCCCTGATCAAGGTAACGCCAAGATCGGGCAAAGGGACTCTGGGTACTTGGGGTGCCATCGGCAGCGCGGCGGTCGGACACAGAGCCGACACAAGCCGACGCATGAGATGGAACTAAGCTGAGAGCAAACCAGTCGCCGTCGGGGCGTATGCGAACCAGCGCTTGAACCTCGCTGCGGCAGGGAAGGCTCACGGACGAGATGCCAAGACTTCAAACCGGACCTGGGAAATTCGGCCGTCCGGCATTATAGGGGGGCCTTCGAAAACGTAGCCATGGTGGAAATGAGAACCCAACTCGCAATCGAAAGAACGGGCTTGGTAACCCTCCCCCTACAGCCGGCGCGTCGGAGCTCTATCCCAACCATTGACCCGGATCGTGAGGTAGAGTCGAGAACAGGCGCAGTGACTTTAGTCTCCCGGTGGCTGTTGGGTTGGGCTTTCACTTCACCCGCTCAATCCGGTTGGGCCTGGCCCGATGGCATCATTCCATCACTGCATCGGTGGGGACTCTGGTACGGCAGAGCCATCGGCGCGCGCGTCAGAGGCTCCGTAGTTCACCTTGGCCTTCGAGTCGTGCATGACTGCCTGCCCGCGACCCATGGTCGTGGAGTATTCTTGCCGCACGTCGAGTTGATGGCCCATGGCGGAAAGTTTTTGCCGCACTTCAGGCGTCACTCGCGACTCAATCACGAGGTTGCACCCACGCTGTGGACTGACAGTGAAACGGGCGTTCTCCAGAGCCTCCTGGATATTCATGCCGTAGTCGACCAAGTTGGAAACGAATTGCGCGTGGGCCAGCGGTTGGTTCGCTCCTCCCATGATCCCGAAGCCAACGTGTTGCTCTCCATGCTCCATGAAAGCCGGAATGATGGTGTGGAACGGCCGCTTGCGCGGGGCGAGGGCATTCGGAGACGCAGGATCGAGCGAGAACAGCGCACCACGATCTTGCAGCACGAATCCCATGCCGCGTACCACAATGCCCGACCCGAACGCTTCATAATTGCTTTGAATCAACGAGACGATGTTGCCCTCGCGATCCACGACCGAAAGGTAAGTCGTGTCACTGGTGGGCGGCGTGCCGGCCGCAACCGCGCAATTGGCTTTGCCGGGATCGATCAGTTGGGCGCGCTGCCGGGCGTATTCCTTCGACAGCATCCCCTTCACCGGGATCTTCGCCAAGCGTGGATCGGCGTTGTAACGTTCCAGATCGGCGTAAGCCAGCTTCATGGCTTCGATCTTCTTATGTAGTTCCGCGACGCTGAGCGGCCCATCGGGCGACGCCGGAGAAGTCTCCATAATGTTCAGCATCTCCAGTGCCGCCATTCCTTGTCCATTGGGAGGAAGCTCGTAGACGGTCCAGTTGCGATATGTGGTTGAAATCGGCTCGACCCATTCTGGCGAAAATTCGGCCAGATCGTCCGCTGACATCGTTCCGCCCAGGCTCTGGGACGTGCTCAAAATCGCGCGCGCAATCTCACCCTTGTAAAACGCAGCCGCTCCATTCTGCGCTACCAGCCGCAAGGCTTTCGCGAGATCGTGATTCTGGAACACTTGTCCCAACGCCGGAGGCTTGCCATTGGGCAGATAGACCCGTCGGCCTTCCGGATCCTTCGAGATCCATGCGACCGAGTCGTTCCAATATGACGCAATGATTTCAGGAACCGGATAGCCATCCTCGGCATAGAAAATCGCGGACTGGAAAAGATCCCTCCACGTCAGCCGTCCAAAGCGTTCGTGTAGTGCGTGCCAGCCCGCCACCGCACCGGGGACCGTGACGGAGTCAATGCCTGCCAGCGGCATGGAGGTCGCGCCCTTCGCCTTCAAGTGCTCGATGGTCAGTCCCCGCGGCGCCCATCCGCTGGCGTTAAGACCGTACAGCTTGCCGGTTCTTGCGTCCCAGTAAATTGCAAACAGATCGCCGCCCATGCCGTTCATCATGGGTTCAGTCACCCCGAGGACAGCATTCGCGGCAATCGCCGCATCTACGGCAGAACCTCCCCGCGCCAGGATCTGCGCACCCGCTACCGAAGCTTGCACATGGCTGGTAGCCACAATGCCATAGCGTGTGACGACCATCGAGCGCGCGTTGGAACGGTCTCGGGCAGACATGGAGGATGATGTAAGCAGCAGAGCGACTGCAATCCGAATCGAAATGTTCATGCTACACCTGCGCACGCGTAGTTTAAGGTGCACCTACTGCTGAATGCCTAGGAACCTCTGATTAGGCCCAATCACGACACGGGTTCTGAGCGCAAACGCCTTCCATGAGAAGGCCGGTCGGTGTCAAGAACAGTTTTCTTTCAGTCCTTACTTTGCCTGAGCGGACCGCCTCTGCCGCCATCCTTCCATCCGCACTCTTTGATGAGCGATGTTCGCTCGATAGTCAGGAAGTGGATGCCGTCGGATTCCTCCACCGAGTAGATCGTCACGATGTTCGGGTGGTCGAGTTGGGCGAGGGCCTTCGCCTCGCGACGAAAGCGCGTGAGCCGCTCCGGATCGTGCGCCATTTCGGCGGGCAACACCTTGAGCGCCACGTCGCGGCCGAGTTTCGTGTCGCTGGCGCGATACACCTCTCCCATGCCACCCGCGCCCAGCGGCGACTGGATTTCATACGCGCCGAGCTTTGTCCCGGGAGCGAGGGCCATAAGTGGCAGCGATTATAACCTTCGGACTGTTTGCGCAGTATTTTCAGGCTGCAGGTAGACGATGATTTGTTGCGCGGACAAGTGAAATCTCGGAAGTAATGCCTCCGGATTGGTCCCGAGAAACGCGCATGGAGTCGTGCATATTCCCACACATATGATCCTGGAATTGTGGCGCTATGGCGACTTCCCAGTACTAATCTCGTTATGGCGGGACTGGATCACTTCCGGATTAGCGACGAACCAGATTTGGCCGTTCGCCTGGCGGGGCAGGCCCGAACTCCCGTTCAAGTGAAATGAGGTCTGCGTCAACGGGCACGAGAGCCCCTTTGTCCTCATACGGATGGCGGCAGGCAAAGAAAAAATGAAAAAACAGCTTGACATGTTGAGTAGTGTGATAGTTAACTACAACAGTATATTGGGGTTCGTTTTAGCGGATCGACGCCAGCGAATAACCGTGGCCCGAGAGCAAACAAGAAATGAACTTCTTGAGGAGAATGAAACATGAAATCCCTTCGTTGTGTGCTGTCCGTTGTTCTGATGTCGCTCTCCACCGTGGCTTTCGCGCAGCACGACGCGCAAAAGTCCTCCGTGGCCCCTGTGCCGTCCGAGGCGCAGAAGTCCTTCACAACCATGAAAAGCCTGGCGGGAGAGTGGGAAGGCCCCGTCACCGTCCCGGAGATGCCGGAGATGTCAGGCGGCAAGCCGATGCACGCCTCGCTGCGCGTGACCTCGCGGGGAAACGTCCTCGTGCACGAGTTTCAGGAAGCAGGAACGCCGTTGGATGCGACAAAATACGACCATCCGGTCACGATGCTTTACGTGGACGGAGACCAGCTCACGCTGGTTCACTATTGCGACGCGGGGAACCGGCCGCGCATGACCGGCAAGATGTCGCCCGACGGCAAGACGGTCGAGTTCGAGTTCAAGGACATCAGCGGGAGCACGGAGTACCACATGCACCATTCGGTGTTCACCGTCATCGACGCCAACCATCACACCGAGGATTGGACGTTCATGATGAAGGACAAGCCGATCCACGCGCACTTCGACCTCCACCGGACCAACTAAGGCGCGCGGTATCTCTGCTAACGTTTACTATGGAAAACCGATGGACCGTGAGTGGAACGATAATCAGCCGATCTACCGCCAGCTGCGCGACCGTGTCGTCGCGATGATCCTGGACGGAGTGCTCAAGGAAGGCGATCCACTGCCCTCCGTGCGCAACGTCGCGGCGGAATATCGCGTCAATCCGCTCACGGTTCTCAAGGGCTATCAGCAACTGGTGGATGAAGGGCTGGTCGAGACCAGACGAGGCCTCGGCATGTTCATCAATGTGGGCGCACGCGGCACGTTGCTGCAGGGCGAGCGGCAGAAGTTCCTGGGCGAAGAGTGGCCGAGGATCCAGGCCACCATCCATCGGCTTGGCCTGAAAGCGGAAGAGCTACTGAATGGCTCGCGGCCGTCGTCGAAGGCTGCGCTGTCGAAGCCCGCGAAGCCGGATCCCTCGGAGGAGGAGCGCTGAAGCCATGGCATGCATAGACGCACGCGGTCTCCGTAAGGCGTTCGGAACAACGATCGCGCTGGACGGCGTCGATCTGCGCGTCGAAGAGGGCCGCATCCTGGGACTGATCGGTCCCAACGGCGCAGGCAAGACCACCGCGCTCAACGCAATTCTCGGCCTCACCCCATATCAGGGAGAACTGAGGGTGCTCGGGCGCGACCCCTGGACCGAGCGCGATCAGCTCATGCGCGATGTTTGCTTCATTGCCGACGTTGCCGTGCTGCCGCGCTGGATCAGGGTCTCGCAGGCACTCGACTATGTCGCCGGCGTGCATCCGCGATTCGATCGCGCCAAGGCGGAAGGTTTTCTGGCGAAGACCACCATCCGGTGCGGTAGCAGGGTGCGGGAATTGTCGAAGGGGATGGTGACCCAACTGCACCTCGCCCTGGTGATGGCGATTGACGCGAGATTGCTGGTGCTGGACGAGCCGACGCTGGGTTTGGACATCCTGTATCGCAAGCAATTCTACGATTCCCTGCTGAACGACTACTTTGATCGTAACCGCACCATCGTAGTGGCGACACATCAGGTGGAAGAGGTCCAACACGTCCTCACCGATCTCATGTTCATCAACCGCGGCCGCATCGTTTTCGCTCGGAGCATGGAGGAATTAGAGTCGCGCTATCTGGAAGTGATAGTGCATCCCGAGAAGGTCGCAGCGGCACGGGCGCTCAAGCCGATGCACGAGCGCCAGGCGATCGGTCGCAGCATCCTGTTGTTCGATCTAAAGTTCGATCTAAAGCTCGATCGTGTCGCTAATCAGAAACTCGATCGCCAGCAACTCGCGGCGCTTGGCGACGTGCGCACGCCCAGCATTGCCGACTTGTTCGTTGCCGTGATGGGTAACCAGGCCGGCCAGGCACAAGGAGCAGCTCGATGAATACTCAATCGAATGTCATGAACGAGTCCTTCGACTCGCAGAGAATCGCACCCGTATCCATGTCGGCCACTCGGCCCATGTACTGGTCGATGCGACGCGAATTGTGGGAGAGCCGTTCGATCTACGTTGCGCCGCTGGCGGTCGCTGGAGTCGCTCTGTTCGGCTTCTCTCTCAGCTCGATTGCGGGTATCTGGGAAAAGCCGCTGCGGCTCAATCCGGCGCAACCTCAAGCGCCATACGACATGGCGGCAGGTCTAATGATGCTTACCGGTATCGTCGTGAGTGTGTTTTATTGTCTCGACGCGCTGCACAGCGAGCGCCGCGACCGCAGCATTCTGTTCTGGAAGTCGCTGCCTGTGTCCGATGTCACCACCGTGCTTGCGAAAGCGTGCATCCCGCTCGTAATTTTGCCACTGCTGACCTTTGCGATCACCGTCGCCATGCAGTGGCTCATGCTGCTGCTGAGCAGCGCCGTACTGCTGGTGAGCGGTCTGAGTGTGGCGACCTTGTGGACGAAGTTATCGTTTTTGCGGATGTCATGGCTGCTGCTGTACCACGTTCTCACGGCCCATGCGCTCTGGCCCGCACCAATTTATTGCTGGCTGCTGCTCGTATCCGGATGGCCGCGCCGGGCGACATTTCTATGGGCGGCCTTGCCGCTGGTAGCGATTGCCGGGGTCGAGCAGATTGCTTTCCACACTTGGCATTTCGCTGCCATGGTGGGGTCCCGATTGATGGGCGCCGCACCCACTGTCGCCTCGACATCACCAGATATGTTCCCAACCGACCCAATGACACATATCGCCCCGGATCATTTCCTGAGCAGCCCGGGTCTGTGGATCGGCCTGGCACTCGCCGCGGTCTTCCTGGCAGCAGCGGTGCGGCTGCGCCGCTATCGGGAACCGATCTGAGTCGCCGGCCGCATCGAATTCTATTTTTCGCGTAGAGAGGAGAAACGAACATGAGCACATCTGTAATGACAGAACGCATTGCAGAATCAGAAGTTGGCTGCGTTTTCGTGATTCATACCGACAAACGCCCATCTGTCCAGGAATTAGGAATGAAGTCGTTCCCGAATGGTCGGCAACCCTTACCTTGAGA
>PKXK01000005.1 GCA_003132325.1 Acidobacteriaceae bacterium
TCTGGGCGAGTAGGGCGGGGCCAATCTGACCTCTGCCGTGTCAATTTTGAGGTCAATGACCCAAAACCCTTTCCCCATCTAGCTTTTGCGCACTCGAAAGGGCCAAAAACACCCTCTAAAATTCCTAGTTTTGATGGCGAGTTGATGGCAGGTTTTTCAGACTCCGCCCGGTCAATGAGTGCTATGGCGAGTAGAGTCGAGAACAGGCGCAGTGGTGTTAGCCTCCCGGTGGCTGTCGGGTTGGGCTTTCGCTTCGCCCGCCTCAATCCGGTTTGGCCTGGCTCTGTTTCCTGTTCCCGCTCATCGAACCGGACAGGCAGATTTCCCGCATCCGGCTCTCGGAAAAGACACACGATGTTACGTGTGACGCCGTCTACAACTGCTGAACACAAACCTTTAAGTAAGTACACGGTTGAGGTGGTTGTATGGCAGCTCGGAGAATTCCGTGAGCAGCGGTCCATCCGCGCCTTCGCCGGTCACGACAGCCACTACTGTGGTTTCGGTGTTGCGGGCCGCAGAAGCTCATCCGGTTGGTCTGAGGTTGTTTTGGATGAAACACCCGCCTGCGTTTGCTTGTTAGGCGGAATTTCGGTCCCGGCTGGATAGATGAAGATCTGCACCGTGCCCCAGCCGCCATCCGGATTCGTATCCGTCTGCTTGCCCATTCCCAGAGTCTTAAGCTGACTATCGTCGAATCCGAAGTTCTCGACCAGATACTCACGCACAACCATGGCCCGGGCTTCGGTTAGCACCAACTCCTTCTGGGTATCGCCTTCCATGCCCGCGGATGCCACGACCACCGCAAACCCGAACTGGTTATTAGCCAGGAACTCGCCGCCAGCGTTTAGAGATTTCTGGTTCTTCAGCTTGGCCGAATCTTGCTTATCGAAAAGCTGCTTCGCCGAGTACGTAAACTCCTTGATCGGTGCGCCTTGCGGCAGCCGTTCGATCTCATCTTTTGCCAGCTCGGCGGAATCTTCGTAGCCGCGGTTCTTGAAATACCCGCGCAAGAAGAAGTTGTGCTTCAGGGCTTCCATGTTCTCCTGGAAGTCGGTAACCCCTGTTTGCGCCTGGAGCATCGTGTCATGCATGGTGCTCGTCGTCTGTGCGAGGTTGTTATAGAGCTGCTTGTCGTTAACCAGCGCTCCTACGGATCCCTGACCCCCATTGATCTTGGCGCTGATCGAGTCTAAATTCGCCGTCGCCCGAGTGGCGTTCTGGATGGCTTGCTGGCTGCCATCCAGAATGTCGCTCGTCTTTTTGAACAGCTCTGACATTTCGAGCGGCGGCTGGCTGGCGATCAGATCGCCATCCCGCACGTCGGCTTTCGCAGCGGATCCAAACGAGATCGCCAGATACTGGTTGCCCAACAAACCCTCGGTTTCGATTGTGGCCACGGAGTCTTGCTTGATGATATCGAGCGTCGATTTGCCGAGATCCATGACTACCGTGACCTTTTCTCCCGGCTTGTGGGGCAACACGATGCTGCGCACAGTTCCACTGTGAACGCCGCCCACTCGCACATCGCCGCCTGCATCCAAGCCCGCCACATTGTCGAATTGCGCCTTCAATTGGTATGTCGAGCTGAAAAGATACTGCTTGCTCCCGATGATAAAGACACCGGCGACCAGTATTGCCAGTGTCACAACGATGAAAGCTCCCAACCGCGCCGCTCTCGACATATATCCCCCTACGAATGCTTTAGAAATTCCCTAACAAACTCAACATCACTTTTCTGAAGTTCTTCAAAGTTGCCTTCGATCACTACATCTCCCTCATTGATCAGGGCCAGACGGCCCGCAATCGTCTTCGCGCTGTGCAGATCGTGAGTCACTACGATGGATGCCATGTGATGTTCCGCCTGAAGCTTGAGAACCAAATCATCGATCTCCGCGGCGCTGATGGGGTCGAGACCAGCCGTGGGCTCGTCGAGCAGCAAAATATCCGGCCCCAAAGCCAGCGCACGGGCCAGCCCTACTCGTTTCTGCATACCACCCGAGATATCCGAAGGCATCTTCTCCAGGGCGCCCTCCATGCCCACTTCCTCCAGTAGTTTCCTGACCCGGTCGCGCTGCTCGGACCCCGACGTCTCCTTCTTATGGTGCTGCAGCGGAAAAGCCACGTTCTGCTCGACGGTCAGCGAATCGTAAAGCGCGGCGTGCTGAAACAGAAAACCCATTTTCATTCTTATTTCGCCGAGCTGGTCGAGAGCCAGGCCGGCGATGTCTTGACCGTGGATGCGAACCGATCCCGAGTCAGGCTTTTCCAGGCCGATAATGAGCCTCAGCAAGACGCTCTTACCGGTACCACTTCGCCCCAGTACCGCCAGGGTCTCGCCGCGGCTCACGGTTAGGCTAACCCCGTTCAAAACAATCTGAGTTCCGAAGGACTTATGCAAGTCCTCGACGGCGATAACTGGCGCACTGCCGTCTTTCTCGGCTTCTTCTCGCTTCACCGCAACTTGATCGATTGTGCCCATACTTAGTTTCACGAGCTGCTTAGTCGATGTTCATGGGAAAAATATGAGAATGAGTTTTACCAGTACGACATCGGCCAGAATCACGAACAGCGAGGACAATACCACCGAACTGGTGGCCGCACGGCCCACGCCCGCGGCTCCTCCCCGTGTCCGCATTCCCTGAAAACACGCGATCAGCCCAATGATCAGGCCAAACACCATGGTCTTAAACGTGGGTGGCAGGAAATCGTTGAAATCGGAGCCCTTGAAACCGCTATTGATGAACTGGTGGAACGAGAGCGGCTCAGCCAGTGCCTGCGCAACCCAGCCCATTATCAAGCCGCAAAAGTCGGCAGCGAGCGTCAGCAAAGGCAGCACCAGAATGCAAGCCAGGATGCGGGGCGCCGCTAGCAGCTTATAAGGGTTTACCGCAGACGCCTCGATGGCATCGATCTGCTCGGTCACTTTCATTGACGCCAGCTCCGCGCCAATGCCAGCGCCTACTCGACCACTCACTACCAGACCGGTGATGATCGGGCCGGTCTCGTGAATAACGGAGAACACGATAGCGGCGGGGAGCAGCGACTTAGCTCCAAATCGAGTCAGGCTGTAACGGGCTTCCAAAGAGAGAACAACCCCGATGGCGGCTCCGGCTAAAGCCACCAGCGGCAGGGACATTGATCCAATCTCGTCGAGTTGTCGAAACAATTCGCGGAATTCAAACGGCGGCGTCACTGCAGCCTGAACAACTTGCCAGAAAAATATGCCCAGATCGCCGAACCACTCGAGAAACTTGACGATCAGGCCTTTGGAGGAGTTCACCGCTGGGGACTCGAGTAAGATCCGTTTCCCCGGATGAAGAGAGTCCATGCCTGCGAGCGCCTTGAATTTCCGGTCGATCACGGATTTGTACCCGGATCTGGCGCTCCGTGCCGATTGTTCATATGCATGCGAGAACGCCATGAGTGTGGCCCACTATAGAGGAATTCCAGGGCGATGTTTCCGCCTGCATACCACAGGAAGCTGTAGTTGCCCATTCGGAATGCATCCTTGTAATCGTAGCGGCCGGGATACCAGCCATAGACGGCCGTCATGGTGCCGGCATACGGAGCAACCAGGGCAGGGAAAGAGAAGACGCGATGCCCGTCTTCGCCGCGGCGTGCTGTAAGAGTCGAAATCACGGCATGTCTCAGCCGCGGAAACACGCCTTTGCACTCACAGCGGTAATACAACGCGTCTTCCTTGAATGCTTCCGAGAGCCCATAGCGCGTCGTCATAGTTACCGCTGCGATGCCGAAGTCGGACCCGAATCGCTTGCCGTAACCCTCCGCGCCTTGCCTCCATTCCGGTGGGGCGTTGTATGCCTGGTGAATACCAGCCGCGAGCCCTGCGCCGACGATGGGATACGGGCCGAAAGCGTCGAAGGCGTAGTTGCGGAGCTTCGTTGTCTGCGGCGGACGCACGTACGCCAAGTCCAGTTGCGCCGGGGTTGTGCTTGCTACAGTGCTGGAGGAGTCTTGCGAATCGGCCGGTGATTGCGCCATGGCCAGCGGTGACAGGATGGTCAGGCCCGCGATTGCCAGCAACAAAGGCATAAGTCCGCGTACCTTCATGTCGAGATTCTCCTTGGTCAATCTAAGATCCAGCTTGCACGTCAGAGGGTCAATGGCTTCTGCTGGCATGCAGCTACGCCTTGATAAATTATGTCAGAATGGTGATCACCAAAGATGTTCACTCTTGCTCAGTCGAAGCGGACTTGACCGCGCAGGGGCCGCTGACAGTCGGAAGGCGACCCGCAAGGCGCCAGGATAGAACTATTTCTCTGGCCGCATAATCTGGTTTCTTTTGTAACCGAACTTCAAGCGTGCCTGTTTGCAGGTAAAACGCCAGTCGATGGTGACCCGATCACGGTTCATTCTCCGGCCCCAGGCCCTGGCTTCCCGCCGCAGATCGCCCAGCGATGGGATTCTTCGCCGTCCCAGGCACTGCCGGGAGAACAGGCTGATTTCGATTTCCGCCTGGTTCGTTCGCCCACGACCGATAGTGAAGGTACATCCCAAACCAAGGCGTTTCGGTCCGTCGATTGGTAATTCATTGCGCCCGTGACGCACAGCGAGCCATCGGGTGAAAGCGATATCGTCTTGATTTCACCTATGTGTTTCATGAGTCCAATCCGCATGTGGCGACTGTAACCGCACGTACACATCTTAAGGCATGTTCCGAGTCTGCTCTTAATAGTTGGCGAAACCAGGCGTTCTCACCAGCTTGCGCCGTTTGTTCGCCGGGAACCAAGGTGAATGAGTGAAATCGGGATGTTTGTGCGCCGGGATAAACCGGTATGAAGCAGAGGAGGAAGAAGCCTCACAAAGAAGGAGTAGCGATCCACTTTGGCCCCGAGTTTTGCGTTGGGCATCGCGAGGTGCACGGCGAAGCGTAAACAGGGGAATAGGCGGGGTGGGAGATTGAGCTGCGAAAATATACAACCCGGACGCCGACGCAGTTAACATGTGCGGAAGGCAACACGGACAATGGCGATAGCGCGAGCCCTTGTTGGTCCGGCGCAGTCGAAGGCCCCAGGCGCGCCTAGAAACTTCATACACGAGAACCGGGAGACCTCGGAGATGCCTGCGGCGAACGTCAGCCGCAGGACGGCGGGAGAAGGCTCAGGCCGTACGGCCCGCGTGCACGCCTGCGAGGAGTCGGACAGCGGCATATTACCGATGAATCATTCGAACAAAGACGGAAGGCTCGTCGGCGGAGAGTGAGGAGGGAAGGCTGCTGATCAAGGAGAACACTTTTCCATCTGGCACGTTCCCGACTCAGAGCGGGTGTGTACGTGTCTCACGGGTGGGCGAGTGTGCGGACAAGCTCCACGCTTGGCCGTTATTCATCTGCGATAAGAGCCGCATGCGCTAAGGAGCGCTCGTGCGGATCCGCGCGGGGGGCGATCAGCGATGGTCGTCCCTACCGCGACCGCCAACTACGAGATGGCCAAGGCCCACTCCATATAATCTCGTTGCGCCTCAGGGCATAACTTGTGGCGTATACTGCGAGCGCCGACTCAGGAACATGAAGTCGGATCGACTAAGGAGCATTCCCATGAACAAGCGGTACACGCGTTTCTCTACGCTGGCTATCGTCCTGCTCTCGTCGATTTGCAATATTCCCCTCCGGGCAGTCGATACAACGAGCACCGAACCTGCGCCACCCATTGCGAAGAAGATTCCAAAGGTGACCGAGATCAATGGCCGCAAACTGGTGGACAACTATTTCTGGCTGCGGGAGAAGAAGAATCCGGAGGTCAGAGCGTACCTGGAGGCGGAGAACGCCTATACAGACGTTGTAATGAAGCCTACCGAACCGCTGCAAAAGAAGCTCTACGACGAAATGCTAAGCCGCATCAAGGAAACCGACGTGGACGTTCCTTACAGAGACGGCGCGTATCTCTACTATTCCCGGACAGAAGCCGGTAAGCAATATCAAATACGCTGCCGAAAGAAAGGGAGTCTCGACGCTCCAGAAGAAGTTCTGCTCGACATTAACGAGATGGCAAAAGGGCAGCGCTTCATGTCCTTGGCAGCTTACGAAGTCAGCGATGATGGAAACCTGCTCGCTTACACCACCGACAACACCGGTTTTCGGCAGTACACGCTGGCCATCAAAGATCTGCGCACGGGCAAGGTCCTGGCCGATCACGCTGAAAAAGTCGGCTCAGTGGTCTGGACCAACGACAATAAAACATTGTTCTACACCGTCGAAGATTCCGCTAAGCGACAGTACCGCCTTTATCGGCACACGCTTGGGAACAGCGGTGACGACCCTCTTGTCTACGAAGAAAAGGACGAGCGCTTCAATGTTTACGCTGGCAGGACGCGAAGCAAGGCGTACATCCTGCTGATTTCCGGTAGTCACACTACTTCGGAAGTCCGCTATATCCCAGCCGATCAGCCCACCGCAGAATGGAAGGTCGTGGAGCCGCGCAAGCAGGATGTCGAATACTATCCCGACCACAACGGAGACTTCTTCTACATTCGGGTGAACGACACTGGCCGCAACTTTCGCCTGGTGAAAGCTCCGGTTTCCGATCCGCGCAGCCACAACTGGAAGGAAGTCATTCCCCAGCGAGCCGATGTCATGCTCGAAGACACAGACTTCTTCAGGAATTACTACGTCCTCTACGAGCGCGAGAACGGACTACCTCAGATTCAAGTCACCGACCTGAAAAGTGGGCAAACGAAGCGCATCGAATTCCCCGAACCGGCGTATGCCGCCTATCAACACATCAATCGTGAGTACGACACCTCCAAGCTTCGCTACACTTATCAGTCGTTCATTACGCCGCAATCCGTCTTCGAGTACGACATGGCAAGCGGTTCCTCCACGTTACTCAAGCAGAAAGAAGTCCCCGGCGGCTACGATCGGAACCGCTACCGGGTAGAGCGCATTCAAGCCGCTGCATCCGACGGCGTAAAGATTCCCATATCCGTAGTGCACCTGAAGGGCGCGAAACTGGACGGCAGCGAGCCGCTTTATCTTTACGGGTACGGTTCCTACGGGTTTCCTATGGATATCTTCTTCAACTCGAATGAGTTTTCGATGGTCGACCGCGGAGTAGTCGTAGCGTTCGCCCACATTCGCGGCGGCGGCGAAATGGGCAAGGCATGGCATGACGCCGGAAGGATGATGAACAAGAAGACCACATTCACCGACTTCATCTCGTGCGCGGAATACCTGGTTGCGAATGGTTACGGCTCAAAAGACAAGCTGGTGATCGAAGGCCGAAGTGCCGGAGGCTTGCTGATGGGCGCCGTGCTGAACATGCGTCCGGACCTTTTCCACGCTGCGATCGTCGGAGTGCCTTTCGTCGACGTCGTCAACACCATGCTCGACGAGTCGCTGCCGCTCACCGTCCCAGAATTTGAGGAATGGGGGAATCCCAAAGAAAAGCCAGCGTTCGACTACATGATTTCTTACTCGCCGTACGACAACATTGAAGACAAGCCGTATCCCAATATCCTGGTGAGGACCTCGTTCAACGACAGCCAAGTGATGTATTGGGAACCGGCAAAGTATGTAGCCAAAATGCGCGCGACCAGAACCGATCACAAGCTGCTAATCCTGAAAACGAACCTGGATCCGGCAGGCCATGGCGGAGCGTCCGGGCGCTATGATCGCCTGAAAGAAGCCGCTTTCGACTATGCGTTTATCCTGACCCAGATGGGGATCGATAAATAGACAAACTGGCCGAGATACTGGAGTGGACCGCGTTGGCTCCGCCTGGCGCGGCACCAAACCTGTACCCAAAACCCCTGCACCGTCAGCTTTGCAAGCACCTCAATCTAAGAGGGCACAGGCGCTTCCGTTTCTAGACGCCGACCCAACTAATTCCATGGAGTCTGGGCGATGTTCTGAAGCCATTCGTTCCGAATAGGTCACCAGCGCTAGATTCGATCGTTGTAGCCGAAATCGATGCACCGGGAAATATTGCGTATTTCACCAAGAACGCCTTGCGAACCCTGGGGTTAACGGAGGAAATAAATGGGCGACCGGAACTTGCTAAAGCAAATCTTGGAAGCATCACGAGAGGTCTGGGATCGACCTGAGACTCGCTCGGCGGTACGTGAGAGCTTTGCCAAGGTTCTTGATTGCGGTACGCGGGCTCTGGGGTGGGAAGTATACGCCTCCGATAATGAAGAAAAACGGTGCTACTCGCGCCGGCGGTGTTTGCCCTAAGTGTTGTAACCAGGCGTTATCACTCATTGACCACAGTGAGTGTCCTTGCGCTTTCCGCGCTCACTCCTGCCCCGGCGAGAATGAAAAGGCACTCGGAGCATAGATGAAAGGTTACAACGACCGGGCTGACCAGCACAGTCGCGAATTTCTCGGGCATTCGATTCATACACTTGCGGCTGCTGCGGGGAACCCCTTTTTGACCACTGGGAGCTAAGCGCCGATTTCCGCTTGGGTTCACCTCGGCAGGCAATCTGGAGGCGACCAGGGATAACTTCAAGGTTGCCCGTGACTCAGGCCGAACCAGCAACCGCCACATCGCTCCATCGGTAAACACTGGCCGACTTGCGGGGAGTAATCTCCCCCAAGCCCGTTTCTGGATAGCTCCCGGTTTGGCCGACCACTCGTCCGCAAAGG
>PKXK01000102.1 GCA_003132325.1 Acidobacteriaceae bacterium
TCAGCCCAGGGGTCCACTCCAGATACTGCGACCGTCTACCGGCACAGGCTGGATGGGACAAGGCGAGCGCGTACTGGAACCTGAGGAGGTGTTGGACTGAACCTTACTGACATCTCAGAGTAGCTAGTGATGACTACTTGCCTCCTGACGCTTCAGTAGGCAAGTAGGAAAGTGGGCGTTTTCCAATTTGCTCGTGGGATTGAAAAAGCTGTTCTTGGTTTACTAGAGGTGAATTGGAATCGGCCCACTTTCCTACTTGCCTACTTTTTGCCTGTCTGGCACTGACGGTGTAGTGCCTATGTAGGTGACCCGGCGTGGGGTCAGATTCTTCGGAAGCACTATGATCAGGAAGCCTCCGCCCCCGGTTTACGCGTACGACCTAAAAATTACGATTTCCAAAGTACTGATTATATGGGACGTAATCACACACCACCCGCAATACTTGATGCTAAAGGCTCTTTCATTCATAATCCACAGCTGAAACGTCCCAACGAGCCGAAGACAAGCAGGCCTCTGGGACCTCCGCCTAAGTGGTTGTCTCCGGAAGAAAAAGTTGTTTGGCGTGATGCAGCCAAGCAGGTGCTCCCTGGCGTGGCCTTCAATTCCGACCGCAACACGTTTGAGCTTCTGGTCCGCCTGATTACCAAAATGCGCGCAGGCCAGATGGATAGGTCGTCAGATATGTGCCAGATGGTTTCGCTCTCTGCTCGCTTCGGCATGACGCCCTCCGACCGTGCCAAAATATCCGTCGAGGCACCGAAGGAATCCGCATTAACCAAGTTCCTGGCCGGGCACACTCCTTCTGCTCCCAAGGTTCAATAGCACTCTTTCGCGAAATCGCGAAGGCAGTCGGTGCGTCTCCCGGTACGGTTCGCACGCGGCTCCTGTGCGGATGATTCAAGTGTCGACGCTTGGTTTGAGGCGACGGTCAAGTGCATTACTTCCATGTTGCCCGTAATCCGCCCAGAATCGATGCCAAGTGGGGAGATCACTTCCTATAAGCCGACTTGCACTAAGACTTCCCGGTACTAATCTCGTCATGGCGAGGCCAGATTACTTCCGGATCGGCGACGATACATCCACAATCATGGCAGCGGCTGGCGGTTTCGCTTGCTAGTGGATACTGAGGGCAAGCGGGTCGCGGGCTGCCGAGCCCACTTCCGAGAAGCCCGTTTCTGGCCAATCAACAAAAGTTGAACGTTCGGCGGCCACAAGGGCGTCACTCGGGAACAATCTGCAGACTCCAAGATTATCGGCCCGCGGCGGCGGTGCATCTGAAGTAGCGCTCAAATCGAGCGAGATGCGCAACTATTACTGCGGTTACTTCCCATTTATTTCCATTCTTGAGCGAACGCTGCGATCACTGTCGAGTCCGCGCAAGAACGTGACCATTGTAACTTGTGTGTCGCACCCGTTGATGTTCTTCTAGCGCATTGCGTGTCATTTTGGGAAAAGCGGCCCCCGCCATGCCTGTTTTGGGACTGCTCTCCGCGCAAGATCCTGGAGGCGTCCGATGTCGTCGAAGAAATTCCTCGTTGCGGTGTTGCTGTCTGGATTCACCGCTCTTCTCACATTAGTTCTGCCGGGATGCGGCGCCTCGAGTCAACCCATCAGTGTCGGGTTAACACCCAGCAGCACGCAGAATATTGACCAGGGCCAGACGGTTCCGGCGATCACCGCCTCGACTCTGCACGACACGACAAACGCAGGGGTGACGTGGACCGTTTCGGGTGGCGGCACACTGAGCGCACAAACCACGACCTCGGCGACTTATAACGCCCCTGCCTCGGTCACCAGCGGGTTTACAGCGACGGTCACAGCGGCCTCGAAGACCGATACGACGAAATCTGCCACCTTGCAGATTAAGGTCAGCACCCTGCCCGCAGTCTCCACGACTTCTCTCGCCGCAGCAACTGCAGGAACCGCCTACAGCGCCACACTGGGTGAATCCGGCGGAACAAGTCCGTACACGTGGAGCATTACCGCGGGGTCGTTGCCCGCAGGACTTACCTTCAACACCAGCACCGGTGCGATCTCGGGCACGCCAACTGGCGCGGGTAACGGCAACTCGGTGATTTTCAAGGTCACCGATTCTTCCACTGCAGCGAAAATGTCCGCGAGCCAGTCGATAACATTCGCCGTGAACCCGGCTCCGCCGTTGACCATCACGACTTCGTCTTTGCCCGCGGGAACCATGGGCACGGCCTATAGCCAAACCCTGCAAGGGAGCGGCGGAGTTCCGTCCTATACATGGAGCAAGACGGCGGGAAGTTTACCTGCCGGTTTGACCTTGAGCAGCATGGGCGTAATCTCGGGAACCCCAACCGGAACCTTCACCGGCACCTCGAATTTCACTGTGACTCTGACTGACTCGCAGACGCCGGCGAGCGCCACAAAGACCGCCAACTTGAGCATCACCATGAGCGCGCCGCCCTTTAGCGTTACCACGACGACGCTGGCTGGTGGAACCATCGGCAACGTCTACACCAACCAAACTCTCCAGGCCACCGGCGGCATCTCGCCCTACACCTGGGCGGTAACCACCGGCAGCTTGCCGGCGGGTCTGAGTCTGAACGCCTCCACCGGTGTGATCTCCGGCACGCCCAGCGGAACCTTTGTCGGCACCGACAGTTTCACCGTGACCGCAACCGACTCGGAGACGCCGACGGCCAAAACGGCGAGCGCCACCCTGAGTATCGCGATCTCGGTCGCTCCGCTGAGCGTGACCACCACCTCCAGTTCGTTGCCGCTAGGCGTCGTCAGTTCCGTGTACGCGGGCGCGACCTTGCAGGCTACGGGCGGCATCACGCCATACTCCTGGGCCGTTACTACCGGCAGCTTACCGGCAGGTCTGGTACTTAACTCCGCCACGGGAGCCATTTCCGGCACACCCACCGCGTCCGGGACCGTGAACTTCACCGTTACCGTGACCGACTCGGAAACCCCCACAGCCAAGACGGCGACCGCCAACCTGAGCATCGTGGTCAATCCCGCCGTGTCGGTGACGACCACTTCGTTGCCGGGGGGTGTGATCGGCACAGCCTATCCGGGCGCAACGCTGCAGGCGGCGGGCGGCNNGGCATTACACCTTATACGTGGGCAGTGACCACCGGCAGTCTCCCCGCTGGACTCTCATTAAATGCCAACACCGGCGCGATCACGGGCACACCGAGCGGGACGTTTACCGGCCCCGTCAATTTCACCGTGACCGTGACCGATAACGAATCGCCCACGAAGAAGACGGCGACGGCGAATCTGAGCATCACCATCAGCGTTAACACTCTGACCGTCACTACGACTACGGCTAGTCTGCCCACGGGCGTGATCAATAACTTCTACAGTGCAACGCTGCAGGCATCGGGCGGAGTCATGCCTTACACCTGGAGCCAAACCGGCGGCACCTTGCCGGCAGGGCTCACTCTTAACTCTAACGGGACGATCTCGGGAACGCCGACTGCGTTGGGCACCGCGAGCTTTACGGTTCAGGTAAAGGACTCGGAGACCCCAACGGCGCAAACCGCGTCCGCAAGCCTCAGCATCTCCATCAACAACAGTGCGCCGTTAATGGTAACTACAACTTCGTCGCAGCTACCCGCAGGCAATACCGGCTACGCGTATCCCTCGACGTCGCTTCAGGCGACCGGCGGGGTGCAGCCCTACACCTGGAGTTACACTGGCAATTTGCCGACAGGCTTGAGCATGTCCGCCGGCGGCACAATTACTGGTACTCCGAGCGCAGCGGGGACCTTCAACTTCACAGCCAAAGTCACCGATTCGTCTAGCCCAACGCCGGGTACTGCGACGGCCGGTCTCCAAATTGTCGTCACCACCCCGGCGACGTTGACTCTGCCTCCGTCCGGAGCTCTGGCGAACGCAACCATCAACCAAAACTACTCTGGAGCGATCAATGCCTCGGGCGGGATTGGGCCTTATAGCTTTTCGGTGAATGGCTCCGCCGTTCCCACCGACGGGACCAACGTCCCTCTGGCCGACGGCCTGTATGTCTCCAACACCGGCGGCAACACACTGTCGATTGGTGGAACGCCCACCGCGACCGGCACGGTGACATTAACCAACGTTACGGTAACGGACAGCGCGAGCCACAGCGCCGGCCCAGACACGTATACCATCGCGGTCATCAACCCGTCGGCGGTCTACACGATATCCGGCACGGTGAGTTACAGCGGCTCGAAGACCGGCTGGACCTATCTGCAGCTGAACGGCAACAACTGCGGCGGCTGCGGTAACAACCTGGGCACGAGCATCGCCACAGCCACACCCTCGGGAGTAGCCTTCATCATCCACGGCGTGTCCCCCGGAACCTACACCTTGCAGGCTTTCATGGACAACCTGGGCTATGGCGGCCAGAACGCCTCGAATCCTGTGGGCAGCGTCGCGAACGTGACGGTTACCACCTCGTCGGTGACCGGCGTCTCGGTGACGCTGGGCGATCCGGCAGCGGTGACGATCAGTTCGGCTCCCAGCTGGAACAGTAGCAATGGGTTGGGCGCGTTCAGCGGAGGCGCCCTTATCTCGTACCAGACCATCCAGAACAACAACGGCATCGAGATACCTGCGTCCTACACCATCCAATGGAGCACCAGTTCGACGTTCGCCACGGTCACCGGAAGCACGAGCTTCGCGGCAACCGGCAGGAAGAACCCATGGATTGTGAACGGGCTCACGAATGGAAATACCTACTACTTCCGCGCTCAGGGCGTGGCGGGCAGCTCGACCGGTCCATTTTCAGCAATCTCCCCTGGCGTGCTAATCGGCGCACCCACGGGCGCCAACACGGTCTCCGGCCAGGTCACCTTTAGCGAAACGGCCAAAGGGCCGCTGTATGCGGGCTTCTACGATCAGAGTACGGGCAACTTTTATGCCGCTGTGGTGGGAAGCAAGGCGCTCCCACCGACCAGCCCAGCATCGTACACGGTCCATGTTCCCACCGGCTCCAACTACTTCTTCTTCGGGATCCTCGACCAGAACAACTCCGGCCTGATCGACGCTCCGGGACAAGTCTCCAATACCAATGGGAGCAACGCGGCCCCGGTCGTCATCAACGGCAACCTCACCAACGAGAACCTGACCTTGCCGAGCGGCAACGCAGTTGCCACCGTGAATACACAGAACCAGGAAGTGATTAACGGCACCACCACCTACAATTACAGCATTGGCCTCAATGTCAACGGCCTCATCAAACTGCCGGTGGGCGTCGAACTGACAGCGGAATCGAATCCGGGAGCGGTGATCCCCGTGGACATTGCCACGGGAGCCTTTAGCGGCAACCGTTCGTTCAGCTACTACACCAGCCTCAACGGCGCCACGCCGAAGGTTGGCGATACCTATACCCTGCACGTCACCTACAGCGACGGCAACTCGGAGGATCTGATCGCCACGATCGGCGCGGTGCTGAACGCCTTTGCCACCGGGCTTTCACCTCAGGGCACCGGCGTGAGAGTGCAGCCCAACTTCAGTTGGACCGACCCCGCTAACGCCAGCAGTTACACCTATCAGTTCTCTTTGTGCTGCGATCAGAACGGGACGATCTGGCAGATACCCGCCAACGACACCAAGTCGAACGGCTTCTCCAGTTCCATCACCTCCATTACATGGAACGTCGACCCGTTGGGCACGGGCAACTTGCCGAACGTATCCAGCCTGAACGGCGGCACGTATTACAACTGGCAGATCCAAGCCTCGGACGCCAACAACAACTCCGCGCAGGTCCAGGTGAGCTTCCAGACGGCTACAACGCCCCTGTCGTTGCCTGCGGCTGGCTCTTTGGGGACGACAACGGTCGGCCAAAACTTCAACGGGGTTATCAATGCATCCGGCGGCGTACCGGGCTATAGCTTTACGGTGAATGGCAACACTATCCCCGGCGATGGATCACAGCAGTCCGTCACGGGCGGGGACGGCCTATGGGTTTCCAACAACGGCGGCAACACGTTGACGATTGGCGGAACGCCCACTGCGGTTCAAACGGTCACGCTCAACGTCTCGGTGACGGACAGCACGAGCGCCAGCGTCGGCCCGATCGCGTACACCGTCAGCGTCATTGCAGGCGCGCCACTCTCGTTCCCCGCGACGTCGCTGCCCGGCGGCAACAACGGCTGGGCCTACTCCACCTACTTGAAAGCCAAAGGCGGGGTGCAGCCCTATACCTGGAGCGTCATCAGCGGCAGTCTGCCGGCTGGGCTCTCGATTGATCCCAACAGCGGGAACATCTCGGGAACACCGACCGCGACCGGAACCGCGAGCTTTACGGTGCAAGTCGCCGATTCGGAGTCTCCGCCGGCTACCGCCAGCCAGACTCTCAGCATCGCGATTGCAAACTGCTCCTACACCGCCCTCAACGGGCACTATGCTTTCCTGTCCAACGGCTGGAAAGGTGCGACCGAAGCCAATTCTGCCGTGGGCAGTTTCTCAGCCAATGGAGCTGGGGCCATCTCGGGTGGGCTCTTGGATTTGGCCGATCAGGCCAAGGCACCCCAAGAAAGCATCACCTTTACCGGGACGTACTGCGGGGCCTCTGACAATCTCATCGTGATTAACCTGACCCCGACCGGCGGCGGCAGCGCCACCTTTGCTGCCACGCTGGATTCCACTGGCAACGGCCACATCATGCGCTACGACGGCACCAGCAGCGACATTAGCTCCGGGCTGCTGCGCAAACAGCAGACCACTGCATTCTCCACCGGCGAGATCACCGGCAACTACGCCTTTGGGCTCGTTGGAGCCGATCAGGGTTCCAACCGCTTTGCCGTGGCTGGGGAATTGACCGCCAACGGCAGCGCCTCTTTTTCGGGCGAGGCGGATTATGACAGCGGCTGTTCGAGCGGCTCATGCTCTGGCAACGTTGGAAACACAACTCTAAGCTCCAGCAATTTCAACGTGGCGTCCACGGGCCGCGGCACGGCAAGTATTAGTTTCACCGGCCCGGGGGCGACCATCAACATGGTCTTCTACGTGGTCAACTCGTCCGAGATGCTGATGATGGCAGTGGACGCGCCAGAAACGCCGCCGATGATCATAGCCGGTCAGGTGCTGAAGCAAAGCGGCTCGTTGACCGATGCGTCGCTGAACGGCAACAGCGTGATTGAAGTGGAGGGTCTCGATCTTTCCAGCACGCCTGCCGTGTCTGACGCGGAGACTGGGATTATCAACGCCAACGGGTCCGGGTCGTTCTCCGGGACTCTAGACGACAACGATGGCGGAACCGTGAAATCGCAGGCTGTGTCGGGGAGTTACGCCGTAACTCCATCGACCGGACGGGTGACGCTATCCGGGGCGGGCAAAGCACCGGTCTTTTACCTGATCGGCACGAACCAGGCTTTTGTGGTTGGGACCGACAACCTGGTGATCTTCGGTATGATGCAGCCGCAAACGGGGAGCAGCTTCACCAACGCCTTGTTGACCGGAAATTACTACGGTGGAAGTCAACCGCCGGCCAGCACCAACGTCAGCACGGAGGCCGATCAACTGCACGCCGATGGAGCCGGCACTTTAACCGGAACGTCAGACAATAACAGCAACTGTGGGAGTGGAAGCGCGTGTCCGAACAGCAGCACAATCGCGGGGACTTATGCGGTTGCGTCCAACGGACGAGTAGTGGTGAGCCAGGGCGGCACCCAGGTCGGGATCATGTACATAATCTCCACCTCGCAGGCCGTCTTCCTGGGGACAACCGACAACAACCCGAAGCTGGATGACTTCCATCAGTAAGATTCGCTTCGGCTCAAATCTCGGACCGGTGGCCTCGCGCCGCCGGTCCGGTTTCCCGACGGATTAGTAATGGGAAGTCGGCTAGTGTTTACAGATGAGCGGTGGCGATTACTTCGGCGCGAGTGGTGGCCGACCATCTGGGAGTCATCGTGATCGCCGTCCCGGTCGCTACTACGCCCTGAACCCGTCGTCGAATCACAGTCTTATGCGCCTAAGAGATTTCCTGCGAACGTCACCGTGAGTCAATTGGCTCCCGTCCGGACAGAATGAGTTTCCCCGGGCTTAAGTCGAGAGGGGTCGCAATAACCGTAGCCGCTTAAGCAAGCCGCGTAGTTGCGTTTGTGTTCGGTGTCGGCCAGCGCTCTCCAGGAAGACCCAAAATCTCACCCCTGAGACCTTACCAGTATCTTCCAGAACTCATCCGCAACCTCTCGCAAGGTGAGCAATCTTGCTCAGAATAACTAGTGTTGGCGTGTCATCCTCAGTTGGGCAGAGATGGAGAAAGAGAGATCTCCCTCCGCGTATCTCGGCCCGATCCTCATCACGGGAGCACCCGTGCATGGGTTGCAAGAACTAAAGACCAAAGGTCAACCGGCGATGGAACCCTTTCTCTATCAGTTCCGCGATCGTTTTTGCAGGCGGCTAGGTCGAATCACGGCATCGGTGTCGAAGCTGTTTGCGTCGGTTACGCCACCGGTTCGCGGTTACGCATTGCAAAGAATGTGCCCGTTTTGCGGGTTAATCACGTCGCGGTCGAAGACATCGTGCCTGGAGTGCGGGAAGTCGCTCGCGCCNNTTCAGGACACTCAAAGGCGCGAAGGAGATCAACGTGCTCTGGACAATTTTCGTTGTGCTTCTGATTCTGTGGCTTCTTGGTTTCAGCCTCCACGTGGCCGGCAGTCTAATTCACTTGCTGCTGGTGGTTGCGCTGGTGGTACTCGTCATTAACCTGGTGAGCGGCCGGCGTGTGGCGTAACGTTGCGGCTTGGAAAAAGTGGCTACTTGAAGGAACGCGCGTCCGTTTCGCGTCCGCGTACCAGCAATGCTCAGCGCGATCCCACCCGCGATCAGCACGACACGGATGAGTGGCGAAACCCGTTCCCGGTGACTGGTCTGAACTCCGAAGGTCGAAGGTCGTATTCCCGACAGGGATGCCCTCTGTCTCGGTTTGGGGAATGGGCACGGCCCAGGAAGCAATACCGGGAACCACCAGGAGCAGGCCGGCAAAACAGCGAAAGTTTCCTGGCAAGTCCTCGACCTCAACGGGAAGTTACCCTGCGTGGAACAACTAGTCGTGCAGAACCACACCAAGCAGCGAACTGTGGACCTGCAAACCGCCTTCCGGACCGCCGGAGTAATCCACAAAACCCAGTTTCCGGAACCGGTTCATGAAGAAGCTCACCCGCGAACGAGTGGTTCCGACCATCTCGGCCAAGCTCTCCTGACTGATCTTGGGAACTACAGTCTCGGGCACGCCTTCCTTGCCAAAGTGAGCGAGCAGAAGAAGGATTCGAGCCAGCCGCTTTTCGCTGGAATTGAACAACTGGTCGACCAGATCCTCTTCGTAGCGAACATTCCGCGCCAGCAAATACGCCACGAACAACTCGGAAAACGCCGATTCCCGGTGCAAGGCAGCCATCATCGATTTCTTGTCGATCCGCTGAATTTCGCAATCCGTCATGGCCGTGGCAGATCCCATGCGCAGGGTCTGGCCTGCGAGCGCACCTTCTCCAAAGAAGTTCCCGGCACCGAGCAGGCCAAGGGTGGCCTCCCGGCCAGTCTTGGAGACGACGGTGAGCTTCACCTTGCCTTTTTGGACATAATAGACCGAGTCCGCCGTATCCCCCTGTGCGAAGATTCCTTGTTTCTGGGCGAACGTCAGGTTCTTCCTGCCCTCGCCAATGGTTGCCAGGAAGGTCATGGGATTGAACTCACGGAGCTTCTTGTTCGCCAGTGCAGAGGCAGCCATCAGCTGCAATTCTAGTCCTAAAAGGTAGTTTGTCCTATGGAATCGAGACGCCAGCTGCTAAGCTCGCATTTCTCGCGCGGCCTTGCGCCACACGTGGGACAGCGGACAAGCAGCGCTTGTTCCTTCTCGGCTTTCATGACCACAGGATGCCGGATTGTTAGGCGGAAGACCGGTCAATTGTGAGCAATCACTCACGTCATCCCGCGGATGTTTCTGCCAGGATCCGAGGCAGGTCTGGTCAATTTTGACCAGTCTGCAAGTCCACTCTCGTTGAACAATATGAGAGGCAAACTGTACCGGCGGACGAAAAGACCGGGCTAGGTAAGACGTGACTAGTCTAGCCATTGCGGTCTAAGAGCAGCAAAGGTGAACGCTCGGGCCTATCTGAAGCAATACCCGTTCTCAAGGAAGTGAGGGGCGAATGGCACTACCAAACACCGTGTTTCCGGATGGACTGTTGGAAGTCGTCCCCCAACGCTCCGCGGAACAAACGGTTTCGGCGGCTCGTCCAAGATCACAGCTAAAGCCTTCGCTGCCGAGCCGAATCGCGGTGATCGGAAATTATCTTCCGCGGCAATGCGGGATTGCTACGTTCACCACAGACCTCTGTGCGGCCATCTCCGCGGAGTACGGAACCGCTCGATTGTTGGCGCTGCCAGTAAACGACACCGAACAAGGATATGACTATCCCGAGCGAGTGAGATGGTCACTCGCCCAGGACGACGTGAAGTCCTATCAGGACGCGGCTGAATTCCTGAACTTCAACAATATCGACATGGTGTGCCTGCAGCACGAGTATGGAATCTTCGGCGGTCCGGCGGGAAGCCACATCCTGCATCTGCTGCGCGGCTTGAAGATGCCCGTGGTGACCACGCTGCACACGGTTCTACGCGAGCCGAATCCGGACCAACTCATGGTGATGGAGGAGATCGCAGAGCTTTCGGACCGCCTCATTGTGATGAGCCAGCTCTCATCGCAGTTCTTGCAGGAAATCTTCAAAGTGCCCGGCAGTAAGATCGACATGGTGCCGCACGGCGTTCCAGACCTGCCTTTTCTCGATCCCAATTTCTATAAGGATCGCTTCGGCGTAGAAGGGAAAGCGGTGCTGCTCACGTTCGGCCTGCTCTCACCGAACAAGGGAATCGAAAACGTCATTCAAGCGCTGCCGCAGATTCTGTCCAAACACAAGAATGTTGCCTACATTGTCGCGGGTGCGACTCATCCTCACATCCTGCGTCGCGAGGGAGACAAGTATCGAGCCAGCTTGCAAGCATTGGCGAAAGAAGTTGGAGTCGAGTCGCAGGTGATCTTCCATGACCGCTTTGTCAGCCCCGAGGAAATGGCCGAGTTCATTGGCGCTGCTGATATTTACATCACTCCTTATCGCTACGAGGCGCAGGTGGTTTCCGGAACGCTAGCCTATGCGCTTGGGGCAGGCAAGGCGATCATCTCGACTCCATACTGGCACGCGATTGAGTTGTTAGACGACCGTCGGGGTGCGCTGGTCCCGTTCCAAAACCCCGCGGCGATTGCAAACAAGACAATCGAACTCTTGAATACACCAGCGATCCGCCATGCCATGCGTAAACGCGCCTATGTGTTTGCACGCGACATGGTCTGGAAAAGAGTGGCGCAAGGCTACATGGAAAGCTTCACCCGGGTGCGCAGCGACCGCATGGAAAGTCCCCGCGTTCAGTTCTCGGCTCGCGCTACAAAAACGCTCGATCAGCTGCCGGAATTGAACCTGAATCATGTGAACACGCTGACCGATGACACGGGAATGTTGCAACACGCGATCTTTACCATCCCCAATCGAGCCGAGGGCTACACCACCGACGACAACGCTCGCGGACTGATTTTCACGGTGCTGCTGGCACAGTTCGGCAATGGCAATGGCAATGACAAAGATCGGTTCGGCCAGGCGAATTCAGCCGCCCCAGATTTCTCTCGCCGGTACTTGTCGTTCCTCGAACATGCGTTCAATCCATCGAACGGCAGATTCAGAAACTTTCTCAGCTACGATCGCCGGTGGAACGAACCCGCCGGGTCTGAAGACTGCCACGGGCGTGCGTTGTGGAGCCTGGGCACGGTTCTAGGCCGATCCGGCGATCAGGGCTTGAGGAGTGCTGCCGGGCGCTTGTTCGAATTTTCTCTTCCCGCGGCGTTGGAGTCCTATAGTCCTCGCGCCGCGGCCTATACCTTGCTTGGAATTCAGGAATACCTCAATTCGTATCCCGGCGATCGGGACGCGCAAAAAATAAGATCCGTACTCAGCCGGCGATTACTCGAAATGTATGCGTCCATCCGCCGTCCGGATTGGCAGTGGTTTGAGGATGTCGTAGCTTACGGCAACGCGAGACTGCCCCAAGCCATGCTGGTGGTGGGCTCTGCTAGTTCGGATGATCGCATGGTCTCCTGTGGCCTCGAAGCGCTGGATTGGTTGCTGAAAGCGCAGCACTGCGAAACCAACCACCACTTTGTACCCATCGGGTCGCAAGGCTTTTATCACCAGGGTGGTGAAAAGGCGCGCTTCGATCAACAGCCGGTTGAGGCCGCCGGCGCGGTGTCCGCGTGTCTCGAGGCGTACCGCATCACTGGCGACGGGCGCTGGCGCAGCGAAGCCTGGTCGGCGTTCAACTGGTTCCTGGGCGACAACGATCTGCAACTCCCTCTCTATGATTCCGCCACCGGCGGGTGCCGCGATGGATTACATCCCGAACGTGCCAATCAGAATCAGGGAGCGGAATCAACCCTATCGTTCCTCATGGCATGGCTGGAAATGCGCTCGCTGCAAAAATCCGAGAAGCCGACCGAAAGGCTGGAAGACCTACCATGACTGCTCCCGAAACAGCCCTTATCAACGTAGAAAGTTCGCACTACCCATCTCTGCTTCTGCGTCATCCCGGCAATCCGATCTTGACGCGCAAGGATTGGCCATACTCCATCAACAGCGTGTTCAATGCCGGTGCAACTCTATTGCCGGATGGAACCACGCTGCTCCTATGCCGCGTCGAAGACCGGCGCGGTTTGTCGCATCTTTGCGCAGCGCGCTCTCGAAACGGCATCGATGGGTGGCAGATCGATCGCGAACCTACACTGATGCCCAGCCCGCAGCAGTATCCCGAGGAGATCTGGGGCATCGAAGATCCTCGCATCACTTTCGTGCCCGAGCTGCAGCAGTATGCCGTGACTTACACTTCCTATTCGCGCGGTGGCCCCGGAGTGTCTCTGGCTCTGACCAAGGACTTCCGAAGTTTCGAACGTTACGGTGTCATCATGTCACCGGACGACAAAGACTCCGCGCTGCTGCCTCGGAGAATCGACGGATGCTGGGGGCTGATTCATCGTCCCATGACGGCACTCGGATCTCACATGTGGATTTCCTACTCTCCCGACTTGCGCTATTGGGGTCGGCACAAGCTCATGCTGGAAGCGCGCCGCGGCGCCTGGTGGGATGCCAACAAAATTGGGCTCTCGCCGCCGCCCATCGAGACCTCTAGAGGATGGCTCGTCTTTTACCACGGAGTACGGCACACGCCTTCAGGCTGTCTCTATCGATTGGGTTTGGCCCTCTTCGATCTGGAGAGTCCGGAAAAATGCCTGCTGCGAGGAGATTCGTGGATTTTTGGTCCCGAGGCTTTGTACGAGCGCCACGGTGACGTTGACGACGTCGTGTTCCCGTGCGGATACACGATGGATGCCGATGGCGACACGATCAATATTTACTACGGTGCGGCGGACTGCGCGATTGCTCTGGCCCGGGCCAGCGTGCGCGCTCTGCTAGCTTGGCTGGATGCGAATGGAATCTGCGAACGCCGGCAGCGAGCGGAGGATCTGTGAAGTCTCCGCTCGGGATTCTCCATTTCGCATTCGGATGTCGTCACCGCCACAAGAGCGGCGTGTTTACGATCAAGAAGCGGACGTACCAGGTGTGCCTGAATTGTGGGCAGGAGTTCGAATATTCCTGGGTGCGGATGCGTTCCGTCCGATCGAATGTTGTCGGCGGCTCCGACTCGCCACTGAAAAGCGTTAGACGCCCAGAAGCGTTAATTTGATCCAATCGCGGAAAAGCCCATGCCATCGTAGGCTCCGAATGTGAGCTATGTTGCTCAGACGCGATTGTCCACTTCTGTCATTCTTGTTCCACTGAGTGTGTAGAGAAAGCTGCGNNAGCGACCACATCCAGCCAATCGGCATCCTGCATCGTGTGTGTGCCGCGAAACCTCGCGGCGGAACACGATTCGACCCTAACCAGTCTCGAACTTTGCAATTAGGGTAACACCTCCGGGCGGATGAGAGGCGTCAGCCCGCGCAACTTAAGGAAGGTCAAAGATCATGCCTTTACTTCAGATGTTGGAAGTTCTCGTCGTAGTGGGTGTCCTCCTGTGGCTGGTGAATCGCTTCATCCCCATGCAGAGCACCATCAAGTCAATTTTGAACGGCGTTGTGGTCATTGCCGTGGTTCTGTGGATCCTTAACGTTACTGGGCTGTTCCATTCTCTTCCCAATATCCACGTTGGAAAGGGATGACGGTCTGCAGGCGAACGTGCAGGCAACCTGGAAAAGCGTATTGACCGAACTGGACCAGTTGAAGTCCGTGGCGCCGGTGTTGACGGTGGAGGGCAGCCTTGCACCATGATCCCGATCCGTGGCCAAGACGAGGGTTGCCACCTTGCCCCAGACACGGACACTCTCAAACATTCGCTGGCGGCGGAGATATTCGACTGGACGCTGGTTGTCTGGGTCGACCAGACTGAAATCCCACAAGTCATTGCCTTGGTAGATGTCTGGAACGCCCGGACACGTCAGTTTGAGAAGCGTCTGCGACAGGCTATTCCATAAGCCAATGCGGGCGACACGGTATTGGAACGGCACAAAGTCGTCGAGAAACCGGTTTTTGGCACTCGGATTCAGCAATGTTCTTACGAACGATGAAACTGCGGTTTCGTATTCAGTATTTCGATTGATTCAATTGATGTCGGGCCGCCCCGGCCAGCGCGTGATCTTTCGGCTGCTAGCTCTTTCCCAACCTGCTTTCGCAGGACCACGGAAGCATTGCTTTTGCTTCCCGAGCCGAGCTGACTCGGCAAGGGATCAGCGTGCTTACGCTCCAGTTGCAGCGCGACTGGATCTGGGATGACCTGGCCGACGTGAGCTTCGAGATAGCCGTCCAGAGCGCCGAGGTGGTGGGAACGATCGCCCCATCGGGAATCTAAGGGTCTAGCGTCACACTACGATGGATTGCAACGAATTGAGGTATTTCGGTGGTGCACACTTGCTGCACAGTTGTGCCCCCACATGGGCTTCGCTGCCCGAACATGGCAGTCACACCCCGATGTAAGTCACTGAATCCGAACAGCAGGCCCCAGGACGGCTTAGTTTGCTAAACCGTTATACGGGCTAACACCTGTATCGAGGGTTCGAATCCCTCCCTCTCCGCCAGTACTTTAGTTATCTAGTACTTGCAAGCCGGTGATACCTATACTGATACTCATATTCAGTGAGGTGGTCACCGATGAATCGCGAAGTTAATCTTACCAAAAGAGTCCAAACACCGCATGGATGGCGGTATTGCACGGTAGTCCTCTCCGCGAATGGCCGCGTCAAACCAGACCTGGTAATCGTCAACGGCAAGCAGGAAACCCACAAAGAAGGCGCGTACTACCTCGAATGGCGCGAGGTGGCGAAGCGCGTGCGCCTCTCGGTCGGCAAAGACCCCGCCGACGCCAGTGCCCGACGCCAGCGCAAGGAAGCCGAGCTGAACGCGGTCAACAATGGTGTCTCTGTCGTGCCTGACGGCCAGAATGGAAACAGATCGGTAGCCGCAGCCGTTGCCGATTTCCTCGACGAAACCGAGCTCACGAAGAAGCCGAAAACCCTAGCCGCGTACTCGACGGCCCTTGCCTACTTCGTGGAGTCCTGCCACAAGCTGAATCTCGAAGAGATCGACCGAAGGGACCTGCTGAAGTTCTCAGCATTCTTGCGTGATGAGAAGGACCAGGCGCCTCGCAGCGTGTACAACAAGTTCGAGAATGTGATGACGTTCCTGAAGGCGCACGGGATTCGTGGCTTGGTCGGCAAGAACGACTGGCCACGGTTCACCGAGGAAGAACCGGAGATTTACGAACAGGAAGAATTGGACAAGCTGTTCGCAAAGTGCGATGCGGAAGAGCGGCTCTGGTACGAGTTTTTCC
>PKXK01000259.1 GCA_003132325.1 Acidobacteriaceae bacterium
CCCCATGCCCATACGTCTCCTGCCTTCAATTCCGTGTTGCCGCTGTAGATGCGGTTCTCGCCGGGCAGTCCGGAGAGCGCCAGGTCCCATGCTAGGCGGAACTTGGGCCGGTACTGCTTCGAGAGATCGGAGACCAGGATGGGTCCGGCAAAGAAAGTCGAAAGCTGCGCGCCGGTGTTCCGAAAATTGAAATCGGCGATGCTGATGCCGGCAAACGGAATGGGATAGTTGAACGTGCCTCCGTACATGGCCCCGCCAACCAGGGACCTTATGCGCGTCTCCTTTTTCTCGACCAGGACGCGCTCGTTGCCTTTGATTTCCAGCGACCGCAGTCCTGCGTCGGTGTCGCGGTACATGGGATCTTTGGAACTGTGCTCGGCCGTGAGGTCGTCATTAAACTGCGCGGTATTATTGATCATGTAGTCGGAATACTGCACGGTCCTCTGCAGCACAAAATCGCGTCCCGCGGCATTCAGCAACTGCTGTGCGGAGATCGACCGCAGCAGGTTGAACTGATTGCCCTTGCCGTCAGGGACTAACTCGAAATTCTGGGTTTCGGTGTTGACCAGCACGTTGTTCTTGGAACCCCGTTGGCTCAGGGACTGCCTCACCTCGCGAAAGGTGGTGCCGTCGATCCACATTTTGCCGCTATAAAGGTTCTCGTCCACGGCGAGGGGTTCGACTCCCACCACATAACACATGGCGCCGTTGACTTGCTCCGTACCCAGAAGCTTGTACTTATAACGCTCGTTGAGCTTCAATTCGAGAGGTTGCGTCACCACCTTTTCGGGCTCGATCTGCGGCAGCGGGAACTCGTGGTTCTTGCCAAACTTCACGCCGTTGACGTAAAGCTCGTGCTGGGCAATTTCCATCTGTCCCGCTCGGTTGAAAAACTGCTTGAGCTGCATGGAGATGTCGAACCCCGGACCCAGATTGGTGCTCTCAAAGTGCAGGTTCATGAAACTGGAGGCCATGTAGTTATCCAGCTTCTGCTTCTGCGCCTCGCGGTACTGTTGCCAGCGGGCTATGATTTCCTCGACTTTGAGTTCGACGCCGCCTTTAACCTCCACCGAGCTATACACCGTCTTGTCGGCTTCGCCCCGCTTGTGGATGTAAATCAGGGCGTGCTCGCTGGTGCAAGCGCAGGTTTGGGCAAAGCCCTTGCCGGTTTTGACCGGTTCGCCTGTTGGGAGCCGCGCGCCAGTGGCAGGGTCATACCACTGGATCTCGAATTGTTCTGGTTCCGTGGCAACGGTCTGAAGCCGGACCGTCTTCGGGTGGTCGGGGCTGGCATTCACCTGCGCGACAATTACCAGGTCCGGTGACTCCCCGCCGCCGAACCACCGGTGTTCCTCTTTCCCCGCGCCCTCGTTCCCCGTGCCCTCTATCGCAATACGGAACGGCGAGGTTGCGGGATCCGCCGGGAACATGTTGCCGGGAATGTAATGCGTCAGGAAGGTGTTCACGGCGCACACACGATCCGCAGCGGTGGCGTCTGGAGGCTCTGACCAGACGATTTCAACGGAAGTGCCCGTGGCCGCGAGCGCGGCCGTGAGATAGGGCGTGGGGGCCGCGGACGTTTCGGCGTCTAACTTGAGAATGAGGGGCTTATTCAGCGCCTGCTCGGCGATCCATGTGGCGTCCTGACGCCAGGTTGGGGAATAAGTGGTGCCCAGCAAATCGGAGTAGGTGGCAAGCCGGGTTACTATGTCGCCGTGCCTGCCGACAAACCCCGGCTGGAAAACAAACGCCAGACGCAAGCGAGCGTTGCTGGCCTTCGCGGCCACCCCCAGGCGCAGCAGGGCAAACGCGAACAGATCGGGAGCCGTCATCGGTTCCTTGATTTCCACAATGAGCCCGCGCACCGCGGGGTCTGACAGAGGCGCCGCCTTCAGGAAGGCGTCGACCTTCTCGGTCATTTGTTTCTCCGTTTCCTGACCGGTAAGGGAGCCGGAGCCTGCGACGACGTGCAGCCAGACCTCCGATGCCTCGGGCAGGCCCTGGAGGGCTCGTGCTTGCTCTTCGAAAAGCGCGGCTGGGCTTGCGTCCCCGGCAACCTGGAAGAGCACGGGCGGCAACACGATCAACTTGCCGGGGAGCGCGCACCGTTCCGCCGCGGTTAAGCCCGCGGCAAGATTCTGGTCTGGGGGAATCGAAATGGCCGCCTTGGGCAAGCCGGCCGTCGCCGTGCGCGGCAAGAACACAAAAATAGAAAACAGAAGAAGAGCGGCAATTCGCCTCAAACCTGCCACCCTGGAAAAAGGCAGTGTTGCCAAGTCAGGCGACGATTTCATCATAATGTCCTTACTTAAATCCGACAGCCTTGAATTACGTGAGATAGTGGACCAATCCAGTGTTACTAGGCTGAGAGATGCACTTTCGAACGAACCGGATGCCTCGCTAGAACGGGTATCATAGATGATTCTCCGAGCAGGCTGTCCGCCCTCAGGGGCTAAATCCCACATTCCTTGCGGCTCTGAGCGGCACGGCTGAAGCCGTGCCCTACCCAACAACTTGTGCGAACGAAGATTCTTGGGCAGTCTGAGACGGGGCAAGCCCCGTCTCTACACGAGTTTTCCCGCAAGCTGTGAAGCCGTGCCCTACCCAAAACCATTTATGAGACCCGTTCTACTCGGCTTGCGTTGGCCGACCACTTTCAAGCGCCGCAGGATCGGCATCGCCTCAACACTCTGGCTGGGGCGAGGGGTTGTTTTCGAGCCGAGCCGATTCCTCGGCATTACGGAGTCTTGCACCCGCGTTGTAACTGCAGAACGGAATCAGTTGTCCATCGGTGGCGACATACTGAATGATACAGCGCTTGAGGCGGCGCAAATTGTAACTACGCGCGTCCATGAAGTGCATGCCCGCCACGAATATGCCGTTGAAGCCTTTGTGGAACCAGCCGGAGGACCTTCCCTTCGACTTGTCCTCCCACCCTTCGATGCTGCGCAGCATGCGCTGGAACGTGAGTCCGTCCGGAGCCTTGCGTTTATCGAAACATTGCGACAACCGTGCGAACTGGCGGATGCGCGAAACCTGCCGCTCGAGGATGCCCCGGCCGGTATCCGGAGTCACCTCAGCCATGCCGCGAAAGAAGCGGTCGAGGTCGAAGAAACTGCTAAGGCAGGTTGGCTTGTTCTGGTCGTCAACGTAGAAGAACGTACCGAGTGAACAATGAGCATCGCTGACGGGGGGAATCGTCGCGTCGCGGCGGACGCGGTCGAGGGCTCGGCTGATCAAGGATAACGAATTCAGCGGGAACCAATCGCTGGGGAAGCGCGTCAATCCGGTCTGTCGGCCAAACTCGCGCGCCATCGTCGCAAGGTTGAAAGGCTCGGCATTCGGGTCCGCGACCTCGACCCGGCCCACATGCGCTGCCGGCTGAATGCTGATGCCGGTGACGTGGCTGCTGTGCTCGAGAGCGAACTGGAAGATCGGCCCCAGTTGGTCGACGTTGACGGAGTTCATGATGGTCGGTACCAGCACGAGCCGCATGTTCGTCTTCTGGACGTTGTTAACCGCGGCAATCTTCTTATCCAAGAGCCGCTGGCCCCGCAATTGGAGATAGACGTCGTCGTTCACGCCATCAAACTGCAAGTACAGCGTGTGCAGGCCCGAATCCTCACAGAGTTTTGTGTAGCCGGGGTCGACAAACCGGCTTCCGTTCGTGGCCACCTGGATGTGCGTGAAACCAAGATCGCGAGCGGTGCGAAGGATGGCCGGAAACTCGGGGTGCAGGGTGGGCTCTCCGCCGGAGAACTGGATGTGGCGGCACGGCACAGGCCGATCCAGCAGCGACTGGAGCATTTCGCCCACCTGTTTCGTGTCGAGGAAGTAGTGGTTCCCGTCGCCCGTGGCCTCCGCGAAACACACGGGACACTTGTAATTGCAGCGGTTCGTAATGTCGATTACGGCCAAGCATGGCTCGTTGTGGCTGGCGGTGGCGCAGTCGCAAGCGCCTGGATCGGCTGGCGCTGCCTGCGGGGCATCGGGAAAGATCAGCTTGTTCCAGTCGTCCAGCCGGCGGTACAAATCCGCGTCGGAGAAGATCAGGGAGTCGGCGGATTCGTGGCAGGAACACTGCGGACGTTGATAGACCTTGCCTCCTTGATCGGCGATCACGGAGGTAATCGGTTTGCCGCACTCGGGGCAGCGCGACGAGATCGTGTCGATGACGGTATCGCCAACGTGCGGCTGCGTCATAATCTTTTCATCAATAATTAAGGCTGAGCACGCTCAAGTATATACGAATGTTTGGGGCGTCCCATAGTGAGTACCTATACGACCCCTCAATCCCTCTCACCGTCGTTCGTTGTTCTCTGCCGCGGCTCGGCCTTCGCAACTCATTCCGTTGGGCGGCTCATGTCCCCTCTCTTCGTCTCTTCCCCTAAGAGAATGACGGCGGGAACCAGCCAGAGGCCGCCGGCCAATGCCAGAGCGACGCCCAATGAAGTTACGAGTCCCATCTCGGCAAGCGGCGCGAAACTGGAGGCCATGAGCGCCCCGAACCCGATGATGGTAGTCAGATTCGACTGAATCAGCGCTGCGCCCGAAGCTTTCGCGGTCGCGAGAATCCCGTTGCTCTCGTTTTCCAGATACCGGCGGACTAAATGGATGCCATTGTCGATTCCAATGCCGATGATGAGTGGAATCGCCGTAATGGACATGAAGCTGAAGCGGTGTCTGACCAGTAACAGAAGTCCGAAAGTTACGATGATGGCGAATGCGATCGGCATCAGCACGACCAGCGACACCCGGAGGTTGCGGAAACACAGATAAACGATCAGGACGATGGCAGCCGCCGTCCACACTAATGCTCTGCGGCTGTCGTGAAGGACTCGGCTCTGCATGTCGCGGTTGATCTTGTCGAAAGAGAACTCCACAAACGGACCAAATTGAGCGCGCCAGGACTCGAGGACAGTTTCCGGAACCACCTGCGTAGCATTGGGATCGGTGGCATAAAAGGCGACGGCGACGACGTAACTACCGTCTTTCGTTTTGCGAATGCTGTTGTCGAGCAGCCCGGGTGGCAGGAACTCGGCAGCCTCTTCCAGGGTAATTGGCTCGGCGCCCTGGGCTAGGTTTCGCAGCCGATCGATGAAGGGCTGTTGCGGCTCAGTCCGAAAGCCATTCTCGCGGAGCGAATCCTCAAGGGCACGGGCAGAGGCGGCCAGATCGATGTTCGCCAGCGAAGCGGCGCGTTGTTGCTGGGTGCGGACCGAGGGAAGCAGGTTGGTCGGGGAGAAGATGGACTTGAGGACGCCGCGCTGGCGATAGGCTTCCAGACCGGCTGTGAGATCTTCGGCCCGCTGCAGCACCTCCTGCTGGCCACCGGCAATCAAGAGCACGTTGGGACTGCCCTCAATGCCGAACTTCGCGGAAAGACGATTCTGCGCGGCCACGGCGGGGTTGTCGGCGCCTCCATTGATCTCGAAGCGCGCGTCCATTCTGACCTTGGGCAGAAAGAATAATGAAAGCAGGAACGTCCCCAGCGCCAAGGCAACGACGAGGCGCGCGTGCCGGCCCACGAAATCGACCGATTTCCGCGCCAGGAAAGGAAGAAAGCGGAAGGTAATCGTCTCCGGCGCGCGCGGTTTCGAGAACCGCCACCAGAGCTGCATCAGCGCGGGCACAGTCAAAAGCGTGTGGAACATCATCATGAACATGCCCACGGTGAGGATGAAGCCAAACTCCGCCAGTGCTTTGAAGCTGGAGGTGGCCAGTGCCGCGGTGGCCGTAGCGGCCGTCAGGATGCAGAATAAAACGCTCGACCCTGTGGTTTCGAAGGTGCGCAGCACGGCCGCGTTCAGCGTCCCGCCCTTGGCCCATTCCTGCGGCACCCGGTTAAAGAAATGTACGACCTGGTCGTCTCCCAGGCCCGCCAGAATTGCGATGAAGGAGAGGCTGATGAGATTCACTTCTCCCGGATAGAAACTGGCCACGCCCGTGGTCCAAAGGATGCCCAGGCTGGTGGGCAGCAGCGACAACAGCAGCAAGGGAATCCTGGGATAGATCAGCAGGCACAAGAGCAGATTGCCGACGATCGAAATCAGAGAGACTCGACGAATATTCGTTTCGATGAACTTGTGCTCTTGCTCAGCGTAAACGTAAGCGCCCGCGGCCACGGCGTGCACGCCGGCATCCCGGAAGGCGGCCTCTGCGCTCTCTGACTGAATGCGCGCCCGGGTCCATTGCACGACTTGCTCGGCGAACTTGTAGTCCACGGCCGGCTGCCGGGGCTCGGCAACGATGAGCAAGGCCTTGTGATCTTTACTGAAGAACCGGTTCCCTTCTCCCCAGGTCAGGTCGAAACTGGCGAACTGCGAGAACCCCCGGCTGTTCTGCGCCGCTACTTCCATGAGGCCCAGAGGATCGGCGACGAAGTAATTCGTTCCCAGGGAGGAAAACGGCGTGACCAGTTCGGTGGCGGCGCGGCGAACGGTTTGATGAATCTGTTGCGGGTCTAGCCGCCGTTTGAGATCTTCCGATTGCTCGGGCAAGACGAACGACGGAAAGTTCCAGGTAAAGAACCGCACCATATTCAGCAGTTCTTTTTCCTGCAAGCCACAGCGCGCCTGCTTGAACAGGCCGCTGGCCATCATGTCGGCGGTGAGACGGTCGGCCATTTCCTCCATCTCGCCGGTGGTGTCGCTACCTCCCTCCGGGGCCTCGATCAGCACGAAGAGCTGATTCCCGTATCCCAACTCTTTGCCGATCTGGCTCGCGGCTCGCCATTGCGGGTCGCGATCGCCGAACAGGTCGGTCAGGTCGGTGCCGGTGCGCAGGTTGTGGATGTTCGAAAACAAGAACAAGGTGAGGACCAAGCTAAGGGCCGTGACCAACCCCGGATGATCGACGACCACGCGGCCCAGCACGCGCATGAAGCGGACCATCGTGGATTGGACGATCATGGCGCGGACTCCGCCAACGGTTTTTTCGCAATGAATAGGATATGGGCCAGGGGCAGACGGTTTCGGAAGCGGCGCTGTTCGACCTGCATACCCGCGTTCTCCAGCACACTATGGTACTCGGCGGCCGAAAGCATCAAGGGCCGGACGCCGGCGCGCCCGCAGGCGAAGATCAGCCGGTCGAAAGCCATGGTGATGGTGGACCACAGGCCGCGTTCGCAGTCGTGGACCCGGAAGATCAGCATTCCCTGGGGCGCGAGCGCCGAACAGCACCGTTGCAGCAACGCCTGTTGATCGTCGGCGGGCAGATATTGCAAGACATCCAAAATCAGAATCAAGCCGGCTGGTGGAAGATCGAGACGACGCACGTCAGCAACGCTCAGGTCCGCGTTCAAGGCGCCGAGAGCCTGACGAGCGACTGCGATGCGATGCGCATCCAAGTCGCAACCTACCAAGCGCCGGCTGCTGTCGCCGAAAGCTGCAAAACCTAGAGCCATGCCGTAGCCGCATCCGAGATCGACCACCGTGCCCGAACCCAGATTTTCCGCGGCGAGCAATCCAAAGATGCGATCCAGCCGCAGCTTCCATCGGACAAACCCGCGGTCGGCGCGCGCGCATCGGGCAAACAGCCCGTTCACAAAGCGGATGCGGTCCCGCAACCCCGGATTGGCGGGCGCCATAAGCCGGATCACCAGAGCGGTGATCGCCGCCCCAACACCGCCGACGAGTATGCCCAGAGGTACGCTTCCGATCACGTAGGCCAAAAGCTCTTCCTTCAGGTGCGCGCCGGTCAGAGAGGACGCGTTCCATGGGGGAAAAGGGCTGCCGCGAAGAAAACATCCAAGGTCCACAGAGGCCACGACAATCAGAGGCAGGAGCAGCGGATTGTTGATGAAAGTACCGGCCACAGTTAGCGGCTTGTTAAGCCTGAAGAGCAAAGCCACACCCACGGCCGCAAGGGTTTGAAACCCATAGATGGGAACGATGCCGATGAAGATTCCCAGGAACACGGCGGCGGCAGCGTGGCCGGGGTCAAGGTTTTCCTTCAGCAAGAGGGCTGCGAACTGCCGCGCGCGAGTCCGGAATCTCTGGATCACGGGGCGGCCTCTTCCATCATTCGCTCGGACGTTCGTTTGCGCATCAGGCCGACACCACCGACAACTCGCCGCTTGCCACGATCTCGCCGTCTACCCATACCGTGCCGCTGATGTAAGCCATCGGCCCGGCGTCGGTCAGCTTCTTGGTCTCAATGCGCAGTTCCTGGCCCGGAGTCACCGGCTTGAGAAACTTGAAGCGGTTCACGGCCGCCAGCAGCGCCACTTGTCCACCACTCCTGTCAGCGCCTCGGGGGACGGCCGATCCCAGCATCACGCCCGCGGTCTGGGCCACGGCTTCGATCAGCAGAACGCCCGGCAGAATGGGCTTGGCGGGAAAATGCCCGGCAAAAATCGGGTCTTTCGGATCGACGAACTTCACGGCAACGCAGCGGACGCCCGGCTCCAGTTCTTCGACCCTGTCGATCCACAAGAACGGAGGGCGATGAGGAATCATCGTCTCGATTTCGTTGCGCTCGATCACTTTGGTTTGTACACCTCGAACGTGTCTGCCGGAATCTTCGGGTTCACCGAGTTGATGTCGATGGCGAATACACTGTTTACACCGCTCTTGCCGTCCACTTCGAGCGACCGCAGCAGGAAGTCCCGTTTGTTCAGCTTCACCACAAGATAATTCAGCCGGCGGCGAAAAGCTTCGGACCGCGGGACGAGTTTCATATCGTAACTCCCGCTGTCCTCTTGCACGGTGATGGTGAAATTCTTCTTCAGGTTGGCGATGGAGTTTTCCCGGCTGAAATAGGACTGGGCGCGGCGCACGTTGCTTCCGACGTCCATCACTTGCGTGTTGCTGCCGATCGTAACGTTGAGATAATTTTCATTGAATCGAATGCGCAACGGGTTGGGTTCGAAGTATTCCAGCGCGAATCGGGTTGTGCCCTCGGCGCAGAACTTGCCGCGCAGCACCATGGGCTTCACCATCAGGCTGGAGGTGCGGGTTTCGGTGATGGTTCCGCAGCCGCTCGTGTATTTCTTCTGCGCTTGCTGAACGCCGTCCCAGATGCGGGTCAGCAGATCGTCGGACTGGGCAGCGAGCATTCCCGGGAAAAGCAAGAACGCGAGCAACCCGCATAGTCTGGAGCGCAGGATCATGTCATGCTCCCAGGAAGCGGAATGCGAGCGACCAGAGGCAGATACTGATCGTGTCTCGCACCGGCTTCATCTTGGAGCGCGCCTGGCCATCGTCATAGACCATGTGGACGGGGGCGTGCGCGATGGTGCAGCCCGACCTCGCCATCTTGATCAAGATTTCCATCTCTAATTCGTAACTCCGGCTCCGCAGTTTGGTTTCACGAAGTTTGTCCAGCCGGAAGAGGCGGAATCCGCTCTGACTGTCGCGGATTTCGCAGCCTACGAGCGCCGACGCCAACCGGCTGCCAATGGTGTTGGAGTAATAGCGGGCGCGAGGCATGCGGGCACGATCAAAGGAGCGCGCCCCAATCACCAGATCCGCTCCCGTCTCTTTGGCAACGCTAATCATGACCGGGATATCTTCCGGCAGATGCTGGCCGTCGCCATCGAGAGTGATCGCGTGCGTAAAGTCTTGGGCGCACGCGAAGGCAATGCCGGTACGCAGGGCCGAGGCCTTGCCGCAATTCGTGTCCGATCGCAGACACGTGGCTCCGGCAGCTTGGGCAACTTGCGCCGTCCCGTCGCCGGAGCCATCGTCAATCACCACGACCTGTTCAACATGCGGTTGCGTCCCCTTAACCACATTGGCGATGTAAGGGGCTTCGTTGAATGCCGGAATCAGCGCACAGGTTCGCATGGCGCAGGCTCCAGTGCTCTTCCGCCGACATGCTCCCGGGAGCCGGCCAGGACGAATTCGAATCCCCGTTTCCTCAGCTCATCGATCACGCGCGGCAAGGCTTCAAGCATTACATCCGTTCCTGCCGGCAAATGGTCGTGCAGCAGGATGATGTCTCCGCTCGCTGCCTGGCTCAAGATGCGCTGGGCCAGAACCGTGGAATTCGCCGTGAGTGTATCACGCGTCCGAACACTCCAAGAAATATACTCAAGGCCCGCGTCCCTGAGATAGGGCCCCAAAAGGGGATGGCGCAGGCCAACCGGCGAGCGGAACGAGCGTGGCTGGAAACCACAGCTGCGACGAATGCTTTCCGTGCCGCGCTCGATCTCGGCGCGCAGACGCCCGGGCGTGAGAAAACAAAACAGAGAGGGGTGCGACCAGGTGTGGTTTGCCACCAGGTGACCTTCGGCCCAGGTGCGGCGCACGATTTCCGGATACTGGTCCGCGCGCTTTCCCACCACAAAGAACGTCGCCTTCACACCTTTCTCCCGGAGCAAGTCCAATAACCTGGGTGTGTCTACGGGATCGGGCCCGTCGTCAAAAGTCAGGGCCACACAACCCGCACCCTCTACCCTCGAGCGATTGGCGACCAGCCATTGGTTGCGCGGATGAAACAATAGATAGAGCATGAGCAGTGTGCCCACCGCGTAAATCGAAAGCGTGAGGAGGAGTCGCGAAAGGGTAAAAGGATATAGCAGAGCCAATGAGGCGTTGGTCACAAGAAACAACAAGAAAAAGATCGCGGACCTCGCCATATCGCCCGTCCCAGGTTCTAGCAGACTGCGGAAAGATTCGGGTTCGTATCAGGGTATCGCTTTAGCGATACCGCAAATTCTTCGAAATCAGATGCCCCTTTAGGGGCTGGGCATCGATAATCGATTTTTCCGCAGCCTGCTAGAGATGCTGCGGGAATTGAAGTGCCATCTTAGCATCGGCTCCCTGCGCCGGGGAAACCCTAAGACTCGGCAGCGCACCGGGTTGGAGCAGCTCGGCCGTCGCCTGCGGCTCCAGCAACCCTGCGTAGTGTCCTAATTTGCCTTTTCGGGTTGGTGATGTGCCTGTCCGTGGTAACGAGCGCCCAAAGTTTCAAAGCTTTACCGCACAGGGGCACATCAATGTCAGTTGGAGTCATTGTATTTGGGGAGCCATCCCATCCCCTCGTGCATCACATAAACTCCAAAGTTGGAATATCTGGTCGGAGTAAATGCGTCCCTGAAAGCGACGCGGACTCGCACACATGCGTACAGTTTAAGCTCCCTCAAATCTTTCAGTTGCGCTTCCGACAGGCCATTGCGTATTGGAATATTGAGGATGATCGGGTCATGGTTAGGGTACATCGAATATGGGTTCTCGCTCATGAAATGATCGGCCGCGTTAGTAAAATCCGTAAAAGGAAACGGCAGAAGTTCTATCCAACTTTGGTACGTCACCTCATAGGCCGTAGTAGCCCCCTTATTGCTCAGAGCAACCCTGATTCTTGGCGCTTCCCTATCATGCAATTCTTTCGTTGGATTCCCGACTATCGCTGCGGCAATAATCGGACGTTGGCTTTCGATGAACGCCATCACGTATCGCAAGGCAGCCTGAGCGGAGCGGCGAGTCTCCAACGACTGCCAGCCGACGACACCACATGTGATGATTCCGACGATTACAAGCGGCCAATCGGTTATATTCCCCAATGAGGCCTGCGGTACGGTGCTTTGTGCTGGTCCTGTATATTGGCAGTTGTTCTTTGCGGCTGCGGTACTGGCTGTTTTCTCTTGCTCAATCTCCTGCCTATGTGCGGGAGTACTTTGGTTTGGCTGACTGGCAAGGTTCCCTGCAACGATGATCATTATTGCAATGAGCAGGAAGGTCTTTTTCACGGCGAATAATTGTACCGCCCATGCCAGTCTCCAAGCGTGAGAATTTCAAATTAGGACACTACCCAACCCTGGATTCGCTATACTTGACACAAGAGCTATAATAAAACTTAGGTTGCAGCCCAGTGCGGCCGCGCCGAAATTGGCCCTAAGTTATTTGAAATCTAGATTTTGCGCGACTTAGTAAGTCCAACTCATTGATTCTAAATACTAAGGCCACAAAAAACAGCCAGCAACTCCTTTGTTATGAATATTTTGTAAGTTAACTCCTTTAAAACCAAAGATTTGGCGGAAATTTCCCCGTAAGCCTATGATTTTAATAGATAGGGGGGAGGGGGTACCCCCGCCAGGACCAACCAGTAAACATAGTCGAAATCAGGGTCACGCCACCACCAAGGCGACGAAAAAACCAGCCCGTGAATTATTTTTTTTGGCGCCTCGACAACTGGCCAAGCTTCCACGCCATCGCGGCGATGGCGTGCGCCAACTGTGGAAACGTATAGATACGGAGAACTAATCCGCTCCGGCCGCGTATTCGCGCAGCCCACGCTCGTACTCGGCAAGCTGGCGATTGATTTCCACTTGCTTTTTCTTTCGGTCTAACAGGTCCTCGCGGTAACGTTTCAAGAAGTAATCGATGGTTTCGACGCGCAGCTTAATGGTGTTGGCCGGCCGGTTCTCGTCCATGTCTTTAAAGGAGAAATAAGGCGTGCCCGAGCGCTCCACGATCTGCTCGATCACGCTGTAAATGGGTGCGTCGTGGCCGCACTTGAAGCTGGAAATCTCCACCGCTACCAGGTTGGGATGGCGGGCCGTGAACTTGGCGGCCCAGATCTTGTGGTTGGAACTGGCTGAGTTGGCGGTCTTCCACACATCGGAGATGTCGAGCGGGTGGCTGATTACACCGGCGCGCACTTCGTCGCCGAACAGGCGCTCGAGCAGGTCCTCATCCAACGGCAAGGTACTCTGCGAGAAGATCGGGTAACCCAGCTTCTGGAACTGCTCCGTGATCTCGTGGTTGATGCCGGGATCGTGGTGGTACGGGCGTCCCAGGATGACGATGCCTAACTTCCGTTCCGACTCGAGTTGATCGAGGACCTCGCGAGCGCGGCGGCGAATGCTCGATTCATATCGTCCCAACTCCCGGTAGCCGATCTCGATGGCGCGTTCATTTTCCGCCTGCGAGAGGCCAAGAATGGACACCCACGCCTGGAACATTTGCCGCGCAAAAAGCTTGCGGTCTGAAAGGTTCACCAACGGATGCACGTAGCGAATGCCGCGTTCGCCGAAGAGGTCGGTTTCCTTGGTGTAAGCCGCTTCCACGGTCTCCGGCGTCACCGCAACCGTGGGACAGGCGTTGTGCCCCTTGGCGTTTACCAGCGGGGAGGCGAGCACGTCGAACATGGGGAAGAAAATCGCCTGCAGCGGCTTGTGCGCGTGTTTGTTGAAGACAAGGTTGTGCACGTGCGCGATGGCGATCTTTGAGGGGAAGCAGGGATCGATCGAACCACGGCTCGATCCCGCCCGGTACATATCCACGGTGGTGAAGTCCGAGTACACGACGTTTTCCGCCCTCACGCCCAAGCTTTCCAGATAGGAACTGAACAGCGGCGCGTAGGCATACATGTTCAGGACGCGAGGGACGCCGATGCGCAGCTGCCCGCGCCGTTTCATGAGGGCGATGCGATGGCGGGCAGCGGCGCTCCAGGAGCGCGCGGGAATGGGATCGGCGACGCTTTCCGGGTAGCGCGAGCGCCATACTTCGCGCGCGGCCAGCTCCACCAAGTTCGGATTGGCGGCCTTGGTGGCGTCGAGGTGCGCCTTAATGCCGCGCATGGTAGCAACGTCTTCCGCCGCGCCTTTTTCGCAGGTGGCGACGATCACGCGCTGCCCACCGGGCTGGAGCGGCACTTTGGTGGAAAAAGATGGTGGCGCGCAGCCTGCGGCGAATCCGGNNCGATAGGTGATCTTGCGAACGGCATCCAGGCCAATGAAGGTGGTGAAATGGCCGTTGCGCCAGCAGCGAATGGCTTCGATGCCGGCGCCAATCGCTCCCGATTCGCCGCAGTGCTGGTGGACAACAATCTCCGGCTCTATCCCCAGGGGGTGGAAGTTGGCGCGCAGAAAGTCCACCTGCGCCTTGACCGCAGCGAGATTGTTCTGCGTGCCGCCCTGCAGAACGAATCGTGTGCCCAGGGCCGCCAGGCTTGGCACCTTGGCGACATATAAGAAAACATTTCTCGGCAGGACGGTCGCCAAGCCGGCCAGGATTTCTTCCGCTCGCCAGCCCTGGCGCTGGAAGTTGACAATGTCGGACTGCAGGAACACCGCGCAGCCGTAGCCGAACACAGGCATGCTGGCGGCGGTGAAAGCCACATCCGCGTAGTTCTCGACGGGAATGCCGAACCCTTCCGCCGTGGATTGCAGAAAATAGCCGTTGCCCGCGGAGCATTGCGTGTTGAGCTTGAAGTCTTTGACGCGCCCATTTCTGAGGACGATCATCTTGATGTCCTGCCCGCCGACGTCGACGATGACTTGTGGGTCCTTATAGAAACGCATCGCCGACTCGGCATGCGCTACGGTTTCCACCAAGGCGACGTCGGCGTGCAACACTTTTTGCAGGATGTCCTTGGCGTAGCCGGTCGTGCCCACGCCGAGAACTTCCAGGCTCGCGCCTTGCGTTTCCACCTGCTGGCGCAGATTCTCGAAGAGGTCGATGGTGTCCTGGATAGGATTCCCCTTTGAGAGTTGGTAGGCTTTCGACAGGACCTCGCCGGGCTCCGACAAAAGCACGGCTTTCGTGGAAGTGGAACCACCATCGAGGCCGATAAAAGCCCGCACCCGCTCACCGCGCTGGAAGGCTGCCGGCACGAACTTCGGCCGCGAGTACTTGGCTTTGAATTCTTCCAATTCTTGCTGCGACGCAATCAACCCGCGATTGCCCGAAGCCCCTTTTCCCTGGCGGCGTCCTTCGTAGATGTAGCGCTCAAGATTCTCCGTCCCTAGATATTGCCCAATCTCCGCGTCTTCCCCTTTGCCGAATTCCACCGCGCCCATGGCGGCGAAATACAACGCGTTCTCCGGAGTCTTGATCGCGTCTTCCGGAGTAACATCCCGTGGCAACTTGATTCCCCGCTCTTCCCAGAGCAGAGGGATGTTGTGCTGCCAGGCCTCGCGCATGCCGCGAATGAAAGTGTTCGGCCCGCCCAGCAGCAGCACGTGTGGGCGCAGCGTGTGGCCGCGTGTGAGGACGGTGAGGTTCTGCAGCACAATGGCGTCGAAAAGCGAGGCCATCAGTTCGTCGGCCGGGATGCCCTGCTTCTGCAGGCCATTGATATCGGTCTCGGCGAAAACGCCGCACTTACCCGCAACGGGATGGACCTTGATCCCCTTGTAGCCCTGGTCGCACAACTCGTCGGGCGGGATTTTCAGCTTGGCATTGATTTTGTCGATGACCGCGCCGGTGCCGCCCGCGCACTTGTCGTTCATCGAAGGGATCTTCTTCCTGCGGCCGTTTCCGCCATCCTCTTTGAAAATTATGATTTTGGCGTCTTGACCGCCGAGCTCGACCACCGAGTTCACTTCGGGATGGAGCTTCTCCACGGCGAGCGCAACCGCGTTTACCTCCTGTACGAACTTCGCGCCGATCAGAGCGCTGAGCGCATTACCGCCGGAGCCGGTGATGAACATGCGGCAGTTGCCGGGAGCAATACCGATTTCGGCTTCCATACAATGCAGGAATTCCAGGAGCTTTTCGGGTTGGCGCGTGTCGTGACGCTGATAGTCGTGCCAGAGAATGCAGTCGGTCTCTGCGTCGATGACGACGGCCTTCACTGTGGTCGATCCCACGTCGAGGCCCACGCCATAGCGCACCTGGTTTTGCGCAGCGCAGCACTGAAGCGCGTGAGAACTCGGTCGTCCCGCCGGGTCTTGAATCACTTTTCCCACTTTCCCCAGCGCTAAAGCGCTGGGCTAAGTTCCGTAAAGTTCGGTCGCCCCTCCGGGGCTGGATACTCCGGAGCTTCGCTACACGCTCCTCAGTTCTCGCCGGGCAGCTTGGCGAGGCGCGTCTTGCCATCGATCAGGTGGCTCACGTGCAGCACGAAGTTGGCGGCAACCCCAGCGATGCCTCGGCGCCGCGGCACCGGATAAAGCGGGCTCCGCAGTTGCCGATGCTCGGCGGCGTATGCCTTGATCTCATCGAGCTTCTTGCCCGTCAAAGCCAGGGCCTGCTCGAACTCCGCCTTGGCCTTGATCTTCGCTTCGCCGAGGGCCATCTGCATGCGGCTGTGTGCGTTGATTTCTCCCTCCCCCGAAGTTTCGATGGACAGGAAGATCATTTCCGGAAAACGGTTCACCACGGCGGACTGTACGCCATCGGATTGTGAAGACGGCATGCAGCCGAAGGGCTTCAAAGCCAGCACCATGTGGCAGAGGCCTTGCGTGGTGTAGTAGACGTTCTTCCCCACTTCGAGATGCCCTTCGCCGCCCCGGGCGAGTGAATGGTAAAAGGGATGCGCCATACGGGCCAGTTGGCTCTGGGGGGCGAGACGGGGCGTGAGCCCGCCCAGGTGGCGGGCGGCGCGCGCATGCTGGCGATTCCACATGCCTTCGCTCAGGCGCAACAGCAACCACCTTTTGCGGAATTTCCACTGGTTCGCTACTTGCTTTTTCAATTCCCACCAGCGAGCGCCGGGATGTGGCGCATCCAGTCCTTTTCTCTCGCCCATGTTCGCCCGAGCCTGATACATCAGATAGGTAACCCAGCCGCCGATTGTTTCCACATACACCTGGGCGCCTTCCTGCTCCAGAAAGGCAAACATGTTGAAGTTGCCGTCGCTTTCGGTAAGTTGTGCCCAAAACTCACCCGTGATCTTGACGATGGGCTTCACGCGCGTGTGGTCCACTTCGACTTGGCTCAAGCGCTCACGGGCGAGGCGCATCGCTGCGAGGAACTCCTCGCCGTAAAGGTGATCGAGAATCTTACCCAACGTGTTGCAGATTCCTTGGAGTCTGTTGTTCTGCGCCAGGCGGCGCGAAATCCATCGCGGCGCACGCTCAAGGATTTCGTAACGCTTCCGGTGCTCCAGAAAATCGCTGAGTCGATCCCCGACTTCCTGGATCGCCCGATCGGTCGCGCCCGGAACAACCTCGTAGGGACGGATCTGGTAAACCATGTCGTTGATCACATCGCCCAGGTTCACCGCGTTGAGCTGGCCCACGCCGAGGTCGGCGGAGAATTTCAGGCCGGTATTACCGGTCATAGCATTGACACCATGGTCCTGCTGGAAAAGCAGGACTCGAAATTGTCCGAACCCCGCATTCTCCAGCGCCATTCGATACTCGGACTCGTAGGTGCCGAAGCGGCAAGGCCCGCAGGATCCCGCAGTAATAAAAATGTAATTGGCGATGATTTCCTGGCGGGAAAGACCTCGTGTTTCCTGCGACCGCAGGAACTCGATGAGGTTGCCGACGGTGAAGTAAGTAGGATTGCACTGGCCGTTGTTGCCATACTCCTTGCCGGTCTGGAAGGCGGCCACGTTGGGGTTCGGCAACCTCTGGAAGCGATAGCCGCAGCCGCGAAACACGGCTTCAATGAGGCGCTCGTGTTTCCAGGTAAAGCCTCCGAAAAGAATGGTGACGCGGTCGCGTTCTTCCGCGGTGAAGGGCCGCTCCAGGGGGCGGTGGAAGTGCTCGATGGGTTTCTCGACCAGCCCCGCAGCCTGCTCCAGCCGCGACCGCTCCGCCAACACGCGGCGAGCGATCTCTTCTTCCCCCAGCGGAGGAAGCGCGGACCCGGCGGAGTTCATGGCGGAGCTCATGGCTTCAGAGTCTCTCTCTTGATCAGATCACGTTGACCAGGTGCTCCAGAGGGTGTTATCCGAACGCTGTAATGCGATTGTAAATCGAATAGGGGAAGTTGCGGAATGTATCGCTTACAGCAGCATCAAGTTCACTTGGAGCTTTGTGTATCCCTGTTTCTGCGCCCAGAGATCGAGCGCGATCGAGGCAATTTCATCCACCACCGGATCAGCCAATCCATTGCGAGTCAGGTCCACCGTCTTGATGTAGTTCCGGCAGGAATCGCAGCATTCCACGCGCACATGTTTGAACTCCTCCGCCGTATAGACCGGAAGTTTCGCGTGGTCCTCTTCTCCGCATCCCGGACAAACGATTCTCCGGAACTCCCACTCGCCCAGACAGAACGAACACACCAGCGAGCGCTGTCCACCGTCTCCCAATGGCCGCAGAACGCCCACTCCCGGTTTGCGCGAGCAGAAGGGACACAGACAAGGCGTGGGCCCTTGCTGCTGCTTCCCTGTCCGCTCCCGGACGAATTCCGCGTAGGGTTGGAGAAACGCCCGCGCGAAGAATTCCTGGTCTCCGTCTCCTTTGTCTTCACCTCCAATGACCGCAAGTCCATCTCTTGTCCAAAAGGCACTCAGCAACTCGCGCTGGCGGTTTGCAGTTTGATTCCGCAGTTCGCAAGCTGCTGCCGCAACCGGGCCGGGACCGATTCCCTCGACCAAGGACAGGAATCCAGGAAAGCGTTCGACAACCTCCGCCGCCAGTGGTTGTGCGAACGAAACGATCTGCTCCTGGCTCTTCGGCGTTTGCTGGGCAGCGCAGTACGACTCGCCCTGAAAACGAGCGACAGGCACGAAGAAGCGCAGCATCTCGGCGGCAAACGGGTACTGGGTAGCCAGCTCTTCGGCCCTCGCGATGCGCCGCTGGCGTAAGCTTTGCGACATGGCAGCGATTATCAGCCCCAGCGCTCCGGCGTGCAATACCCGCAACGTCGAACCCGTGACCTCGAAACGTCATTGACGGCGCAGAAAACCATGAGGTATAGTTCTCCCCGTTCGAGCAGCGCAGGCTGGCCGCCTTCGCGACGGCCATAACCATAAACTCCGTACTTCCCTGTTCGCGCCATGCGGAGGCAGTTATGGAGTTCTCCCGCAGGAACTTTTTGAAAGGGACTCTGGCCGGGGGTGCCGGACTCTCCGTCCTTGGATTCGACCTGACCCCTCTCCACGCCCAGACCCAAGGGCTTAAGATTTCCCGCGCCAGTGAAACCCGCAGCACCTGTCCTTACTGTTCCGTCAGCTGCGGCGTGATCATCTACACCCTGGGAGACAAGGCGAAGAACGCCATCCCTCAGGTCGTGCACGTCGAAGGCGATCCCGATCACCCCATCAACCGCGGCACGCTGTGTCCCAAGGGATCGTCGCTGGCGCAAGACATTCTCAACGAACGCCGCCTGCTCAAACCGCAAGTGAGGCGTCCCGGAGCCACCGACTGGGAAAACATCTCGTGGGACCAGGCCTACAGCGAAATTGCGCAGAAGGTGAAGAAGACACGCGACGACACCTTCCTTGAAACCGACGCCCAAGGCCACACCGTGAATCGTTGCGAAGGCATCGCCTTTACCGGCGGCTGCACCGACACTAATGAGTTCAACTATCTGGTCGTCAAGACTATGCGCAGCCTGGGGGTCTGCTACCTGGAAAACCAGGCCCGGGTTTGACACGGCCCTACGGTCTCCAGTTTGGGGCCCACATTCGGACGCGGCGCGATGACCAATGGCTGGATCGACATCAAGAACACCGACATGATGTTGATCATGGGCAGCAATCCTGCCGAGAACCACCCTTGCGGCTTCAAGTGGGCGATCGAAGCCAAGATTCACCGTAACGCGAAAACCATCGTCGTCGATCCGCGCCTGACCCGCACCGCAGCCAACGCGGATATGTACGTACAGATCCGCGCTGGCGCAGACATCGCCTTCCTCGGCGGTCTGATCAATTACGCCATCGCCAACAATCGCATCGCCAAGGACTATCTCGTCAATTACACGAACGCTTCCTTCATCATCAAGGAAGGGTTTGAGCTCCCCGACGACGGACTGTTCTCCGGTTTCGATCCGCAGAAAAAGGTGTACGACAAATCCACCTGGAATTATGAAAAAGGCGGAGATCTTACCGGCAAGCCTGTAGTCGGTGGTGCGGTGATGCACTCTGCGTCGGCAACACAGTCGTCGACTGCAGGTGCGGCGCCTGGCGGGACGGGGCAGAGCCCCGTCGCCACACAAGCTTCCACCACACAAGCAGCCGCAAATTCGGGTAGTCCGCACATTTCGGGGAGCGGATCTGGTCCGCAACAAAAAACCAGCGACACTGGGCTTGGGCTGGGACATCAGGCCGGTGGGCCAGTTGGAGCGGCTGCTGGCGCAGGCGCTCCTGCCTTGCTTCCGGGCAAGATCGCGTTCGACCTCTCTCTGCAGCATCCACGCTGTGTTTTTCAATTGCTAAAGAAGCAATACGAACGTTACACGCCCGAGATGGTGGAGCGCATCACGGGTATTCCGCAAGATCAGTTTCTTAAGGCCGCGGACCTATTCACTTCGGTTCGCAAAGACGGCGACATGAAGAAAGTCGCCACCATTATTTACGCAGTGGGATGGACGCAGCATAGCTTCGGCACACAGATCATTCGCACCGCCTGCGTCATTCAATTATTACTGGGTAACATCGGCCGCGCTGGCGGAGGAGTCAACGCCCTCCGCGGCCACTCCAACATTCAGGGCGCGACCGATATGGCGGGAATTTTCGATATTCTTCCCGGCTACCTGAAGATGCCCAATCCCGCCGACGTCGACCTCGCCACTTATCTGAAGCGAAGCACGCCGCTCGTCTCGAAGCCCGATCCGTGGGATTCATTTAATTACTGGTCCAACACATCGAAGTTTGCTGTCTCGTTATTGAAGGCGCTCTACGGACCGGCTGCCACGAAAGAAAACGATTTTGCGTTCAACTATCTGCCGAAGATCGACCGTAACTATTCCTGGGTGAATATCTGGAACGACATGTACGAGGGCAAGATCAAAGGCATCTTCGCCTTCGGCATGAACGGCGTGATGATCGGCCCCGATTCGAACAAGAATATCGATGCCCTGAAAAAGGCTGACTGGCTGGTGGTATGCGAGATTTATCCGGATGAGACCAGCGAATTCTGGCGCGCGCCTGGCATCACAGCTGACGATCAGAAGAAAATCAATACCACGGTATATCGCCTGCCTGGCGCGGGCTTTGCGGAAAAAGATGGAACCTTCGTGAACTCCGCCCGTTGGCTGCAATGGAAGAATGTCGCCGTTCCTCCGCCGGGACAGGCGCGTCTCGATCAAGAGATTCTTGCAACCATCTTCCTGAAGGTCCGCGACCTTTATCAGAAGGAAGGCGGCAAGTTCCCCGATCCCATCATGCATGCGTGGTTCCCCTACACGAACCCGTACAACCCGTCCTTGTCGGAAATTGCGAAGGAGATCAACGGCAAAGCTCTAGCTGATATCACCGACCCCAAGACCAACATCACCATCAAGGTCGGACAGCAACTCCCGGGTTTTGCGTGGCTGAAAGACGACGGCACCACCCTCTCCGGCAATTGGCTGTACTGCGGGTCCTGGACCGAAGCTGGCGCCATGATGCAGCGGCGTGGAACCGACGATCCGTCGGGTCTCGGCATCTATCCGAATTGGGCCTGGTCGTGGCCCATGAACCGGCGCGTCCTTTATAACCGTGCCTCCTGCGACCTCGAGGGCAAGCCGTGGGATCCGTCAAGGCGCCAAGTCTGGTGGGAGGAAGCGAAAAAGAGCTGGGTCGGCAACGACATCCCCGATTTCAAGGCAGATTCCCCGCCCAAAGATCATATGGGACCGTTCATCATGAATCCCGAAGGCATCGGTCGTTTATTCGTGCCACTGGCAGGAATGGCGGATGGCCCGTTCCCGGAACATTACGAGCCATTCGAAAGTCCGCTCCTCAATCCGCTCCATCCCAATCAGTCCAGTAATCCGATTGCGCGGTCTTATAAGACCGACATGGACAAGTACGGGACGGTGGATCAGGGATTCAACGTTATCTGCACCACCTACCGCCTGACCGAGCACTATCACTACTGGACGAAAAACAACCCGATGAATGTCCAACTCGTGCCCGAGCCTTTTGTGGAGATTCCCGTCGAATTGGCGGACAAGATGGGCATTCGAGGCGGCGAAAAAGTCAAAGTCATCAGCGCGCGCAGCCATTACATCGCGAAAGCCATGGTGACGCGCCGTATTCGTCCGATGAAGATCGACGGCAAGGAGACGTTCCAGATCGGCATCCCCATCCACTGGGGCTTCCGCGGCATTGCCGAAGACGCAGGCAGGACCGCCAAAACATTGGTTAACGAACTGACCCCGACGGTGATCGATCCAAACGCATTCACCCCGGAATTTAAGGGCTTTCTCGTGAAGATCGAGAAGGCCTAGGAGGGAGGGACGAGATGGCGGACCGCAAGACATTACAAACCGAAATGATCTCGGCCCATCCCGGGCCCGTTTTCGGCCACGGTGTGCAGCGCGATCTGGAAGTCTGCAAGCTGGTGGACACGACCATCTGCATCGGCTGCAAGGCCTGCGAAGTCGCGTGTGTCGAGTGGAATGACCTGCCGTTCTCTCCGACCACCTTCGACAACACCTACCAGACCATGCGGGAGACGCGCTGGAACTTCTGGAACCTGATCAAGTTCACCGAACACCCGCAAGCGGATGGGACGATTCAGTGGCTGATGCGCAAGGATCAGTGCATGCACTGCGCCGATCCCGGATGTTTGGCCGCTTGCCCGGCGGACGGCGCGATCGTGAAGTATGCGAACGGAATCGTGGACTTCAACCAGGAGAACTGCATCGGGTGTGAGTTCTGCGTCTCCGGATGCCCGTTCGATATTCCGAAGTTCAATCCCTTGACCAAGCGAGTTTATAAGTGCTCGCTGTGTTCCGACCGCGTGGGAGCGGGGCTGGAGCCGGCGTGCATCAAGGCGTGCCCGACCGGCTGTTTGAAGTTCGGCACCAAGAACGATATGAAGTTCATCGCCGAGGAACGCGCCCAACAACTGCGCGACAAGTTCGGCATGGAAAAGGCTGGCGTCTATGATCCGCAATCCGTCGGGGGCACGCATGTCATCTACGTGCTCCACGACGCCACCGATCCCGAGCGCTATGGCGGTCTGCCCAAGAATCCACAAATCCCCTGGAGCTACACGGTGTGGAAGTGGCTGTTTAAGCCCGTGCTGGGAACGTTCGCGCTGTTTGGACTGCTGGGAGTCTGCTTGCACTATGTGACGTCAGGGCCTCGTCGCGCGCAGCCGGACCTGCCAGAGGCGCCGAAGAAGAAAGGAGAGCACAATGGCTAGCGCCGTGGAGCGCTTCGACAACAAAGCGCGCGAAACCTTCGAATCCTGGGGCCAGACTACGGTCTACCGCGGAGAGTTGCTGCGCCATCCCGTGTATACTCGCGCTCTCCATTGGATGGTCGCACTGTTCTTCTTTCTCGCCCTGTTTTCAGGATTCGGTATTTACCTGCCCTGGTTGTTCCGCTGGTTTACGCCCATCTTCGGCGGAGGCCAGCTCAGCCGCACCATGCATCCCTGGTTTGGCGTGGCCTTTGTCTTCTTCTTCGCCTTACAGGCGCTCAACTGGCTGAAGCCGATGGCGTGGACCCCGGCCGACACGAATTGGATGCGGGGCATGAAGAAGATCGTCAGCGGCGAAGAGAAGATGGACCCTCCCGAAACCGGATTCTTCAATGCCGGGCAGAAAGTTCAGTTCTGGGAGATTGTGATCGGGTGCGTGGTCTACCTGATCACGGGCATTGTGATGTGGGCGGGCGCTGGGACGTTTGGAAGAATTTCGGTCGCCATCAGCTACGTGCTGCATGACATCTCTGCGCTCATTATGCTGGGCGGAATTTTTATCCACATCTATGAGAGCACCTTCGGCCAGCCGGGCACTTTCCAGGCGATGATCCGCGGCGCGGTGAGCGAGGCGTGGGCCTGGACCTTTCATCCCGCATGGTACAAAGAAGTTACTGGACGCGATGCCCGGCAAGCCTGCGAAGAAGAGCGTAGACGAATGACCGGGGAATAGTGGACGGCGCGATTGGCTTAGCCGCTTAGACCAAAATCCGCCGCAGCCGACTAGGAGAACCATCTGCATAAACTAAGCAGCATCGACGTGACGCAGGTCACGGAATGGCAAAACGGGCAGGTGCGCCGCGTACAAGACTGCCTTGTCGCGGAAGAACCCCTTGAGATCCGACTCAATGCAACGCCCCTCAGCGTTACCATGCGCACTCCTGGACACGACCTGGAATTGACCGCCGGCTTCCTCTTCAGTGAAGGCTTGATCGAAAGACGCGAACAGATCGTGTCCTTGGATTACGGCAAGACAGAGTACGGCCACACGACGAGCCAGCAAGCGAGCGGCAACATCGTGCATGTCCAGCTCACCGGGACGACATTTGACCCCGAGCGGACGCGTCGCAACTTCTTCATGACCTCCAGTTGCGGCATCTGCGGCAAGGCTTCCATAGAAGCTGTGAAAGCACACGGCATCCGGCGGCCCAATCCTGCTTTTCTTCTCGACCCCGAGGTGCTGTGCACTTTCCCCGACTCCCTGAAGGCGGCGCAGAGCATCTTCGACCGCACGGGTGGACTGCACGCTGCCGGACTGTTCGACGCCCAGGGAAAACTGGTCGTGCTGCGTGAGGATGTGGGGAGGCACAACGCCGTGGACAAGGTTGTGGGTTGGGCTCTGCTGGCTGGTCGGCTGCCGTTGGCCGATTACGCCCTCATGGTCAGCGGTCGCGGCGGCTTCGAAATCATCCAGAAAGCGCTGCTGGCGGGAGTGCCGCTGCTGGCGTCGGTTTCCGCGCCCTCCAGCCTGGCGGTCCGCTTGGCCCGTGAAACGGGATTGACTCTGGTAGGGTTCCTCCGCGGCCGGCGCTTCCTGGTGTATTCCGGCGAGGAACGCTTGCAGCCGAAAGCAGCCCGGCAGATCAACCCAACCCAGCTCCAATTCCTGACGGGCACACAAACCTAACCTCGCCCGACTGCTAAGTGCCTGAATGCCGACGTCTGACACAAAATCCGTTGCTACGACGCTGCCAGCCCGCTACTACACGGACCCCAACCTTTTCCGCGACGAACTGGAACGCTTCTACTGCCAAACCTGGATCTGCGTCGGCCGCGCCAATCAAGTGCCGTCGCCGGGCGACTATTTTCTGCGCGAGGTCGCGGATGAAAGCATCATCATTACTTGCGACGAAAATAGCTCGTTGCGGGCGTTTTTCAACGTGTGCCGGCATCGCGGCACCCGCATCTGCGCCCGCGCCGAAGGACATTTCGACGGACGCATCCAGTGCGGCTATCACGGTTGGATCTACGGACTCGACGGGCGCCTGATCGGCGCTCCCCATGTGCAGGACGGCTTCTGCCGCGAAGACTATCCCCTCAATCGCGTTCATGCTGACGTCTGGGATGGACACATCTTCATCAACCTCAGCTCAGAACCCGCCCCGCTTGCCAGCCAGTTAGAGGATCTGTCGCAGAAGCTCTTGCATTGGCAAATGGCTGAACTGCGCACCTATCGCCGCATTGAGTATGAGGTGAAGGCCAACTGGAAACTCATCGTGCTGAACTACAACGAGTGCCTGCACTGTCCCATTCTGCATCCGGCGCTCAATGCCATCACCGATTATCTCTCTGGGGAAAACGCACCGCCCCATCGCGGATACATCGGCGGCTCCATGAAGTTTCGGGGCGGCGCCAAGACAATGACCAAAGATGGTAAGCTGCGGCGCGCGTACCTTCCCGAACTCACCGCGAGCGAACGCAACAAGGTTTATTACTACGCGATTTTGCCTAATCTGCTGCTGAGCCTGCATCCGGATTACATCATGACGCACACGCTGTGGCCGCGTGCCGTGGATCGTACTGACGTTATCTGCGAATGGCATTTCCACCCTGACGAAATGGTCAAGCCCAACTTCGAAGCCGATGATGCGGTTGAATTCTGGGACGTCACCAACCGTGAAGACTGGGCCATCTCAGAGCTCTCGCAAGCCGGAATCAAGTCCCGCGCCTACCAACCTGGCCCCTACTCCCGCTGCGAGTCTCTGCCCCATGCCTTCGACCAAATGGTGCTGGATCGCGAGCAGGAGGGACTCAAGAAACAGGTCCGCTAAAATCGACATGACGATGCCGCAGCCGTCATTCGTTGACTCGTGGTTGCCGCGTCCGTAAGATGAAGCGACCCGAAAGCCAGGCGTCCCCCGAATGAGATGCCAAATAATGATCGGCCAAACCATCTCGCACTACCGCATCGTCGAGAAGTTGGGTGGCGGCGGCATGGGGGTTGTCTACAAGGCCGAGGACACAACCCTCCACCGATTTGTAGCCCTGAAGTTTCTGCCCGTTGACGTCGCCAAAGACGCTCAAGCCTTGGCCCGCTTCCAGCGGGAGGCGCAGGCGGCCTCGGCGCTGAACCATCCCAATATCTGCACCATCCATGAGATCGGGCAGGCAGATGGCCATCCCTTTCTGGTCATGGAATTTCTCGACGGGATGACGCTGAAGCATCGCATCGCCGGCAGACCTATCGAAACCGATGTTCTGCTCGGGCTGGCGATCGAGATTGCCGACGCGCTCGACGCCGCCCACGCGGAAGGCATCATCCACCGCGACATCAAACCCGCGAACATCTTTATCACCAAGCGCGGACACGCCAAAGTTCTTGACTTCGGGTTGGCGAAGGTCATGCCGGTGGGTAGCAGAGGGTTAGACGCGACAGGAACAACCGCCCAGGAGACGCTAAACGAAGACCACCTGACCAGCCCCGGCTCCACGCTCGGCACCGTCGCTTACATGTCGCCGGAGCAGGTGCGTGCGAAAGAACTGGATGCGCGGAGCGATCTGTTCTCTTTCGGCGCGGTGCTTTATGAAATGGCTACCGGCACATTGCCCTTCCGCGGAGAAAGTTCGGGGGTCATCTCCCACGAAATCCTGGATCGTGATCCGGTTGCGGCAGTACGGCTGAACCCCGACCTTCCGCCCAAGCTGGAAGACATCATTAACAAGGCATTGGAGAAAGATCGCGAAATGCGCTACCAGCACGCCGCGGACATGCGGGCCGACCTGAAGCGGCTGAAACGAGAAACGGAATCGCGGCACGGCGTACCAGCGAGTGCGGGGACGGTGGGGGCCGCGCGGGAAAGCGGCGCCCAGGTTGCAGCCCCGCAGCCGTCGTCAGCACCCCCGTCACCTGCATCCGGTTCTTCCCCTGCGCTTGCTGCATCTGCGTCGTCGAGCGCTGTATCTGGGAACCAAACACCTGCGGCTTCGATTCCGACCCGTTCCTATGGGAAGATCGCCGGAGCACTTGTCGCGGCAGTTATAGTGTTGGCCGCTCTTTTTTGGCTCGTCAAGCAGCGCTCCGCACCCGTTGTGGTTACCGCCAGCCAAAAGACAGTCGCCGTGCTTCCTTTACAGAACCTGAGCTCCGATAAGGATGTGGATTTTCTGCGGCTTGCTCTGGCCGACGAAATCGCAACCGCGCTCAGCTACGTTCGCTCGTTATCCATCCGCCCGTTCGCTACCACCAGCAAGTACGACTCTCCGACTCTCGACTTGCAAGAAGCCGGCCGCGCCATGCATGTGACCTACGTCGTCACTGGACACTACATGAAGGAGGGCGATCAGCTTCAGATCACTCTGGAAGCCGTGGACGTTGCGGACAACCGTACGCTTTGGCGTGACACCATGACCGTCTCCTCTCCGGACATGATTGCCATGCGGAGCCAGATCACCTCGAAGGTTCGCCAAGGGTTGGTCCCGGCTCTTGGCGCCGGAACGGATTCAGGGGAAGCTGGCACACATCCCAAGAACGAAGAGGCCTACGACCTGTACTTGCGCAGCATCTCGCTACCGCACGATCCTCTTCCCAATAAGGACGCCATCGCCACCTTGGAGCGCGCGGTAGGACTGGACCCTACCTACGCCCCCGCCTGGGACGCGCTGGGGCATCGCTACTACTACGATTCGCAGTACTCGAACGGTGGCGAGGCACTATTTCAGCGCTCGAACGCCGCCCTGGAACGAGCGGTGGCACTGGATCCGAACCTGGTCAGCGCGGCGAGTGCGCTGATCACGAATCGGGTCGAAAGAGGTGAACTAGGAAAAGCCTACCAGGATGCGAAGGCGCTGGTGGAGCGCCATCCGGAGAACGCCGCTGCCCACTTCGCCTTGGCTTATGTCCTGCGCTACGGAGGAGTGCTTGAGGAATCCGCGCGCGAGTGCGACGCCGCCTTGTCCCTGGACCCGGGGAACTATCAGCTACGTTCGTGTGCGTCCACCTTCGACGAACTGGGTAACTACGGGAGGACAATGGTTTTCCTCCAACTCGACATTGGATCCCTTTGGGTCTCCCGCAACCTCGTGCGCCATTACATTCGTGCTGGCAACTTGGCGCAAGCCCGGGAAGCATCCGAGAAATTGGGCGATGACTCCAGAGATCAGATCCTCAACATTTGTCTCAACCACGCGCCGTCCGGAGATGTGGACAACATCGCCAGGGAGCTTGCGCCGAAGATTTTGGCCAGTCCCGACCCCGAGAACAGGTACATGGCTGCACCTACCTTCGCCTTCTGTGGGCAGAAGGACATCGCGCTGCGTCTGCTCAAAAGTGCCGTCACAGGGCATTATTGTGCCTACAATGCCATGCAGAATGAGCCCCTGTTCGCGCCGCTGCGAAGCTCGCCTGAGTTTGCTCAGTTGCTTTCCGCCGCGAAACAGTGCCGGGACGATTTCCTTGCCGAGAGATCTCAGGCCGCGCACTGAACTGCCCTGACCACGCGTTGCACTGCCTCAGTCCTCGAGCGTCGGCAAGGTCTTCAGCACTTCGCTCGCCCTGGGTCGACTGAGAATCGGATCGTCCTTACGGATTTTTCCGTCCCGGAAAACCAGCATGCGCTTGGCAAATTGTGCGATGTCGTGCTCGTGCGTCACCAGGACAATGGTCAGGCCTTTGTCGTTTAAGTTTTGGAAGATCTCCATGATCTCGACCGAAGTACGGCTGTCGAGATTACCCGTTGGCTCGTCGGCCAGAAGAATAGACGGACGATTCACCAGGGCTCGAGCTACGGCGACTCGCTGTTGCTGTCCACCGGACATCTGCGACGGGAAATGTTGCGCGCGTTCGGCCAGACCCACCATGGTCAACGCATCGGCGGCGCGTTTTCGGCGCTCTGTTTTATCGATTTTCGCGTAGAGCGTGGGTAATTCCGTGTTTTCGAGCGCCGTTGTGCGGGCCAGCAGATTGAAGCCCTGGAAAACAAATCCAATCTTTTCGTTCCGAATCAGCGCCAGAGCCTTCTTGTCGTGCTCGGAAACATCGATCCCTTCCAGTAAGTATCTTCCAGAGCTGAGGCGGTCCAGACAGCCGAGGATGTTCATGAAGGTTGACTTGCCACTACCGCTTGCCCCCATGATCGCCACGAATTCGCCTCTCTGAATTTCGACGCCTACACCGCGCAGCGCGTGCACCCGTGTCTCGCCTAACTCGTAATATTTGTGCGCGTCTTCCACACGGATGACCGCGCTTGCCGCGGAGGTGGCTGGGGCCTCTCCGACTTGATTGACAGCGGGTGTCGTCTGCATGGGGTGGTTTTCGAACTGTTGATCCTTAGCGCATGCCGCTTGGAGTTTGGGTTTTGGAGGTCACCGATCGAATAATCAAGTCGTCTCCTTCTTTCAGTTCCCCTTTTAGAATTGCGCTGACTTCCGTGTACGCATGGTCCGTGATTCCAAGAGAAACCCTCACCGGTTCCATCGTGTTATCGGGATGGAGCTTCCAAACCACGGCCGTCTCAGCTTTCGGTGCTCGCGGCAGATTCTGGGCGCCGCCAGCCGTCTTTTCACTCTGCGCGGCAGCGGAGTCATCACCGGCCCGTTGCCCCTCGCCTCCTTCGATCCCATAGCGCTTATAAAGAGCCAGAACTTCCTCGGGTGCCATCGGAGGCTTGTAGCGCAGGGCTGTGTTGGGCAGCTTCAATACGTTCTGCACGGTGGCCACGGGAATGGTCACGTAGGCCGTCATGCCAGGAAACAACTTCAGCTCGGGGTTGGCAAATTCGATGATGGTGTCGTAGGTGACCACACTTTGCACCGTCGTCGGGTTCATCCGGATCTGGCTGACCACTCCCTGAAACGTTTGCTTGGGGAGGGCATCCACCTTGAAGGTGACTACCTTGCCCACCTTAATATTGTCCACATCGGACTCGTCGGTCTTGGCATACACCCACATTTTGGTGAGATCCTGCGCGATGGTAAAAATGGTAGGAGCTTGCAGGGATGCCGCCACGGTTTGCCCCACATCTACATTTCGCGCCACCACCGTGCCGTCGATGGGAGAACGAATCACGGTGTAATCGAGATTGGTTTGGGCTACGGCGACGGCAGCTTCCTTTTGACTGATTTGCGCCTCGCCTTGCGTGATGTTGGCTGCGGCGGCATCGACGGATGCGCTGGCTGCGTCATAGTTCGATTTGGCAAGGTCCAGTTGCTGCTGGCTCATGACGCCGTCTTTGGTCAAGCCAACGGCACGATCATAGTCGGCCTTAGTCTGGACCAATGCGGCTTTCGCCTTTTCGAGATTGGCTCGGGCCGCTTGCAGGTTGGCCTCCGCGTTTTTCAAGTCAGCGGCCGCTTGCAGCAGGGCCCCCTTGAACAATGCAGGATCGATGAGTGCGACAACGTCCCCCTTATGCACGCGGGAATTGAAGTCGGCATTGAGTTTTGCGATGGAGCCGGAAACTTGCGATCCCACCTGGACGGTGATTACCGAGTTGATGGTTCCGGTGGCTTCCACAACGTCGTCGATGGCGCCTCGTTCCACCTTCGCCGTGAAGTGCTGCGCTTGCGTGCTGCGATTCAGGCCCAAAGCAACGAACAATCCAGCTGCGACCGCAACACCCGCCAAGATAAGCCACTTGCGTTTCGTCATTATGTCCAGTTCCAGGAATCAATCAAATGTATTTCACTCATATCGCAGCGCTTCGATGGGATCCAGCAGAGACGCCTTGCGCGCTGGGTAGTATCCGAAGAAGACTCCGACCGCGACCGAGAACATCGCGGCTACCACGACCGCTTCGACAGACATCTCGATGGGCCAACCCAGAGTCTGTCCAACCAAATAGGAGCCAAAGATCCCAACCAATACACCGGCAGCGCCCCCAACCAGGCTGAGCATGATCGATTCTCCCAGGAACTGAAGCTGAATGGCCGCTTCGGTCGCTCCCACCGCTACTCGGACTCCGATCTCACGCGTACGTTCGGTAACCGAAACCAGCATCACGTTCATGATCCCAATTCCTCCCACGATCAGGGAAACGGATGCGATTGCTATCAGCAGAATGGTCAGAGTCTTGCTGGCGTCGAGCTGGGCCTGAATGATGTCCTCAGGATTTCGAATATTAAAATCGTCCTCTTCTTCGGGACGCAGGTGGTGTCGATCCCGGAGCACGGCGGTTGCTTCCTGTCCGGCCATCCTGACCACGTCTTGTGACACGGCCGAGCACAGAATGTCGTCCAACCAGGTAATGCCCTTCAGCTTCTTCTGCGCGGTCGTGTAGGGCAGGATCACTGTGTCGTCCTGATCTTGCCCGGAAAGCGAGAGCCCTTTTGCTTGCAGCGTAGCCACCACCTTGCAGGGAAGGCTATTGACGCGGATTACTTTTCCAACCGGTGCTTCGACGCCAAAAAGTTGTTGCCGAACCGTTCGGCCAATCACGCAAACGTCGGCCGCTCGATCCACATCGTCCGCTGAAAATATCGCTCCCTGATCCACATACCAGCGCTTTATATCGAAGTATTCGGGCGAAACGCCGTGGTAGGACGTGTGCCAATTCTGATTGCCGTAGATGACCTGAACCGGATCATCCACATTCGGCGAGATGCTTTTGATCAGCGAAATCTGGTTCTTGACGGCCACGGCATCGCCCATAACCAGCGTCTTCGTGTCATGCGTGCCGGTGCGGACGCCGTTGACCGCGCGGCCGCCAGCTTCAATCCAGACGAAGTTGTCTCCAAGGTTGTTCAGTTGTTGCTGGACTCGCGCTTGTCCGGCTTTGCCGATGGCCACGACACAGATCACGGCCGCAATCCCGATGGTGATCCCCAGAACCGTCAGGACGCTCCGCATTTTATTTCTGAGCAGTGCCACCAAAGCAGATCGAAAAAGAGCCCCGTAGTTCACAGTTCCGAATCCTCTCCTCACACGATGCCGTCACGGCTGGAAGAAATAAGTGTACTTGATGACGAGTCGATTCTCCCATTCACCCTCATCGAGGTCTCACGGAGAATGCGATGCTCACGGACACTTTGCCGGGCAGGGCGAAGCGCAGCAGGTCATCGCGAGCCGATCACCGCTAGCAGGTCATTGCTGCTGGAATGGGGAGTCGGGCCGGGAAATGTCGACGGCATAGAATGATCGCCGCCCCCAGATGCGGGCCTGGTGGGCATCCGCAAATAGGACATCCACGACCGGGCGCGTCTCGGTTTGCGCGGTGCGGTCCACAAAGCGTGCCAGATGCTTGCGGGTGCGATTTCTGGACATGAGCACAATCGTGTCGTTCAGGTTGGCATGCAGCTTCCGCTCCGCCGTCGGTGAAAGTGCCACGTTCAAGACTTTCCCAGTTGGGAGGGTGTGCTTAGGAACCGCATAAGCACTCCGTACTGGAGCACTGTTCGAGAACACCGGATCGGGGCCAAAATCGCCGGTCAGAGCATAAGCGGTCACCTGAACGCGAGCCTTTGAGGAATCGAGGAACGCGAGTTTTTGGTTTGCCGCTGATAGTCGCACGGTAGCATCGACAAGCTCGGATTTGGTCTGCTGCAGTTGATCGCTGAGTTGGCGCACCACTGCCGCGTTTCGGGCGTTTTCGTAACGATGAAGTCCCACACTTGTTCCGAGTACGAAAGTAACCAGAAGTGCCATCGTCAGATTTCGCATTGTCATAGCAGCCTCCGTCCCGATGGCATATTCCGGTGCTTGCCATGTTCCATTTCAGGAGACACGAACTGCTAGGACCGGGTCGCCGGTGAAGGCAGCGGTAACGTGCACTGCGGGCAGGAATTCCAATCTGGCTGTACGCAAGGTTCGCGGGCATCCGAGGCGGCGGCGACTCCTTCACGCCCCTAGTCACCTGGAAAGTAACGTTGCATAATCTTGCGCAGAAGTCCGAATCGCTGCGACACGGTGGTCGCACGGGGTAACTCTCACAATGGTTACGAACCGAGGAAGATAAACGCGATACTATCAGATTCCCGACTGGGCACCCGGCGCGACTCGGAGTTCGATTTTGCCCGTGTAGGTACCAGCTTTCATGGGGCAAGCCCGGCCCCCCAAGAATCGTGGCTGCATCTTTCTCGGAGTAGCCCCGGGGCGCACGCTAACGCACGCTGAACACGGCGAGTGTCTGAGCCTCCAATACGACGTGCACGTTACCGGCTACAAGCTCCGCGGGCGTGTTCCCAAACACTGCCTGTAACTGGTGCGCAGCTTCAAGAGGCGTGTTTTCGACGGGGATCGTGAGTTCGATCGTCTTCGGTGCGTTGTTGTAGACGATGAGCAGCTTATCTTCATCTTGCGGCGACTCGCGCAGGAACGCGTAGTAAGTGTCGTCCCATCCGATGTGCCACTGCTTTCCGGTACGCAGAGCGGCGTGACTCTTGCGCAGCGCCAGCAGCGACTGCACGTGCGCGAATACATCCTGTTGTTCGGCGGTACGGCCGCCGGCGGTGAAGGCGTTGTGCAGATCGCCTGGGAAGCCTCCCGGAAAATCGCGCCGGTTATCGGGATCGTCGCCGCCGTCCATCGCAATTTCGTCGCCGGAATAAATTTGGGGAATTCCGCGCAACGTCAGCAGCAGTGAAAATGCGGCCTTGAGTTTGGCCGGGCTGCTGCCTTCTTCACTCATGAAGCGCCGGCCGTCGTGATTTCCGAGGAAAGTGACCAGCGTCTCGGGATGCGGATAGAGTTCGTCGTGCTGAAGAACGTCGACAATCTTCTGCATCGGCTCGCCCTTGATGACCACGTCGCGCAGTGCATTACAGAGCGGGAAGTCGAAGACGGTGGCGAGGCCGGAATCGATGCCATCGAACTGTTTTCGTCCGCCTTCAAAAAATGAAGTGATGGTCGAATCGGGGTCCGCCACTTCGCCGACGTCCATAATCCGTGGATCAACAAACCCTGGATAGACCTGGCGCAACCGCTCGTGCCATCCGCTCCAGAACTGGCGCGAAGAATAGGGAAACGTATCGAGGCGAAAGCCATCGAGTTGCGCGGTTTCCGTCCACCACATCGCATTTTGCGCCAGGTAGGTCGCGAGTTCGGGATCGTCCGGATTCAGGTCGGGCAACTTGCCCGCGAACCACCCGTTGAGCGTGGCCAGATACTCGCGCGGTGAAGCATGCGGATCGACCAATCCTGAAAAGTTATAGGAGGGCTCCAGATGGTGCGCTGGCGTGCCGTGAAACCACGTTGGCGTCGGCGGGTCGTTGGCCCAGGTATGATGCGGGCCGGTGTGATTGACCACGTAGTCGATCAGCACTTTCATGCCCAGCCGGTGAGCGTCAGCCACCAGCGCTTGATATTCCTGCATCGATCCCATGTGGTCGTCGAGGGCGTAGAAATCGACAACGTGATAGCCATGGTAGTCGGAGTCGGTGTTCTTCCAGACGGGAGTGAGCCACAGCGTGGTGACGCCGAGGTCGCGGAGATATTCGAGGTGCTGGCGAATGCCGCGCAGATCGCCGCCGTGGTACGTCTTGGGCTGACTGCGGTCATAGACGCCGTTCGAACCCGACGGCTGGTCGTT
>PKXK01000053.1 GCA_003132325.1 Acidobacteriaceae bacterium
CTTCCCACAAGCCCGTTTCTGGACCGCATCCGGGTCTCCGAGGAGACCAACTATCGACGTGGAACTCCGGCGGGGGCCTAGGAGCAATGGCTAGGTCGGCGATGATGCCTATTTGCATCAAAACATCGCCTTCAGTGGCGACTTTACGCCCGTGCTCGCGAAACACTCGAAGTCGTTCCCGCTCGTCGATGCCATCTCGGTCGGCGTCGAAGCAAGCGGCGCTACTCTAAGGGCCTGAAGTCACACGGGCATTCCCTGTGACCAAGATCACTCGTGGGCGCGGTGAGAATCACTGCAAGGCTGCATTTTCCCGCATATCATTACGAAGAGGGAGATCGCGCTCTATGGATCTCTTTGTCCGCCCCCTGTTGCCTAAGACGAACTAGGTGCTGAGGTCCCAAATGCCTCGCAAGCTTGGTCCAAAGCTGATTTTCTCGCTGACCATACTGATCGTTGCGATCAGCTGCGTTAGCGGATACCTCAATTTTCGCACTCAGAAAAAGCGTTTGGTCGAGACCATGATCCTCGGTGCGGATCAGCTTTCGCGCAGTATTACCAGCGCAACCTGGCATGCCATGCTCGATGACGACCGCAAGGCCGCTTACGAGATCATGCGGGTGATTGCTGACAAGCAAGGGGTCGATCGGATCCGTATGTTCAACCGCGAGGGACGGCTGGCGTTCTCGACTGACGTGCGGGAGCAACCGAGCCGTACGAGCTTATCCGACGAAGTCTGCATTAGTTGTCACGGTAAGGGGCCAATCAAAACAAAACCAGCTGAAGATTTGCGCGTCCGTTATGTCACTTCGCCCGATGGGATCAAGACCATCGATATGGTGACCCCTATTTACAACGAGCCTTCGTGCAGCAACGCCAGTTGCCACGCCCACCAGGAGTCCACCAAGGTACTCGGGGTTGTGGATGTTGCCCTACAGCTGGATCCCGTTCAGAAACAGACAAGGGCCATGACTCTTCAGGCCGTCCTTTCTACCGCCGTTATAGTGACCATCGGAGCAGCGTTCGTCATTCTGTTCACGCGTCGTTTTGTTGCCAGTCCAATTCAAGAACTGATCCAGGGCACGAAGACCGTGAGCGCCATGGAACTGGACCGGCCTATTGAGATCACACGTCGCAGCCAGGAACTCGATGAACTGGTGGCCTCGTTTAACCTGATGCGCGAGCGCCTGAAACTGGCTGTCACTGAACTGAACGAAATGCAGCAGACGCTGGAGAACAAGGTGGCGGAGCGCACCCAACAACTGCAAGCTGCCCAAAGCAAACTCATCCAGTCCGATCGTCTTGCATCTCTCGGCCAGCTTGCGGCTAGTGTGGCTCACGAGATCAACAATCCGGTTTCTGGGGTGCTCAACCTTTCCACTCTGCTCGAACGCCTGATGGCCAATGGAGAGTACCCGCCAGGACGCGAAGCTGAGTTCCGCAAATATCTGGGCCTGATCTCGACAGAAACCGCCCGTGTGGGACGCATTGTCTCGAACCTGCTGGCATTCGCGCGCCGTTTCAAGCCGCAGCGCGCGCCCGCAGATCTGAACAAGCTCGTTCGCACCACGCTGGGTTTGGCCGAACACAAACTCAAGTTGATCAACGCTGAGATTGTTTTGGAATTGCAGGATAGTCTTCCACCGGTCGAGTGCGACTCGTCGCAAATACAGCAGGTAATTCTGAACCTTGTCCTGAACGGTGCCGAGGCCATGCAGTCACGCGGCGGTGGCAAACTTACCATCCGCACGCGCTTGCTCGCCGATGGGGACAACGTGGAGCTATGCGTTCAGGATACTGGCGAAGGCATCGCTCCGGAGAATCTCCCCAAGGTGTTCGATCCTTTCTTCACCACCAAGGCTAATGGTAAGGGAGTCGGTCTGGGGCTGGCTGTGTTGTACGGGATCGTCAAGGCTCACGAAGGTGAAATCGAGGTCACGAGTCAGCGGAACGAGGGCACAACATTCGCTGTCACTCTTCCACTCAAGACACGAACCAGCGCCACGGAACCGGGAGAAGTGCAGGTGCATGCCGTGTGAATGCTCTTTATCTGGTGGCAATCGGGAGCGTACCGGCAAAGGCATTGGAGTGGGTCGAAAAGGCAGCCGCCGATTGGTTTCCCCTTCCCATTCGGCGCTTGCCGCCTTTGTCGATTCCAGAGGCCGCCTATGACACAAAGCGAGGGCAATACCAGTCGGTAGGGATCATGAAGATGCTGGCTGACGGTGCTCCACGGGATGCCGCCCGGGTTCTTGGGGTCACTGACGTCGACTTGGCGATCCCGATGCTCAGCTTCCTGTTTGGACAGGCGCAGCTTGATGGTCCAGTCGCCGTGATCTCGCTTTGGCGGCTGCGCCAGGAATTTTACGGGCTGGCCGCGGATGAAAGCCTGTTACGTGAGCGAACGACCAAGGAAGTACTGCACGAGCTGGGGCACACCTTCGGACTTGTCCATTGTTCGGAACCGAAGTGTGCGATGAGTCTTGCTACTCATATCGAGTTGGTCGATGCTAAAGCAGAACAGTACTGCGTGCGCTGCGGAATGCAAGTGGTGCGGCGCTGTGCTTCGCTAGACGGAGGAGTATGAAGAAGAGTTGGCCGGTCCTGGTCGTGGACGACGAAGAAGTGATGTGCGAATCGATGGCGGCGTGGTTGCGCGAAGATGGATACCGCGTCGACACCGCGTTCAACGGGCAGACAGCGCTGGAACTCGCCAAGTCGACGGACTATGCCATCTGCTTCATCGATTTGAAGATGCCTGGCGGCATGGATGGCATTGAAACCATGATGGAGATTCACCGCACGCGCCCGGAAGCGTCCGCCATCATCATTACTGCATATGCCACAGTCGATACCGCCATTCAAGCCATGAAAGAAGGTGCCCAGGAATACATCGTCAAACCCTGCAACCCCCACGAAATCTCCCAGCTGGTCGCGCGCATCCTGAAGCTGAAGAAGCTGCAGAGTGAGAACGAGATTCTGCGCAAGAAGCTCAGCCGTCGATATCATCACCGCGACATCATCACTAAGAACCCGCGCATGGAAGAGATTCTTGGCTTAACGCAGGACATTGCCAGCCATCGCAGCACAGCACTGATTCGCGGCGAAAGCGGTACGGGCAAG
>PKXK01000107.1:0-151 GCA_003132325.1 Acidobacteriaceae bacterium
GTTGGGCCGAGCTCGTGCAATCGCGTGCCTCCGGCCAGCACACGCGCGCCGCGCTGCCGCGCATCCTCCACCTGCGATTCCACCACCCGCACTTGCCGCTCGTGGATCATGGGGCCGATTTCGGTGGCCGGATCCATGCCATTGCCGACGC
>PKXK01000107.1:190-30574 GCA_003132325.1 Acidobacteriaceae bacterium
AGCGGTGCGCCCTCGAGCACGATCAGCGCGTCCTTGCCGCCCAGCTCCAGCACCAACGGAAGCAGGCGTTCGGCGGCGATCTGCGCGATCCGCCGGCCGGTGGCGACGCTTCCCGTGAAGACCAGCTTGTCGATTTCGCTAGCGACCAGCGCCACGCCGGTCGCGCCTTCGCCGGGGAGAACCTGGAAAACGTCGTCGGGAACTCCGGCCTCGCGGAGCAGCGCCCGCAGTTCGAGCGCAATCAACGGCGTCAACTCGGAGGGCTTGAGCACCACAGCATTTCCCGCAACCAGCGCCGCCATGGCCTCCGTCGCCGGAATCGAGAAAGGATAGTTCCAGGGCGAGATGATTCCGACAACGCCATACGGTTCGTGCAGAATGCGGCCGGACTTGGCTTTGAGCGCGGGATTCCCGTGGGGCAGCTTTTCCTCGCGCAAAATCGCGAAGGCGTTGCCGATCAGGAATCGCGCCGCGTCGAGCACGACCAGAACTTCGGTGACGAGCGCTTCGACCGCGGGCTTGCCTGCTTCCTGGGTGATGCGGCGCGCGATGTCGGTTTTATGCGCGAGAACAATCTGCTGGAAGCGGCTCAGTACCCGCACCCGATTGCGGATGCCCCAGGCGTTCCACTCCGGCTGTGCGGCGCGTGCGCGGGCCACCGCGGCGCGCACTTCGGTCGGACCGGCGCTGTCCAGTTCGCCCAGAACTTCGCCGGTCGCCGGGTTCACCGAAGCGAGGCGGGAGACGGCGAATTCGATGTTCGCGGCCATCTGCGAAGAAGTGTACGCGGGACACAACGGGCGCGCCATAGGGTTATCTTTCATTGCGAATTGCCGGTGTAGCGCGGACACTCCTGTCCGCGCCCCCTTGCCTTCCAGCGTAAGATAAGCTGCAGATCGTACGACGTCTCGCTCNNCGCGGACAGGAGTGTCCGCGCTACACTAATATTCCACCCCAACCAGATACAGCCCGCTGGCGGGCGCGGTCGGGCCGGCGGCGTTGCGCTCGCGCGCTTCGAGGATGCGCCGCAAATCTTGCAGGCTCAGCGTTCCCTTCCCCATCAGCATGAAGGTGCCGACCAAATTGCGCACCATGTGATGAAGAAATCCGCTGCCGCGCACCGTGTAGATGAGCTCGTCGCCTTCGCGGGCCCAAGCGGAAGAGAAGATCGTGCGAATGTTCGTGGTGTGAGTATTTTCTTCGGCCGCCATTCGTTCCACGCGCTCCGGGTCCACTGCCGCGAACGACGTGAAATCGTGTTCGCCGACGACCACGCCGGCGGCTGCGATCATCGCCGATTCCTCCAGCGGATACGGATAATGCCACACATAGCGCGCCAGAAACGGCGGGCAGATCGCACCTCGGTAAATGCGGTAGCGATACGTCTTGGCGCGCGCCGACTTGCGCGCGTGGAATTCGGGCGCGGCCTCGGTCGCCTCGAGCACACGGATCGCCGGCGGCAGAATGTCATTGAGCGCCCGGACCCAGTTTTCCGCGGGAATGGCCGACGCGGTCTGAAAACTCGCCACCTGGGCCAGNNACGGTCGTCTGGCCGGGCTGCACCTGCCAGCCGGCGAAGTCCGCGCCATCGTAAGAGAGGATCAGTTTGAGATTGCGCACGTTCTTTTTCGAGTCCTCAGCAGCCCGAGCATCATCGTTAGCATTTACAAAGTTTTACGGCCGCGGTCACCGAGGATGCGGCGGCGCGTCAGCTATACTAGTTCACTTACGATCATTTTTACTTGCAAATGAAGAAGATTGCCTTTCTCCGGCATGGCAAGGAGAGACCTGCACCGGAATTGCAAGGAACTCTTGCCCGCCGTTCTACGTAGTAACAGAGTGTTAGCAAGAATGCGCACCATTACGTCCTCATGAACCTAAGCGCTCGAGTGTGATCACTTTAGTGTGACCAATTGAGTTTGACCCAATTGAATTTGACCAATGGAGATGATGCGAATGCAACGTTCTACAGTGTTGACTGCGTTTCAGCGGGCTGCCGCCCTTCTTATTGCCGCCGTCTTCCTGGCCGTAATCATGGTACCTGCCGCGTGGGCGCAGGATGCTTCGTCCGTTCCCAGCGCGCCGTCGGCGCAGATGCAGAGCCAGAAGGCCGTGCCGTCCGCATCGCAGCCGTTTGATGTGAAGCAGTATTCGAAGCCGCAGTCGCCCTTCCCGAATCCGATTGGTCCGTATACTGCGCGGCACGTAGCGCCGCCGAACCTGGCCAACACGCCACGCATCGACCAACTCATGCACGATGGCAAACTTTACATCTCCATGAACGACGCGGTCGCATTGGCGCTCGAGAATAATCTCGACATCGCGATCGCTCGCTACAACCTGAACATCGCCGATACCGACGTCTGGCGCGCCAAAGCGGGCTCCAGCATTCTCGGCGTGAACAGCGGCGTCGTGCAGAACACCCCCGGCGGCGGCGTAGGCGGACTCGGCACACAAGTTGGCTCGGGCCAGGGCGGAACGTCTGTTGCGGCCGGTGGCGCCGGCACGGGATCGGGCGGCTTGGTCGTATCGACCCTGGGCAGTGGTCCGCTCATCACCAGCTTCGATCCCATCCTTACGGGGACGCTGCAACTCGATCGCTTCAAGAGTACCCTGTGCAACAGCATCATTTGCCTTCCCAGCGAGACCAACACTGCCACTTCTAATTTTGCCTACACGCAAGGATTCCAGTGGGGTACAAACCTATCAGTCGGGTTCAACAATAACCGTGTTAGCACGAATAATGGAGATCAACCGGTAAGCCCGGCTCTGAATACCAACTTCCGCGCCCAGCTCACTCAGCACCTGTTGCAAGGCTTTGGATTCGCCCCGAACACTCGCTTCATTCAGATCGCCAAGAACAACCGCGAAATTTCAGACGTGGCCTTCCGCCTGCAAATTACGACTACCGTCGACCAGATCGAGAACATGTACTGGGACCTGGTCTTCGCGTACGAAAATGTCAGGGTTCAGAAGGAGCAACTGTCTTTCGCTCAGAAGACCCTCTCTGACAATCAAAAGCAGGTGGAAATCGGGACGCTCGCGCCGATCGAAGTGGTCCGGGCGCAAAGCACAGTCGCCACCAATCAGCAAACCCTGACCCTGGCGCTGACCAATCTTGAGCTGGAGCAACTGCTGATGAAGAATGCGCTCAGCCGCACGCTGGTCGACCCGGTACTGGCCGACGCCGAAGTAATTCCAACCTCAACCGTGGAATTGTCTGCGCAGGAAGCGGTTGTCCCTACTCAGGACCTGGTGAATGATGCGCTCGGGCATCGTCCCGAACTGGCGGAAGCGCGTATCAACCTTTCCAATACCGAGATCAGCAATAAGGCGGTTCGCAGTGCCCTGCTGCCCACCGTGGACCTGTTCGCATACTACGGGGGCAACGGCTTGGGCGGTTCCCCGAATGCCCAATACGTCTGCGCGCAACCGAACCCGCCCCAGCAGTTTTGCCAGGGGTTCACGCCATTCCCAAGTACCTCCTATGGCGGCGGATTGAATGAATTGGTCAATTCGACCGCTCCCGACAAGGGCGCGGGCATCACGATCAACATCCCGCTCCGCAATCGTGCCGCCCAGGCCACGCAGGTACGCTCGGAATTTGAGTACCGGCAAGCCCAGTTGCGCATCCAGCAGATTGAGAACCAGGTGCGCATCGAGGTGCGCAACGCGCAGTTCGGCGTGCAGCAGAATCGCGCCAGCGTCGCTTCCGCCCAGGCCGCCTTGGATCTGGGGCGCCAGTCGCTCGACGCCGAACAAAAGAAGTACGCGCTCGGCGCATCCACTTCAACGCTGGTGCTGCAGAACCAGGCGCTCATGACCCAGGCCGAAGTCACGCTCGTCTCCGCCAAGGCCGCGTACGAAAAAGCGGAAGTTGAACTGGATCGCGCCATCGGCCTGCTGCTCGACCACGCCGGTATCGTGATCGCCGATGCCGAGCGGGGCGAAGTCACGCACGCGCCGAACATCCCGCACGTGGTGGCGCGGCCTGCGGACCAACCAACGCCGGCGAACCCTCCGGCCCAACCGCAACAGTAGCGCCGCAACCGTAGCAAGAATTCTTCGATGGAGCGCCGGGCGCCCCCGCCCGGCGTTTCCCTTTTGCAGCGTTTTTCTTTTGTTGCATGCCGTCTCTCGCGTATCCTCTCTCCGTGGAGATCTCGGCGATCGGCGATGCTCGCGTGGAGACGGCTCGCGTAGGGACGGCCGCCCCCGGCTGTCCAAGCCGAGCAAGGCTCGGCAGGCTCTTGGCCTGCCGCGGCAGGAACTCCGCATGATCCTCTCCGTCGTCGTCATCACGCACAACGAAGAGGCCAACATCGGACGCACGCTGGCCAGCGTGCAACCGCTGGTTGCCGACGGCAAAGGCGAGATCATCGTCGTCGACTCGGGCTCGACCGACCGTACCATCGAAATCGCGAAGTCCTTCGACGCGAAAGTCTTTGTCGAAGCGTGGAAGGGCTACGCCGCGCAGAAGAACTCGGCGATCGACAAGGCGACGGGAGACTGGACTCTGAGTTTGGATGCGGACGAGGAGATCAGCTCCACAATGCTGGACTTCCTCCGGTTGGTTTTATTTGGACAACACAAAGACGAATTTGCCGACTTTCGAGGAGGCATGATCTTTCCGCGGCGCAATTCTTTTTTAGGTCGCCCATTGCGCCATGGCGGTTTCTACCCTGATCCGAAGCTACGCCTGTTTCGACGTGGGCATGCGCGTTTCGAAGATCGCGCAGTGCATGAAGACCTGCAACTGGAGAGCGGCACCGAATATAACCCGTGCCGGTACTACGAAATGGGCGGCCCGATCGAGATTATCCACCACTGTTATCCCACGCTCGCCGACTACATCGATCACCTGAACCGCTACTCGTCCCTTGGCGCGGAGATGGCAGCCGCCAAGGGCCGGCGCAGCTTCAGCCTGTTCAACATCGTCCTCCGCCCGGCGGCCACCTTTATCTACAACTATTTCTTTCGGCTGGGATTTCTCGACGGCCGCGAAGGCCTGCTGCTTCACCTCTATCACGCCGTCTACGTATCCTGGAAATATGCGAAGGCATGGGAACTCGCGCGCAAGAAAGAATTAACGTAGAGACGCGGCTTGCCGCGCCTCCGGTGGCGTCGGCTATGCTCGCAGCGTGATGCGCATGATGTCGTACTTTACCTCAACCGAGCGCTGCGGAAACTTCGACTCCACATAGGCTTTCACGCCGTCGACCGAAGGAATGCCGTCGCGCCCCGTGAGCCCGCGCGCGTCGTCGAGCAGGATCATGTGCGGGTAGGGATGGCTCAGAATCATCTCTAGTTCCGCCGACAGGCGCTGCTCATTATCCTTAGTCCGAATTCCCACCCAGCCGTAGTAACCGGCGTCCAGCCAGAACAGCGCCGGGCCCGTGAGCAGGGCAAGCACTTCGGGCATGACCACGCCGCTGTCTCCGCAGAAAATTCGGACGTGCTGGTCGCGCGCGAATTTGCGCGTGGCCCGCTCCGCCAGCGCCGGAACGCACTCGATGGAATAGATGCGGTCGAAACGTTTCTTCATCGCGGCGACCATCTCGCCATAGTAAGTTCCGGTCTCGACCAGTGTCTTGAGTCCAAACTTCTCTCCGTATTCGCGCACGACCTTCTGCTTCAACAGATGCGGAGACCGCGACGGCCGCCCGCGCAGGATCCAATACCAGTAGTCGGGATAGTGGCCAAGCGCCTTGTACGCGCCGTACACCGGAGTGCGCTGCAATAACCGCCGAAATGCTTTCAGGATCCCTCCGCTGGAAGAACGTCAAGAATAGGGGCGCGCGAAACGCGGCGTCAAGGGAGGGGCAGAGGAAGTCTTCATCCCAGAGGTCACGGACGCGCAGCGGGGAGACCTTCAACTTCACCCATCGCCTGGCTGATCGCGCCATACTGCAGCACCGCCATCGCTCCTCAATCATCAAAGTCCTGGCGGGAACTGCACTATGGAACCGAAGGCCTGCGATCAAGCCGAAAGCCGATCTGTGCCCGACTGTCGCGGAAAGACCGATCCGCGCGCCCAGTTGCCAGTTGGCCGTTACCTTTACAGAATTCTTGTTTTTCAGTACCTTGGTTCCGTTGCAATCTTCCCCAAGAACCAACGAGGCTTTGTTGCTCCTGCTCCAACCCCATCGTTTCTGCTCTGAGGGTGCCGATGCGTTTGTTTTCTAAAATATCACTGAACCGGCTGCGCTCCGGGAGCATCGTCGGCGAGCAGGGGGACCATATCTTTCTGGTGCCGCCTTTTACGCCTGAAGTCGCCGCGTCGGTCAGCTTGATTTCCACGCGCCTTCCGCTCCGTGCCGATGAGCGTTCCCGTCTGCTTTGTCAGATGGAAACCAATGCGATGTCAGAGCGCGAACACCAGGCACTGGCGCCGTTGTTCGGAAAGATGCAGAAGCCGCAACGCGTGCTGGAGATTGGGCCAGGGTTTGGCCGCTCCGTCGTTTATTTCAGCAAGAAAGGCGTTTGGGATGAAGGTGCCGATGTTCACCTTTACGATAGCAACGGCACGGAAACCAAATACAAGCAGGAGTATTATGACCGCCCGCCGCAATGGCCCGATGTATCGTCGTTTTGCGGACAGCTGTCTCTGTTACGCTCTTTTTTGGACTACAACCACATCGCGGGTTATCGGATTTTCGATGCCGCCGAGTTGCCGCTTTGCAAGTTGCCCGGAACTTACGATTTGATCTATGGCTTCTTCAGTATCGGCTTCCATTGGTCGTTGGAGTTCTATTTGGATGACCTCAACCCGCTGATGGGGAAAAACAGCGTTCTGATCTGTACCTTGAACAAACACTTCAAACCCTTTACAAGACTGCGGGACTATTCGACGCGCATCCTTTACTGCCGGGATACCAAAAAGCGTGCTGCACCCCTGCGGTTGCTGGCGTTGAGCAAGGGCGAACTACCCGAGGTCGGCATCACGCTCGCGGAGGCATTTCCAGGCTCCAAGCTGTGATCGTCCAAGCGTAAACTTAACAGCCCACTCCATCCGTACCCGCCTCAATCTCAGAACTCCCTTCGCTAAGAATGAAGACCAAGCATCGGTGCCTTGGAAAACACGCGTGAAGCGCCCGGCGATCTTCCCTTGTGGCCCTCGGTGTCTCCTGTGGTTAGAACTTTGACCTTGAGTTCCACCAACCGCTCGGTCGGTTGCGTCTTTTGCAGCCTGGCACCTCCTCCTCTATCATCAAAGCCGGAGTGGGGAACTGAATGGCGGAGAACAAACGGAAAGCTGACCCGCGCAAGACGGTCGAGGAGAGCCCGATTTCCGACGTCTTTGAAGGCCGCCATCTCACCGCATCAGAAAGAAATTGGGCGGAGAAAACTCTGGCGCCCACACTCGACAAGGCTGCCGAAAAGCCGATTGGCGCCTCCACCGGCACCAACCTCGACGAGCACGGCCACGCGCGTTTCAGCACCATCTCGAACCGGCCCATTCGCCGTCTTTACACCCAGGCCGATCTGCCCGCCGACTGGAATTACGACCAGTACCTCGGCTATCCCGGCCAACCGCCCTACACGCGCGGCATTCACTCCACCGGCTACCGCGGCAAGCTGTGGACGATGCGCATGTTCTCCGGCTTCGCCTCGCCGGAGGAAACCAACCAGCGCTACAAGTATCTTCTCGAACACGGCGGAGGAGGACTGTCGGTCGCTTTCGACCTGCCCACGCTCATGGGCTATGACTCCGATCACGCGGCCAGCGAAGGCGAAGTGGGCAAGTGCGGCGTAGCCATCGACTCGCTCGAAGATATGGAGATTTTGTTTGACGGCATCCCGCTCGACAAAATCACTACATCGATGACCATCAATTCCCCAGCCAGCGCGCTCTGGGCGATGTACCTGGTGGTGGCAGAAAAGCAAGGCGCCGACTGGAAAAAGATTTCCGGCACGATTCAGAACGACATTCTCAAGGAATACATCGCGCAGAAGGAGTACATCTATCCGCCCGCGCCCTCGATGCGCCTGGTGATTGACACGTTCGAGTTCGGATCGAAGTTCACACCGCGCTTCAACACCATCTCCATCTCCGGCTACCACATTCGCGAAGCCGGATCGACCGCGCTGCAGGAACTCGCGTTCACCATCTACGACGGCGTCGAATACGTGGAGTGGGCGCGCCGCCGTGGACTCGAGGTTGACGACTTCGGACCGCGCCTCAGCTTCTTTTTCAACGCGCACAACGATTTCTTCGAAGAGATCGCCAAATACCGCGCCGCGCGCAAGATCTGGTATCGCCTGATGAAGGACCGTTTCGGCGCCAAGAACGACCGCACTCGCCTGATGCGCTTCCACAGCCAAACCGCCGGCGTTTCGCTGCCCGCACAGCAACCGATGAACAACGTCGCGCGCGTCGCTCTGCAGGCGCTGGCGGCGGTGCTCGGCGGCACGCAGTCGTTGCACACCGACGCCTACGACGAGGCGCTCGCCTTACCCACGGAAGAGGCTGCGCGCATCGCCTTGCGCACGCAGCAGATTATTGCCTTCGAGTCGGGCGTGGCCCAGACTGTCGATCCGCTCGGCGGAAGCTATTTCGTCGAAAAGCAAACTCTCGACATGGAGCAAGGCGCCTTCGATTACTTCGAGAAGCTCGACCAGATGGGCGGGATGGTCAAAGCCATCGAGCGCGGATATCCCCAGAAAGAAATCGCCGAGGCCAGCTACCAGTACCAGCGCGCAGTGGAAGCCAACGAGAAGATCACGGTCGGCGTAAATGATTTCGTCATTGACGAGGAGTCGCCCAACATTCTCTATATCGGCGAATCGGTGGCGCGCGCTCAAGAGAAGAAACTGAAGGCCCTACGCGCCCGCCGCTCGAATGAAGAAGTGCAGCGCCGGCTTGATGCGCTGAAGAGGGCCGCCGCCAAGACTCCCACCGCGGGCAGCAACGGCAACATTTCCGGCGTCAACACCATGCCGTATATCGTCGACGCCGTACGCGCCTACGCTACCGTCGGCGAAATCTGCGAAGCGCTGCGGCAGGTGTACGGCACGTATACGGAAGTGAGCGTCACATAAATCTTGTTTGCGGTCGCAATTTGCGACCGCAAAGATTCCTTCCCGAGTTGAGTGCGCTTCCTCGGCAGAAGGCCGCATGGCCGGGCCTCCATTTTCGTCACAATCGGACCGCCCATCGGTCACAGCCCGACCCGTCTGCGACCGCTACTATGACAGGATGCAAATCCGTTCGCTGAAACCGAAACCAGAGCGGCAGGCACTTGGGACCCGACGAAAAGCAGCTGCGGTCTCGATTGATCTCCGAATCCTTATTCTGCGCCGCCAGCGGGTCATTCTCGACACCGCGTTGGCGGAACTCTACAACGTGCCGGTAAAGCGTTTGAATGAACAAACAAAACGCAACCGCAAGAAATTTCCTGCGGATTTTATGTTCCAGCTTACTCCCAGAGAGAACCGATCTTTGCGGTCGCAATTTGCGACCTCAAACATTGGCCGAGGCGGCCGGCGCTCGCTTCCTTACGCCTTCACCGAACATGGCGCCATCATGGCAGCAACGGTGCTGAACTCGGAACAGGCAGTAGAAATGAGTGTCTTTGTAGTGCGCGCCTTTGTCCGCTTGCGGGAGATGCTAGCCGCAAACAAAGAACTCGCCTCCCGGATTGAAGAATTGGAAGAACGGCTCGGGACCCACGATGGGGCGATCCAGGGAATTCTTCGCGTCATCAAGAGGCTGATGAACCCGCCATCTCGTCGCCGAAGCAAGATCGGATTCGCGCTCCCGCCGGTCCGGACGGGGTAGTTGCCATCTGAGTTTCACGTCCGCATTCTCGCCCATCGGGAGCAGCGCGGGAAAGTCCCCGCGTTCCGTGGAACAACCAAGGATTTATCCAGTAGATTGTTAAGGTATGGTATCTCGGAACATCGAGATCAAAGCCTTTCTGAAGGACCGTGCCGCTGCCCTGGCCACCGCCGCGCGGCTGAGCGGCTCCGCCCCGGAAATTATTCACCAGCAAGATATCTTTTTCCGCTGCGACGGCGCACGCCTGAAGCTTCGCATCTTCGCGCCCGACCGAGGGGAATTGATCCGCTAGGAACGAGCCAACGTTGCCGGCGCACGCTGCTCGCGCTACTCGATCGCCCGAACCGCCGACCCGCAAGTTCTGCTCGACATTCTCACGCAGACGCTGGGGGTAACCGGCACGGTCGAGAAGATACGCACCCTCTATTGGGTCGGCCCAACGCGAATCCACATCGACCAAGTGCAGGGGCTGGGAGATTTTTTCGAACTGGAGGTGGTGCTGGGGCCAGGACAAAGCACACAGCAGAGCGAGGAGGAAGGCAAGAGCATCGCGGCAGAGCTGCTCCGCAAATTCGGGATTGGCCCCGAAGACTTGATCGCGGAAGCCTACGTCGATCTCCTGACCGGCGCGCAGGCACGGCACAACGCCATGCCCGAAATCGGGTAACTTCAGCGCATGTCCGGACCCGAATAGCAGGCGGGTCCCCACGCCGCTCTACTTCAGGCGATTGCGATAGAGCGTCGCATCCACTTGCCGGACCATGGCGTCGATGTCGAGCGGGAATTGCAAGAATGCGGCGATTTCTTCGGCGACGGGCCTCGGTTCACGCACCACTCGGCGATAATGCACCCGCACGACCTGCATGTTCGCCTGGCCCGCGAGCCACTGGTTCACTTCGATCAGGTGGCGTTGAAAGGCCTCTTCCAGGGCGGAGGTGTCGGCGATCGAAGCTGCGTTGCCCCGGCGTTGCAGCATTTTGTCCTGTGACTTTAGCACTTCGGGCAGCGGACGCTGCATGAAGACGACGCGGTAGTCGTGGCCTTGTGGCAGCGACAGCATCAGTTGCGAGATGACCTTCACCACCTTGCCTTCGGCCTCCGCAATCAGGCTGGGATCTTTCGGAAGCTGCTTGATGCGCTCCCACTCGAAGTAGCCCTTGGGGTTGTCGGTGTCGGCTTTGCGTTCGCCGTCGGAGAGAACTGGCAGGCCGCCCACTTCCAGCATTTGCATCATCAATGATGTGCCCGAACGCGGTAATCCCGAAACAATGGTGATCATCAATGCCTTTCAAGAGACGGGAAATAGCGGAGGCATTTCCTGGCTCCGCCGAATTCAGTATTCCGAACTTGAAATGATAGTGGGAACGTAGCCATTGGGGAAAGACGAATTCCCGGCCCAGCGCCATTGCACTTCGGCGAGCGTTCTGATAACTTGCCTCTCGTCTTGCAAAGGAGGCCCACCGTGGCATTCTGCCCAACCTGTGGAACCCAGATCGCGGATGGAGCAAGCTGTCCGAAATGTGCCGGCGCCACCGCGCAAAGTGTGAGCGCGACCGCGACTGCACCCGGTGCCGCCGGACTCACCGATAACGTTGCGGGCGCGCTGGCCTATGTGACCATCATCCCGGCGATTGTGTTTCTGGTGCTGGAGCCGTTCAACAAGAAGCGCTTCGTCCGCTTCCATTCCTTTCAATGCCTCTTCTTTGCGGCCGCCTGGACGGTGCTTTGGATCGGTCTGGCATTCATCGGCCACATTCCTTTCCTCGGTTGGGCAACCGTCCTGTTGTGGCCACTGGTCAGTCTGGCCGGGTTTGTGATCTGGTTGATTCTGGTGCTCAAGGCTTACCAGGGAAAGATGTTCAAGCTGCCCGTGATCGGCGACATGGCCGAACAACAGGCCGGGTCGTAGGCTGGCCGGTAATACATCTCGTTGCCAGAAACGCGATTGGCAGGGCGGACCGGCGGTTACGTTCGCCCCTGAAACCTTTTCTTTCCTTGCACGTCAATCCTGTAAGCTAGGTATTGCCGTGTTCATTGGTCTTCAGCCCACGACTTCGAGATTCCGCCGCCGTCGCTCCGTCGGAGTGTCGGTAGCCGCGCACCTGGCGGTATTGGCCGTGATCGCGTTCCATAATCCCAGGGTGATCGACCTCAGACCTGAGGGGCTTGCCTATGGAGACGGCACCCACACCTACAAACTGATTTACTTTCCAGCGGGTGCCAACCGCAACAACACGCTCCCAGACGCGGCCAAGTTGCTGCTCCCGGCGCGGGCTGGCAAGCACCGCCCACACCCGCAGTCCCGGCCGTCAAAGACTGCGCCCGAGCCTCGGCAGGCAACGGTCGATGCGGAAGCCGGCGACCACGACTCTCATGCCGGATCTCCACTGGGCACCATGATTGACGGACCGATCACCGGCCATGAAGTCCACGTCGCGTATCCGGTCACCTATCCGGATCCTCCCGTGGACCGCGCCGGGCTTCCCCGTGACCTGCAGGGCGACGTCGTCATCGAAGTCACCATCGACTCCCAGGGAAACGTGGTCGAGACGAAAATCGTGCAGGCGATCGGCCACGGCATCGACGAAAAAATCGTGGCCACCCTTCGCCGCTGGCGCTACCAGCCGACCACGCTCGACGGCATGCCCGTCGCCTCCAGGCACGACGTGCATTTCCATTTTCCGTCGTGAAGGATTGGGTCATCGGATCATCGNNACCACCAGTTAGCGATCAACCATCTGAAGAAATCCGACCCCGTGATGGCCGAGATTATCGCGCGCATAGGGCCGTTCCGCATGCAGTTTGGCGAGCCCACGTTTCACGCCTTGGCCGAGGCAATCCTCTATCAGCAGTTGAACGGCAAGGCGGCGATGACCATCTTCAATCGCTTCACCGCTCTGGCCGGCGATCCGCTGACGCCGAAAGGCATTCTCAAACTGACGGATGCCGAAATGCGCGGCGTTGGGCTGTCGCGGCAGAAAACCGCGTATCTCCGCGATCTCTCTGAAAAAACCGCAGCTGGCCTACTGGAGTTCGAGCGCTTGCCGGAATTGCCGGAAGCAGAAGTGATCGCGCATCTCACCCAGGTGAAGGGCGTCGGCGTCTGGACGGCGCACATGTTCCTGATGTTCACCTTGCGCCGTCCGGATATTCTGCCCGTCGGCGATTACGGCGTGCAGGCCGCCATCAAGAAGCACTACAAGAAACGCAAGTGGCCGAAGCCTGCCGTGATGCAGAAGATCGCGAAACCTTGGGCGCCTTATCGCTCGATCGCTTGCTGGTATCTGTGGAGGAGTCTGGATATCAAGACGGTAGGAAGGTAGGGTGCGGTGACCGTTAGTGGCCAGTGTCCGGGTTGCCGACCATGGGGAAATGAGTGACCGCAAGGGCGTTTCTCGGTACGTATCCTGCGACTTTCGCCTAAGTCCCTTACGATGTGTGCCTTAGCCGGGCTTCTCCCACGTTCGACCATAGCCCGTTTTGCGGCAACATGACTGAGCTTGGCATTCAGCAGTGATTTCACTCCGGTCCTTGCCAAACACTCGAAGTCGTTCTCACTCATCGATTGCATCTCGGTTGGAGTCGACCGAATGCAACGAAACTTTGAGCCGATGCGAAAGCAGGTAGAGGTTGGCAGGGGAGTGAATTGACGGATGTCACGGCCAAGGTGGTCATCTGCGAGGCATTTGTCGAGGGCAGACTCGAAGCTCCCAAGCACATTGCTCGCAGCGTGCATGACCTCTACTTCGAGCCGAAGTAGGAGGAGTTCCGGCCGCGAACCATCTGGAGTCTTTCCAACGCATTCACTTCCGCGTTCAAGGAACTGGATCCCATCCCACAGTTTAAGGCTACAGCCAAGCTGGGTGAATTCCTTGAAGCCCGGTTCTCACAATCGTTCTAGCCTATGGAGCCGTACCGGCCGACCGTCCCTTCACAACCAGTTGTCCCTGCTTTAAGCGGTCTACGGGGCCGAGGAAAGTTATCGTCTGGCTGCCTGACACCAGACCATCTCAGAGGTCCCGGAACACGGAGCGAGCGCTGCGCGAAGGATCGACGCACTGCCCCGATTAACATCCCAGAAGCCCGTTTTCGGGACCTCGAACATGATCTGCTGCCTTGAGCCGACCATGCTCGGAGGCCGCTGATAAGGTTGCGTTTCGGCGCAGAGGAGCGCACCGCATGCTCGGAAGCTGGCAGAGGCAGAAGTTTGGTGTTTTGTGAGATGTTGGACATGCGCACAGAAGAGATGGGTTCGGCCACAAGACGTAAAGGAGGCGTCGCACCCGGCCCGGTATGCCCGCGCAGGACGAGACCAGAAACGATGATTCCCAAGGTGGCGAATGGAACCGGAACGTACGTCATGCGCTTCTCCCCTTTTCTTATCTCCTACACGTTTTCTCGGTGATCAACTGGCAGGGTGCGTGGCTGTGGCGATGTCCTGCAGCAAGTCGGAGGCCCGCCAGTCGGCGCCGTGATACCACCTGAAGATCTTTCCATTGGGAGAGATGACTGCGGTACTGAGCGAATGCGTGATGAGACCGCCTTCTTCCTTGTAGGTCAGACCAAAATAATCGGCAAATTTAGGTAACTCGGATGGCGGAATCGCAGAGAACTCCCAATGCGTAAAGAGCGTGGCATCTTTGCTTCCGGCACAGGAGAAGCCGTATGCGCGCAGAACCTTGGGCGTGTCGTGGGCGGGGTCGAAACTGATGCTGAGCAAGTGCACTCTGCCGTAGCGTGCCCAATCGCCGCGGACTTGGTGGTCGATCGCGGCGAACTCATGGCTGACGCGCGGGCAGAAGTCGGGGAACGGGCAGCGCGTATAGATGAGCGTCAGCAGCAGGGTCTGGCCACGATACTGATGCAGCGAGATCCGCTTGCCGTTCTGGTTGATGAGTTTGAAGTCCGGCACGCGGTCGCCCGGATTCGGGATATGCACGGTCGCGGTAGGCGTGCCTGCGGGAGCTTTCGAGTGCCCGGTGACTTTGACGTTCTCCAGCCAGTACTTCTCTGGCTCGACGACGACATCGGCGGTGATGGAGTCGCCGGGCCGCAGTTGATCCAGCGTGGAAGGAGGCTTGATGGTGTAGGGCATGATCATCGCGTCCATGAAGCCGGCGATCGGTGCGTTATCGATGTTGGCTGTGCCGGCGTTCTTGTCCACGGAGATGACCCTGCCCTTGAGGGAATAGCGCTTGGCAGCGGGTTGGCCGGTGGCGGCGCCGGGCTGCGATGGTCCTCGGTTGCAGGCGGCAGAGAAAGCGAGCAGGGCGCACAGGCAGAACAGGGCAAGACGTGGCGGCGAGGAAATGAGTGGGCTGGTCATATTCGGCCTTCTTTCATCATCTCCGACCATTGTCTCCAACTTCAATAGTGGAAGCGATAGCGGAGTTCTACAAAAATCTCTCACGGATTGTTCCACTGAACTGGAAAGGAACCATTTCCGGCACCGTCAAGTGGTCGGGGCCTGTACCCCGCCGACTGGCTGTCTCGATCAACAAGGATCCGCAGATCTGCGATCCGAAATCCAAGAAAACCGCCGATCTGGAGCGGTTGATCCTCGGTCCAGAGGGGGGCGTGGCCAACACTATCGTCTATCTGAATAACATCTCGGCCGGCAAACCGCTGCTTCTCCCAGAACAACGGCGCCATTTGGATCAGAAACAGTGTCATTACATCCCGCACATCCTTCTGGTTCCCCAAAACGCTGCGCTTAGCATGCAAAGCTCCGATGCCACCCTGCACATGGACGGCGCGGCCACCTTCAACCTGCCTTTCCCGTTCGTCAACCGGGTCACTACGCGCACCATGTCCACGCCTGGGCTGGTGCATCTTCGCTGTAACGGCGGTCACGTCTGGATGAATGCCGAGATGATGGTGGTTCCTCACCCGTATTATGCAGTTACCGACGAGAGCGGCCGCTTCGAACTCACCGCTGTGCCGCCGGGAACCTACCAGATCGTTGCCTGGCATGAGGGCTGGGTTCTGACCGGGAAAGAACAGGCTTACGATGTTCTGACTGAGCGGACGGTGCAGCGCCCCATCTTTAACGAGCCCAAGAGCTGGGAGAAACCGGTCACGGTCAACGCCAGTCAGCCCAGCGTAGTGAATTTTCTGGTGTCTACCAAGTAGGCGATTTCATCAACTTACTTGTTACCTGCAGCTAACTCCCCGAGTTAGCCATCATCAGCGCGAAAAGCGCGGGCAGATAGATGATCGTAGCCCGCAGCAAGCGCCGAGCCGAAGGTTTGGATGCCGGAGCCGTCGCCGGCAGTTGCGGATACGCCATTCCTATGGATACGCGGAACAACGCCGCGCCCATCAAGATCGCGCCAACCAAGTACAGCCGCCCCGACATTCCCAACGCAACCGGCAAGATACTCACGGGAATCAAAGCTCCGGAATAGGCCAAAATCCGCCATACAGTGGACTTTCCGTCGGACTCGACCACCGGCAGCATGCGTATGTCGCCTTGCGCGTAGTCCTCGCGATAGAGCCACGCGATCGAGAGAAAGTGCGGGAACTGCCAGACAAACATGATGGCAAAAAGGATCAGGGTTTCGATTTCCAGTTTTCCGCGCGCAGCCGTCCAGCCCAGCACCACCGGCATCGCTCCCGGAAACGCGCCCACAAATGTGCACACCGGAGAAACTTTCTTCAGCGGGGTGTATGCCGCTAAATACACAAGTGCGGTCAAGAACACCAATAACCCAGTTAATAAGTTGGCATAGATCGCGAGATAGGCGGAACCGCCAAGAGTCAGCGCTAATCCAACGGCGGCCGCGTGGGCCCGGGTCATGCGTCCGGAAGGCAGGGGGCGCGACGCAGTGCGACGCATGCGCGCATCCACGCTCGATTCGAGCACTTCGTTGAGCGCCGCCGTTCCGCTCGACACCAATGCCACCCCCAACAGGGAGTGGAGAAGGCCCAGCGACCAAGACGAAATGCCCAACCGGTGTGCGCCAAAAAAGTAGCCGCACCACGCCGTAAGTACGATCAGACTCGTTATGCGCGCCTTGGTCAGTTCGGCATAGTCGTGCAGCAGAGAAAACAATTGTTGCAACATGGCCCCCACACACGCCGGTTTGCTCCTTCCGCCCTTATCCGGCGGTTTAGCCGAAACCGGCAGCCATCGAATAGATCCCCAAGGAAGAAACCAACCACAAAGAAAGCATTCGTACCGCGCTATTTGTCCAATGTCAAGGGAAACTTAAATCGACTGCGCATCTTTCTCTCATGATGCTTTGCATGAAAGGCGATCGTCGGCGATTGGCGACGGCAACTAGCGGCCGCCTGCGGGGCCGGAAACGCTGAATGTCTCGGGTGGATCAAAAAAACACCGGTGCCAGAGAGCCGCATCTGACAAGGTGCCCGCCCGCCATGCCTGCACCGTCGCCAGCGTGGCGGCGATCATGCCCCCATCGACCGAATCGAAGATCAACACCACTCCAGACAGTTCGTGCGATTTTCCCGTCAGTTCTGCGTAATTCTTGTCGAGCAAAGACTTGGCGAATTCCAGCTTCGCTTGCGCACCGCCGTTCTTCTCGTTTTCCTGGATCTTTTGCACCGAGATGATTTTCACGTTCCTACCCCGCAGCGGCTCCCAATCCCCCGGGAAGGGCGCAGTTTCTTCGCGCGTCACCTGGAACAGATCGGCGGCAACCGGCGCTGCACTCTCGCTCGCCAGCGGAACGTCGGAAATACTCTCCGGCATCTCCAGGCTCGTGCGCCAGATCCATCCCCGCGACAAGCCGGAGATCCGCACGTGAACCCAGTCCGCATTGAAATCCAGCATCTCAAACTCATCGTGCGCGCTCGCCAGAAACAAAGTCTTGGCATTTAAGCTGGGGGTCGCAACCACCGGAGTCCCGGATTTCTTTATCGCAACCAGATTCTTCGGATGCGCCTGATTTTGGAGCACCTCCTCCAAACTCGCAGCCTCCGCCCGCAAACTGGCTTCAGGTTGAGCTGAAGGCTCCAGCGATTTTTTCGACTCCGACAGTTGCCGACTCGATAACCCCCGCTCCAACGAAGACGAGAACGTGTGCCCGGTTTCTGGTAACCGAGGCATCGGCGCCGAGATGGCCGGCTCCGTCGTCTCTTTTTCCGCAATTCCTTTTTCCGCAGTTGCTGGACGCTTGGCCGCCGCCGACGGAGCAATCACCGGAAACTCTTCGCTCGAACCCCCGCGCGAACCGGTTGCACTAGGGCCGGTCGCCAGTAAATCGGTCAACTGGTCAAGAAGATCGGATTCGAGCCGTCCATTCGAAGTCAGCAGTTGGTATCCCGAGTGAGATGGAATTGAATCCGTGTACCATGCCGTAACTTTCGTGGTAACCCGCACCACCGATCCGCTCGACGCAGTCGAGTTCACCTGCACCGCAGTTTGATAAAACGCCCGCTGGTAGCGGTTCAAGGGATGATCACCCGGCGAAGCAAACCCTTCCAGTACCGGCAGGCGCCCGCTCATCGACGGTTGCAACTCCTGCAGCGCTCGCTCCACCGCGCTTTTCGGCTGACGGTAGTTGCGTTCGTGCGGGCCTGCTTGGGCACCACCACTCTGCGCGGCGGCCATCAGAAGCATGGCGAGCAGAAACGTAGTAGACGACAGCGCGCTGGGAAGAAACCTGCTAGGGTGGCGCAGACTCCGTCCGGTCATGGTACCTGCTCCAACTGATCCCGCCGAATCCATCCGTGTTGTCCATCGTGGGTCTCGACCCCGTACCAATAAGGCGTTGAAATCAGAATCAGGACTTCGAGACCAGGCTCCAGTGATTTCAGTGTGCTTGCAGTGTGGAATGGAGCTGACTTCAGCGGAGCTCCGGGCTTCTTGATCAGCCGCTCCACCTGCCGCCGTAACTCGGCAACGTGTTGTTCCAGCGATTCAGCCGGCAGTTCGTCGGCCGACTGTTGAGCCATCGCGGATGTTGGTGACGCAAGGGACGATGGTGCCGCAGGGGCAGACGCCACCTGGCCGGTCGTGCCCGCGCCATTCGTGTTCTCAGACTTCGCCGTCGGCGGTGGAGTGCTCAGCACAACCGTGTCACTGCCCAGGCCAAAGTTTTGCTTTGCCAGCTGTTGCTGTTTTGCTTCCAGAGCCTCGGCGGTTTCCTTTTTCATCAGTTCAACTGCTTGCAGGCGGTCCTGGATGTCCTTGTACTCGCTACTTTCCACCGAGCCGTTCGATAGGTGGACGCTGCGCCGAAAATCCTCCACAAACAGAGCGTCAATACGCAGGACGGTATTTTTGTCGCCCTGCGGCTGCACTACGTAGCGGACGGCCAGCGTTCCAACATCGCCGCTGTCTTTGAAATTTCGAGGATCCAGCGCCTGCTTCCGAACCTTGTAGAAGACCTTGCCACCCTCCGTCCACGCCCGAAATACGGGCGTCGACGTGGCCGCAGCCGCTCCCGTGATGTACTCGTCTTTGTTGTATTCCTTGGTTCCACGGATGATCGTGTTCTGGGCCACGTCTTCCACAACCTGTGCCACTTCGGGTTCCGGCAACGGAACGTTGACGATCAGCCCCGCGCCATACTGTAAGACGTCCTTTTTGCCCGCGTGCGAGGGGATCGCCACCGCTGTCAACAGAAGAAGTGCTGCGCTTACCCGGAGATACAGATCCGCTCCACGAAACACAACCCAACGACTTTGCCCCTTACTAATGCGAAAACCCTTATCCCCGATCACGACCCGCTCCAGTGTTCCTGTTGGAAGAGTCTTATACGCTAAATTGATAGCTGTCAACTACGCGCCGGAGCACCCCGAGCGCCATCCCGCTGGTTACATTCGAAGATGCATGTAAACAAATTGTAAAAAAATATTGCCAACCCTATTGCACTTTGCCAAACACGGTAGTACTATTCACGCCCTAGTGGGGTAATCGCCTTTTCGTGAAAAAAAGAAGTTTCTGCAGAAACATTTAGGTTCCAGGCACTGGTCGTGACGTTTGACCGCTGCCCGGCGGTTGTCGCTTGCGCGTTGTGCGGAACTTCGGTTGTTTAAAATCTGTGAATCTGTCTGAGGAGTGCAGCATGCGTATGTGGGCGCAGTCTCATCTCTGTCAGAAACCGCAGTGTGCACCTTCGGTTCTGGCCACTGCTTTCATGTTAATTTTTCTGATCTTGGGCGCCAGTCCGCGGGCAAGCGCGTTACCCGCCTTCGCCAGGAAGTACGGCCTGCGTTGCTCGGCCTGTCATGAGAGTTGGCCCATGCTGAATTACTTCGGCCAAAAATTCAAAGACAACGGCTATCAGCTCATGAACGATCGCGACTCGCCAATCTGGCAGAATCCTGGATATTGGCCGGTTACGTTCCGCATTACTCCGATCTGGCATCGCTTGAGCACCGGCAAAGTTGCCGTCGACAGCGGCGACACCCAAGTCGAGCAGAGGATCACCTCATCGGGTTTCGATCTCAGCGGTCTCGATTTCCACACCGGCGGCACCCTGGAGAAGAATTTTTCGTTCTATGTGCTTCCTTCGTCCAATTCAGTCGCCTCCTTCCATTTTGAAACCGTCATGGGGCGGCTGGATAATCTGTTTAACAGTTCGTGGCTGAACGTGAAGTTCGGAAAGTTTGAACTCGACAACCTGCTTTCGGAAAAGCGAATCCTGACGCTCACCGCCAACGGCGGTATCTACCAGCTCTACCACTTCATCCCGCAAGGTGACCGCAACATCTTTGGGCAAATGGGAGACAACCAACTCGGCGTTGAGGTGTTGGGGCACTCGTACAACGATCGCACGCGTTACTCCGTTTCACTGCTCAGCTCGAACAATGGTCAGGTAGGCTTGCCCTACGGCTCCGAATCCTATTCCACATTCGTCACCGGCAGTCAGGCGTTCGATGCTGGCAAGCTTGGCGTGCAACGCCTCGGCTTTTACGTCATGGCGGGCCAAGCCCCAACCAGCTTCCTCACTACCGGTGGCGCGCCGATTAGCGGTTCAGGTACCGGGAACAAGGGTTACAGTCGCGAAGGTTTCGTGGGGCAGTTCTACTTCGGGCAGCGGTTTGACGTTCAGGTTGTGACGCAGCATGGTTCGGACAGCGCATGGTTTGGGCAGGGCTACGGCGACTTTGTCGATAACACGGGGGCTTCTTGCCCCAACGCTAACCCAGGGCCGGCCGGGAGTTGCAACAACCTGCCAGGTACGACGTTGCCAATGGGTTCACGTAACCCGACTTGGAATGGCGTTCTCGTCGAACCTCACTACGTCTACAGTCCGCAACTGATCTTCCTCGCGAGATACGAAACGATCCGGATGTCGCAGCAGTCGACTCCCGGAACACGCTCCGACCTCGGCAACATCGATACCTACACGGTTGGCTACCGTTACAACCCGTTCATGACGAGCCGGGCGGGTTTTGCCTGGCACAACGAATTCAACATCTTCCATCAGACCGGAACATCCCCGCTGACCAGTACGAATGTCAACACCAGCGAATTGTTGATGGGATTTGACTTCGACTTCTAACCAACAGGATAACCCGCCGGCGAACTGGATTTGCCGGCGCTGCTTCAAGTAAGGGTGCTGACTATGAACCGAGTGAAGCCAATGCGTTTTGTGGTCGCGTCGCTTTTCACCGCGATCCTGGGACTGATCCTGGCTACGGCGTTTGTTACTCCAGCCTCCGCTCAGGAGGCGCCCAACGTGGGTCCGAAGCCGCCCGTCGTAGTCAAGCCCATGGAGAGCCACATCGGCAATATCACCGGGCATGCCGCTGCCGCGAAGTCCGACTACAAACGCTACTGCGCCGGCTGTCACGGCAACTACGGCGATTCCAACGGTGAGAATGCGGTTTGGCTGGATCCCAAGCCGCGCGATTTCACCATCGCCACTTTCAAGTGCCGCTCGACCCTTACCGGCACGCTGCCCACCGACGAAGATCTCTTCAAGAACATCGGACGCGGCTTTACCAACTCCAACATGCCGATCTGGAATACCTTCACCAAGCAACAGCGCGCCGACCTGGTCGCCTATATCAAGATCTTCTCTCCCCGCTGGGAGAGGGAAAAAGCCGGCGACCCGATCAAGATTCCCGCCGAGCCCCCGGTTACTATCGACAGCATTGCCCACGGCAAAGCGCTGTTCACCAAGCTCGAATGCTGGAAGTGTCACGGTTCGCACGGGGAAGGCGATGGTCCGTCTGCCGCCACCCTCACCGACAGCAAAGACAATCCGATTCGTCCCTACGACTTCGCCGCTGGCAAGAACGATTCCCGCTTCAAGTGCGGCAACACCAACGAGGATCTCTACAAGATTTTCATGACCGGCTTGGATGGCACGCCCATGCCTTCCTTCGCGGACGTGATTCAGCCGAACGACGCCTGGGATCTCGTTCATTTCCTGCGTACGTTGCAGGTCAAACGTCACAGCAAGGAAAACGAAGTTCTGTCGGCTGCGCATGGAGTTATTCCCCCGTACGTGGATAAAACCCCTGCGCCAGCAGCCGCCCCAACCGATAACAAGTCGCCCGGTGGTGGAAACTAGTCATAAGCAAGGGGAGAAATTCGATGAAAGCTCACTACAAAACATTTGCGGTAATGGCCTGTACGCTGCTCATGCTTGGGTTTGGTCTCTGGTATTCGGCGCATAAGACGCTGAATGTGAGCGCCGCCGCGACTGGCGGGATCACGGGAACAATCAAATTTGACGGCACGCCACCCCATCAAAAGCCGATTGACATGTCGAAAGAGCCGAATTGCGCAAAGGAACATGCTAGCAATCCGGTTATGACGGAGACAGTCGTTGTCGGTCCGAAGGGGGGTCTGAAATGGGTTGTGGTCTACATCTCCGAGGGCTTGGACGCGGCGACTGCCAGCCAGGTGCCCTCCGTGACGCCGGTTTGGGATCAAAAGGGTTGTCAGTACACGCCGCATGTGATGGCGCTGGATGTGAATCAGCACTTCAAGGTGTCCAACAGCGATCCGCACTCTCACAACATCCATCCCTTGCCGGCGCCAAATGGGGCGAATCATGAATGGAACCGGTCGCAGCCGCCGGGAACCCCGCCCTTCGACCAAGCCTGGGCGGGTCAGGAAGTCGCCATTCCGGTCAAGTGCAACATCCACCCCTGGATGCATGGCTACATGGCGGTGGTGAAGGGTCCGACGGCAGTGAGCGATGACAACGGCTCTTACACCATCAAGAACTTGCCGCCGGGCAACTACACGGTGACGGCTTGGCAGGAGGTCTACGGCAGCCAGAGCCAGAAGGTGACGGTCGGGGCGGGCAAGCCGGCAACCGCTGACTTTACCTTCAAAGCGAAGGCGTACTGACGGAACGCCGGCGGCGGAGTCTCGTTCTTCGGCACCGCATTTCCAGGAAAGTAAGGCAAGCGGAGGCAACGACCGGCGTAGGGAAGTGGGGACAGGGAGGGTATATGGAAACTGCGATAGGAGTATTTACTTCGCGTGATCACGCGGAGGGGGCGGTCAAGGAGCTGCGGGAGCGGGGTGTGCCGGAGGAATCCATCGTTTTCCTAACTCGGTCGGAAAGCGACGCCAAGAACCTGGCAAAGGAGTTCGGCGCATACGTGGGAGGCTTCGTGGGGGGAGCGGCCGGGATGACAACCGGGGTTGTGGCTGCAACGCTGCTTCTTCCGGGGATCGGGACGGTATTCGCGCTGGGGTTCGGCGCCGCCGCTTTGCTCGGGGTTGCGGGTGCGGGCGCGGGTGCCAGCGTCGGCTCGGCGGCAGCACACGACGCGGACGCGCCGCAACCGACAACGGCTGAAAAGTCTTCTGAGGACGTCGCGTTCTTCCGGGAAGTACTTAAGGAAGGGCGTTCGCTGATTGTGGTTCGGACAGAGTCAAAGGAACTTGCGAGTTCAGCGTGCGCCGTTCTTGACCGGCTGGGAATCGGAATGGAAGGACGGAGCCCCGTCAAGATGCAAACCGCCGTCCGGCAGGTGGGCGGAGTAACGGTCCTTGACATCAGCGGAAGAATTACGCTGGGCGAGGGAAATGTCATTCTCCGCGAGATTGTTCGAGATCTGGCGGAAAAAGGCGCCAAGGCACTCGTGCTGAACCTGGGCGAAGTTCAGTACATAGACAGTTCTGGAATCGGGGAATTGGTCAAGGCTCACACCACGATTCGGAACCAGGGTGGGCAATTGAAACTGATCAATCTGAATAAGCGAGTACATGATTTGCTCCAGCTGACGCGGCTGTCCGCCGTTTTCGACATTCAAAAGGATGAGACGAGCGCGATCAAGTCCTTTGGCGGCTCGTCACAACTGGTGGCATAGCGCATCAGTTTCGCAAGGCGTTTATCGTTTGCCCTCCGCGGGGAGGGCGAGTAATCACTCTTGAAACAGACCCATGAAGCTGGGCTGAAACTCGGTGAAGGCGAGGGCATCATGGCGAAATTCTTTGCGATCACCATCATCGTAATCGCGATCCTTTCCGCGATCCCCATCCTGCGACACACCTGGGTGGCGCCAGAAGACATCTCGACTCATGGAGGTCTGATCGATCGGCAGATGTCAGAAACCATGGCGGAGGCGGGTATCTCCTTTCTCGCCGCACAGTTCATTTTGGCGATTTTCATCTGGAAGTTCTCAAACCGTGGCCCGGATGCAAAGGTTAAGACTTTTCCCGGCGGCGCCAAGGGCTTGGTGATTGCTGCCTTCCTGGTCGTGGGCGTAGAAGTCATGGCCCTCGGAATCTTCGGAGTGAAGGCATGGGCCAATGTGTATCTCACCCCGCCGTCTGCCAACGCCATGCCGATCCAAGTCCAAGCCGGACAGTTCGCTTTCTATTTTCGCTACCCCGGCCCCGATGGAAGGTTCGGCCCCCTTCACCCCGAGCTCATCAACGAGGGATCGCAGAATTTCTTCGGTCTCGACCCGGACCACGATCCGGATTCCAAAGACGATATCGTGACCGCCGAGATGGCCATCCCCGTGAACAAGGAAATCCATCTGCTCATGCATGCGAAGGATGTTGGACATTCCTTTTTTGTGCGGGAGTTACGGGTGCAGCAGGATTTTGTTCCCGGGTTGGATGTTTCTCTCCACTTCACGGCAACTAAGGTTGGCAGGTACGAAATTGTCTGCACGCAGCTTTGTGGCCTGGGGCATTACAACATGAAGGCGTACCTCGATGTGATGTCCCAGCAAGACTTCGACGATTGGCTGAAGAAGGAAGCGGCAATGCAGTAGCTCTCCCCTCCCGCGCTGATGCGCGGGTGGATGAAGACGTCTCTTTTGAGGTAGCTATGCACGACATATCAGCGCACGCGGCGCAGCACCACGCTCCTCCGACAAGTTTCATTCGGAAGTACGTCTTCAGTCTGGACCATAAGGTGATCGGCAAGCAGTATTACGCGCTTGCCCTGCTGGCCGCTCTTTCCGGAATGTTGCTTTCGTGGGCGATGCGCATCCATCTCGGCTGGACCAACGCCGCGATCCCAGGTCTGCAACTGCTCTCGAAGACGGGTGCTCCGGGCGGGGTGATAACGCCGGAGTACTACCTGCAATTAATGACCATGCATGGCACGATCATGGTCTTTTTTGTGCTCACGACCGCGCCTTTCGCGGCCTTCGGTAATTTCTTCCTGCCGATCCAGGTCGGTGCCGAAGACATGCCCTTCCCTCGTTTCAACATGATGTCGTTCTGGGTCACATTCGTGGCCTTCGTAGTCCTGATGTCGTCATTCTTTGTCGGCGATGGACCGACCCTGGGTGGCTGGACCCAATACGCGCCGCTCAATTCGGTGGGTTCGGTTGCGGGTCCTGGCCAGGGTGCGGGTGTGGTCCTTTGGATGACTTCCATTGCGCTGTTTTGCGTTGGCCAGTTATTGGGTGCGTTGAACTTCATCACCACCACGCTCGACCTCCGGGTCAAAGGCATGAGCCTCATGCGTCTGCCACTCAGCGCCTGGGCATGGTTCATCACCTCGTGCATGGGGCTCACCGCATTTGCCGTGTTAATGCCGGCCTGTATCCTCGTCATTCTCGATCACGTGGCTGGAACCAGTTTCTTTGTCGCATCGAATCTCGTGATTAATGACCAACTGCAGCCGCACTCGGGCGGATCGACTCTACTTTGGCAGCATCTGTTCTGGTTCTTTGGACATCCGGAGGTCTACATCGCGATCGTGCCCGGCATCGGCATCGTTTCCCATATCCTGATCACCAACATGCGCAAGCCGATGCTTAGCCAGAGGGTCCTAATCTATTCCATGGGAGCCCTTGCCGTCCTCAGCTACATGGTCTATGGGCATCACATGTTTGTCAGCGGGATGAATCCGTTCTCCTCGCTGGCATTCTCTTTCCCCACGTTGGTCATCACCATTCCATCTACCATCGTGGTGCTGATCTGGACCTTCAGTTTGTATGGTTCCAAGCTGCGTATCAATTCGGCTTCGCTGTTTGCCCTGGGCTTTATTTCGATGTTCGTCAGCGGCGGCGTGAGCGGCTTCTTCCTGGCTCAGCCGTCGATTGATATCATGCTCCACGCGACCTACTTCGTGGTGGGCCATTTCCACATGGTCATGGGCGTTGCGGCTATGTTTGGCATCTTCGGTGGAACTTACTTCTGGTTCCCCAAGATGGCCGGACGAATGATGAACGAGACGTTGGGGAGAATTCATTTCTGGCTCAGCTTTGTGGGCACGTATTGCATCTTTATGCCATTCCATTACCTGGGAATGGCCGGGAATGTGCGCCGCTATTCGTCGTTTCCGGAGGACTTCCTGCAGCCGCTGCTCCCGCTGCACCGGTTCATCACCGTCGCCGCTCTCCTTACGGGCGCGGCCCAGCTTATTTTTGTTTACAACCTGATTCACAGCCGGTTCTGGGGCAAACCGGCGCCCGATAACCCGTGGGAGGCTACTTCGCTGGAGTGGAGCACGGCAACGCCGCCGCCTTTCGACAATTTTGGCGGTAAGCATCCGGTGGTTTACCACGATCCGTTTCAGTACGGCGTGCAGAGTTCGGTTGGCGACTATGTTATGCAAGCTTCGCCGGAGCAAGTTAAGACAGAGCACGAAGAAAAGTAACTCGCGCGAATTAACACACTAACGAGAGACATTTGACTGGTGAGGAATTTAGCTAGTTATGGCAACTACGGTACATGAACCGCCGCAAATCGACCCGCACCGTTTACCGGATCAAGGGACCTCGGGGAACGGCGGCTGGCGGAACATGGTTCCCGCGGATGGTGACCTGCGTGTGGCACTGGACTACTCGCCGCCACCGTCTTCGACTGGCATCTGGGTAGTGCTTTTTGCCATTACGATGATGTTTGCTGCGTTCACCAGCGCTCTGATTGTTCGCAAGGGCTCATCGCTGGACTGGCGGACCTTCTCGTTGCCGTCCATCCTATACTTCAACACCCTTCTGCTCCTCGCCAGCAGCGTTACCCTGGAAGTCTCGCGTCGCCGAGTCGCCGCTTTCATGGGCGGTTCGAAGAGTCACCCGGAGAGCCCGGCACGCTGGCTGTACATAACCTTATTTCTCGGCCTGCTTTTTGTGGCCGGTCAGTACGTCGCATGGTCGCAGTTGAGCGCCCAGGGACTCTACCTGGCCACGAATCCAAGCAGTTCTTTTTTCTATGTGCTGACAGCCACACACGCACTGCACGTACTGGGCGGTCTGGGCGGATTGATCTATGTCATTCGCAAGCTGAGTAAGTCGGCCCTGCGACGGAACACGCTGGTTGCGACCGCGCGCTACTGGCATTTCATGGACGTTCTTTGGCTGTACCTGATCTTACTGCTTTGGATGAAACTTTAACCGACTTGACAGTTAGGAGGCGCCGTGAGCCAAGCGGATTTGACCATGGAAGGACACTCGACAAGCCTGACGGCAGGACCGGCGTTTGCGATTCCCACAAAAAAGCTGGCGATGTGGCTGTTCATTATCGCGGACACCATGACTTTTGCCGCGTGCCTGGTGGTCTATGGATTCCTGCGCAATGGAACTCCCAACTGGCCCAGACCGTTCCCCGGCATCACCAACGTCGCGCTGATGACGTTCGTTCTGCTCACCAGCAGCTTGACCATGTTGTTCGGACTGCGGTCAGCGCGGGCGGGCGACAAAGCCGCTGCGTTCCGCTGGACCATGATTACAGCGGCTTTGGGTATTGCTTTCGCCCTGCTGCATGTTCGTGAATGGCTGGGGCTCATTAGCGAGGGGATGACGCTCTTTAAGAATCCGTGGGGAACCGGATTGTTCGGGGCGTCATTTTTCAGCATTACAGGCTTGCACCTCACCCACGTTACCTCCGGTGTAATCGCTCTAATCGTTGTCGGTGTGCGCTACAAGGGCGGCCGCTACAACGCGGATGACATCGAGGTTTTGGGCCTTTACTGGCACTTTGTGGATCTGGTTTGGATGTTCGTCGTACCGTTGGTCTACCTTTTGAACCTCGCCCACTAGATCGAAGAAAGCTTGGGAGCAGAATGCTATGACAATAGCGGAACAGCACAAGAGTAACGGAATCGGCAAGGATCTCGCCATCTATGTCTGCCTGTTGATTCTGGCAGGCATGCAATTCGTCATTGCCTATCAGAAGATTGACGCATCGCAAATGTTCACGCGCATGCTGGCGGTCGCCTGCGTCGAGGCGGGGCTGGCAGCACTGTTCTTCATGCATCTTTGGACGGAAAAGCGGGGCTTTCTGCTGTTTGTCGCCATCTTTACGATTTCTGTCCTACTGATGATGCAATATGGGTGGACCGACAGCTTCCGGATGGTTTCCGGCGCGCCATTTTCAAAATGACTCGTGAAGGGAAAGGCGCGAGTTGAGGGCAGAGATGTTAAAAGGAAAAATGAGGGTCGAGAGACCGTTCCTGCTTATTAGTATCGCGCTGGTGGGACTGGCTATGCTCGCCGCCCCTCTCCCGGCCTACTCGCAGAGTTGCGCGCTCTGCTATACGCAGGCGGCCTCCTCCGGCGCGCGAATGATTCAGGCCTTGCGCAGCGGGATTCTGATCCTTATCGTCCCTCCGACGTTCATGTCGGTTGGCATGATTTTCATTGTTTATCGCAAGCGCAATCAGTGCAGGCAGGCCGATGACGCGCCCGACTCCGACCACCCTTGGTAGTTGCTCAACGGCAGTTGCCAGGGGCAGCATAGCCAGCAAACCGTGCCTTGATCCAACTGATCTGGTCTGCCACCGACGCTCCCATCACGCCGCTGGCATCGACATCTGGATACTTCAAAAAAAGGATTCGGCCTCCTTGTTTGCACATGCGGGCAACGGTTCTTTCCGACATGTCCGACGGTATGGCAGGGTCCACCTCGCCACTGATTACAAGTAGTGGGCTCAGGGCTCGCTTTTGACCGGGAGTGTTCCTGCTGAAAAATTCCTTTACGAACCGATTGTTCTCCCAACCCGGTTTGAGCATTTCGTTGCTGAACTCCGGCTCTGTCTCTCCTCCACAGGCCTGCGTGACACGCTGGTACGCAGGAAGCGCCGCGTCTTTCAGCATGTCGCTCACCTGGAACTCCGGATAAAGAGCTTTAACGGTGGATGCCAGTACCAGCAGCATGCGATTAGACGAAGGAGAACGCAGCGCGAAGCGCTCATAGGCTGGCTGCGCATCGGCCACTCCCGAAGTGGCGACGCTGCCCAGATAGTTAGGATCGCGTACTTCGCTCTCCGCCACGGCCACGGCGGCCAGCGCTCCCTGGAACGGTCCCACCGCGATCCATTTAGGCCCGATCTGTGGCACGGCCGCGCGCGCCGCCAGAACCGAGTAGATGACGTCCAACGCGTTCGACTGCATGTCCAGCACCGGCTTGCCGGAGTCGGCCCCCAACCCGGAATAGTCGGTCGCAACCACTGCGTAGCCGAGATTGGCATACATCGCGAGGAGCGGCCCCACACCGAGATTCTTCATCAGTGAGGGAGCGCACTGTCGCGCCGCTCCCCTGAACTCGTGCGCGTAGGCAATCAAGGGCCATCCGCTTGCCGGAGGCTTGCTATCCGGGACCAGCACCACAGCCGAGACGGGCAAGTCTTCTCCCTTCGCGGTCCGCGAGTGATAAAGAATCCGCAATGCCGACAATTCAAACGGAAGGTTGTATTTGTCGATCGGTTCTGAGCGTATCAGTTCTCCCGCCTTGCCTGGGGGCAGCGGATGTGGCGTGTCATAAAAGCTCGTCAGCGGAAGGGTACGGGGTGGCCGGGACCCTTTGGGTAGTGTTGCGGTCTGAGCCTGTGCAAATTCTGGATTTTCCGGCAGTCCGGCCAAAAGCAGAGAAACGGCAGTGACTGCCGTGAGAAACATTTGGGCATTGCGACTTGATGACCGGAACAATCGAGGGGTTGTCATGTCGTTAGCAGGGGATGGTACCACCTTAAGATTCCAAGAGGCCACAACTGCCACGCCGCAGCCGCGCTTTTGTTGCTAGCCCTCGCCGTCCTCTCGCTGCCCGCCTAGAGTCAGAGTTGTGCGCTTTGCTATACCCGGCCGTCGGCACCGGTCCGCGCATGATTCAAACCATTCGCTTTCGTCGTCGCATTGTCTCAGGCGCGTTGTCGCTCGTGAAGGCCATATTCTCGTTCAAGTTGTTGCAAGTGGCTTTTCCACAACGTGGAGCCCTCTCTGGGCGGATTCGTCCTGACAAGTCTTAGTGCTGTATC
>PKXK01000156.1 GCA_003132325.1 Acidobacteriaceae bacterium
CAAATTCGGGGTCCACTCCAGTATCAAGCACCGAAAGTGTTCAACGTATTTCCGAAACGGGCATTCGCTCCTGGAGAGGAGGAGTCTTTCCGTAGCCTGCTCTCTGAACGAGTAGGCACCACATCAGTCCCTCACCGCACGAGGATCAGCCCGCAAACGTGGATCTTCTTGGCAGTGGTCGCGATAGCGGGAATCCTGCTGGTTATGGCCATCCGTAACATTCGATAGTCTGAGGAAAAATTGGTCAGGTTGGTTGACGTACTCAAGCGATTCTCACCAACTACCCCGAGCCACCGTTCATTTTCCCCGAAACTCGCCTCCACCCCCTCCCACCAGCTAAAATAGCCCTTACCGTGGGGTGAGCAGGATGTCCCTGACCAAGCAGCAGGCTTTGGAAATGTTTCGGTCCGACGATCTGATTGGGATTGGCATGGAGGCGGACGCCGTCCGCCGCAAGTTGCATCCCGAAGGTACCGTGACTTACATCATCGACCGCAACATTAATTACACCAACTTCTGCACCGAATATTGCACCTTCTGCGCATTCTATCGTCCGTTGAAAGGGCCGGCGGCAAAAGAAGGCTACATCCTCGACCTCGACACCATCTACGAGAAAATTCGCGAGACCGTGGAACTTGGCGGCACCGGCGTGTTGATGCAGGGAGGTCTGCATCCCGATCTCAAGATCGACTGGCACGAGCGCATGCTGAGCGGCATCAAGCAGCGTTTCCCGAAGATTCATCTGCACTGCTACTCCGCTTCGGAGATTCTTGCGATAGCCGAGTACAGCAACCTCAGCGTGTGCGACACGATTGCGCGGCTGCGCGACGCGGGACTCGATTCGATTCCCGGCGGCGGCGCTGAGATCCTCGACGACGAAGTTCGCTACAAAATCGCGCGCCTGAAATGCCTGACCGCGGATTGGCTGCTGGTGCATCGCACCGCGCACCAGCTTGGCATGAGAACCACCGCGACCATGATGTTTGGCGTCGGGGAATCCATCGAGCACCGCATCAACCATCTGCAGGTTGTTTACGATTTGCAGGAGGAGACGGGCGGATTCACCGCGTTCATCCCGTGGAGTTTCCAGCCCGCCAATACCGCGCTCGGCGGACGCCACTGGGATGAAGCTACGGCGGTTGAGTATTTGAAGCTGCTGGCGATTTCGCGGCTCTATCTTTCGAATGTTCTGAACGTGCAGTCCAGTTGGGTGACACAGGGATTGAAAGTCTGCCAGATGGGCTTGCGCTTCGGCGGCAACGACGTGGGCTCGGTGATGCTGGAGGAAAACGTCGTCCGGGCCGCGGGCGTGACCAACTGCACAACCGAAGAAGAATTGCGGCGCATCATACGCGATGCAGGATTCCGTCCGGCGCAGCGGGATACNNGCCGGGGGCGGCTGTCCCTACGGGAACATCAATATCTTATGACGCGCTCCCTCGCCCTCGCTTTTTTCCTCCTCAGCGCCTTGCTGGCGAGCGCGCAGGAATCCGCACCGGCAGCGAATGCATCCTCCATCGCAGGCATAGTGGTGAAAGAACCGGGCAGCCAGCCGCTCAAGAAAGTTCTGGTACAGGTCGTCGCGGAAGACCAGAAACAGGGCGGGAACTATACGGCCACGACCGACAGCGACGGCCACTTCCGCATCGAAAGCGTCGTGCCCGGGCGGTACCGGCTCTTCCTGGAAAAACCCGGATTGGTCGAGGTGAATGGGCGCGGAGTCAAAGCTGACGCCAACGTTGTCGCGGTTCAGGCTGGGCGTGCGGTGGAGGATCTCCTCCTTCGAATGTTGCCGACCGCGGTCATCAGTGGCCGCGTCACGGACGAAGATGGCGACCCGATGTCCGGGGTCAGAATCGTCGCGCAAAAGAAAAAACCAGGGAAGGCGACGCGGGAAACCGCCGCCAGCGAATCGACGAACGATCTTGGCGAATACCGTCTCTCCGGTTTGTTTCCCGGCCAGTATTGGATTGTGGCCATGCCCCCTCCGGACATGCGCGATTACGAAAAGCCGCCGGAGAAATCTCCACCAGGCAGCAACCAGAGCGACGTCCAGCCCGACCCTCGTTACGTCACCACCTATTATCCGGGCACCTACGATGCCATGCAGGCCTCGGCGATAACGCTGAAGGCAGGCGACGAAATGCCGGTCAACCTCACGCTGACGCCGTCGAGGACGTACCGGGTTCGCGGCATGGTGACTGGCGTTACGGTCGGCCAGAAGGCCACCGTGGACCTCGTCTCCAAGGCAGGCGATTCTGTTCACTCCAATGAAGTCGGGCCGGACGGCCAGTTCGAGTCGCGTGGGATCGCTCCGGGATCGTATGTGCTCAGGGCATCGGCCGGCACGGAATCTCGGCCGCTCACGGCACGGCAGGATATCAGCGTCGTGGCCGCTGACGTGGACGCAGTGAAGCTGACTCCACTCCCTTCCTTCCAGCTCTCCGGCCATCTCCGGCTCGAGGGCAGGGCGCCGGGGGAGCTTACTCGATACTCCGTGAACCTGCGCGCCGCCGAGGTGACGGACGATCCGGGCTTCTTCATGTCGCAGGATTTCTTTGGCGAGAACGCGCCGGTGGACCGCTTGGGTAATTTTGAGTGGAAGAACGTGATCCCCGGCAACTACATTGTGCAAGTGTACGGGGGCGACGGGCAGGGTTTCTTCCTGAAATCGGTGGCGCTCGGCGGACGGGATATCGCAACCGGATTCACGGCCAGCGGACCCGCGACGCTTGACCTGCTGGTGAGCTACAAGGGAGGCACGGTCGAAGGAATGGTCGTTGAAAAGGAAAAAGATGTGGACACTGATCATGTGAACAACGATCATCCGGTCGCCAACGCCGCGGTGGTCGCCGTGCCGGAGGAAAAGTATCGCAAGCTTCCCGATCGCTTCGTGACCGGATCGACCGACCAGCATGGAAGCTTCACGATTCGCGGCCTGGCTCCGGGCAGCTACAGGCTCTATGCCTGGCAGGACATGGAAGAAGGCGTCTGGCGCGACCCCGACTTCCTGAAATCCCAGGAAGCGAATGGCACGGCGTTGAAAGTGGAGGAAGGTTCCCGTCAGCAGGTTGAGCTGAAGCTTAGCCCTGTGGGCGAGGAGTGGCGGTAGTCGGTCGTTCGTCGTTGGTCGTTAGTCGTTCGCGGGTTTGCCAACGACCAACGACCGCCGACCAACGACCCATCAGTTACAATGCTAGTTCCGCGGTCTTTCCTTTGGATGCATGGTGCTGCTCCGTACATGTCTTTGACCCTCACTTCGTCCCCGCTGGCTCTCGGCCTAGTCCTGGCTTCCAAGGGCCTGATGCCGTACCTTCGCCATCATTTTCTNNGTGCTGATCATTCTGGCGGCCTACGGCGGGCACCGGTACTGGTTGGTCTATCTTTATTACAAGCACAAAAAGAACAAGACGACCGAACCCGCGTCGCATTTTAATTTCAACGGCCTGCCACGGGTCACCGTGCAGTTGCCGATCTTTAACGAGCAATACGTGGTGGACCGGCTGCTCGACGCCGTCTGCCGGCTCGACTATCCGCGCGAGAAACTCGACATCCAACTGCTCGACGACTCGACCGACGAAACCGTTGAAGTCGCCCGCATTTTGGTGGAGCGCTACGCCGCCTTGGGACATCCGGTCAGGTACCTGCACCGCGACAATCGTGAGGGCTACAAAGCCGGAGCCTTGGCGGAAGGATTGAAAACGGCGAAGGGAGAATTCGTCGCCATTTTTGACGCCGATTTTGTTCCGCCCTCCGACTTCCTGCTGAAGTGCATCCATCACTTCACCGATCCCAAGGTGGGCATGGTGCAGACGCGCTGGACGCACATCAACCGCAACTACTCGGTGCTGACCGAGGTGGAAGCGATTCTGCTCGACGGCCATTTCGTGCTGGAGCACTCGGCTCGGTCGCGCAGCGGCGTTTTCTTTAACTTCAACGGCACGGCGGGAATGTGGCGGCGCTCGGCCATTGACGAGGCCGGCGGCTGGGAGCATGACACGCTTACCGAAGACACCGATCTCTCCTATCGCGCCCAGCTCAAAGGATGGAAGTTTCTTTATCTGCAGGACGTCGAATGTCCGGCCGAGTTGCCGGTGGAGATGACCGCGTTCAAGACGCAGCAGGCACGCTGGGCCAAGGGGCTGATCCAAGTTTCCAAGAAAATACTGCCCAAGGTTTTCTCGAGCGACGCCTCGCGGCACCAGAAAATCGAAGCCTGGTATCACCTGACGGCCAATCTCAGCTATCCGCTGATGATCGTGCTTTCGGTGCTCCTGATGCCCGCCATGATTATTCGCTTCTACCAGGGATGGTTCCAGATGCTCTATATCGACCTGCCCCTGTTCATGGCTTCGACCTTCTCGATATCGAGTTTCTATCTGGTTTCGCAGAAAGAACTATTTCCGAAAAGCTGGCCGCGATCGCTGCTCTACCTGCCGCTGTTGATGGCTCTGGGCATCGGGCTGACGGTCACCAATACGATTGCCGTGCTGGAAGCGCTGGTGGGCAAGCAGACCGCCTTCGCCCGCACTCCCAAGTACCGCGTCGAATCGAAAAAGGACAAGGTGGGCGCGAAAAAATATCGCAAGCGCCTGGGATGGGTTCCGTGGATTGAACTGCTGATCGGAACTTATTTCGCGCTGGCGATCTTCTACGCCATCGACAACGAGAATTACTTCACCGTTCCCTTCCTGGTGTTGTTCGTGGTCGGTTACTGGGTCACGGGGATGATGTCGCTGCTGCAGGGGCGGTTCGCCGGACTGTCTGTGGGCTCGGAAACACACACCAAGCCCTTCCCGGTCGGGGTCTAGATCGTGTGGGGACGGTCGCCCTCGCCCGTCCAAGCCGAGCGCAGCTCGGCAGTCGCCGCGAAGTCAGTATCACCCGATGGTCTGCACCAAACTAACTAACAATTGGGCCGCGAGGGCGATGCTACGCTGGTACCGCTCTGGTTTCTCGCAGGCGCCTCCGCAAGAGGATTGCAGGGAACCAATCTCAAGAAGCTGTTAAGAACAGTCGAAGCGCTGGCGGATTTGGGGCCGGAACTTACCGCGGACCGCGACTTCCGCCAAACCGCGCACGCCATGCTGAGCGCTGTGATGGAAGCGGCCGGCGCGCATGAGGCTGTGCTCTTTTCGTTCGGCGAACGGCCTTCCTTGCTGACCTCGGTCGATGCGCAAGGATTCGCGCTGCTGCCGGAACCGTCGCTGATTCCCCTGCTTCCCCGCCACGTTCACACCCTGACTGCGGCCGCCGGCCCGGTGCTGCTCAACAGTTCCACCTACGACGTCTTTCTGAGTTCGAACGGCAATGTCGCACCCGAACTGTTCAAGTGCATTTGCCCGCTGAAAGTCCGGGGAAAGCTCGCCGGCCTAATCGCCCTGGGACGCCGTCCCGGCGAAGCGGTGTACGAAGAAGACGCGCTCGACGCGTTTGAAATGCTGAGTCACTACGTGGCGCTGGCCATTCAGAACCACACTCTGGGCCAGACGCTGGCACAACGGGTTTCCGAAAACCTGCGGCTGCTGGCCTCGCTGCACGGGTTCTACGACAACGCGCTCGAGGCTTTCGCCACCGCCATCGACGTCAAACACGTCAACATTCACGGCCACTCGCTGCGGGTGGGCCGCTACTCGCAGGCGATCGGCGAGGCGCTGGGGATGGGCCCGAACGAGGTTGCGTCCTTGCGGTCGGCAGCCTATTTGCACGACATCGGCATGGTTGCCGTCGATAAGCGGCTGTTGGGAAAACCTGCGCAGCTCGACGCGGAAGAATCCCGCGAGATGCGGGACCACACTGTGGTTGGTCATCAAATCGTCAGCCAGGTGCAGTTTCCCTGGCCGCAGATTCCAGAAATCGTGCGCTGGCACCATGAGCGCGCAGACGGGTCGGGATACCCGGACGGCTTGCATGGGGACGAGATACCGCAAGCCGTGCGCATCGTGGCTCTGGCCGAAACCTTTGACGCCATGACCAGCGAGCGTCCCTACCGCGAACGCATGTCGGTGGGAGGGGCGCTGCAAGACTTGATCCGCTTGACTCCGCAGAAATACGATGCCCAGGCGCTGCAGGCGTTACTGATCCAGGTGAGGCGGGATGCCGTAGGAAGCAACCGCATCCCGCTGCTTGACCCTGAAGTGATGCACCTTTCCGCCGGGGACGTGGACCAACTGGCGTCGACTCTGCAACACCGGATCAGCCAAGACAGACTCTTTCTCACCTGAAATTCTCTAGCCGTTGAGACCGGGCGTGCCCCGTCTCTTTGGACACGGCGAGGGCGCTGCCGCCAGTTGCGTCTCTACGGAGAATCGGACACCCCTAGGCAAATTCTTCTCAGTGTAAAATTGGACCTTCGTCCTCCCGTGCTTCATCTGGTTTCTCGATCGCGATGTAAACTTGGGGGCGGTCGCGCACGTTTGTATCAATTTGGCGTGAACATCATCTAAAGTTTTTAGACCGGGGTTCTCAAGAGGGCAATGCAAGCCAATTTGCGAGGAGAGAATGATGGCTGTCAGTGACCAGTCGGTCGCCATCGGGACCGAACTCGATCAGTTGTGTATCAACACGATTCGCACGCTTTCGATGGACGCGGTGCAGAAGGCGAACTCGGGTCATCCGGGGGCGCCGATGGGGTTGGCTCCGGTCGCCTACTGTCTGTGGCAGCAGTTTCTGCGCTATGACCCGGAAAATCCAATCTGGCCGAATCGCGACCGCTTCGTGCTCTCCAATGGACACGCCTCCATGCTCCTCTATTCCCTGCTGCATCTGGCGGGCGTGCGCGAAGTCAGTTCCGACGGAAAAGTTCTTGCGACGCCCGCGCTGTCGCTCGACGAGATCAAGAATTTCCGGCAACTCGGCAGCAAGACGCCGGGCCATCCCGAATACGGTTTGACCTCGGGTGTCGAGACGACCACCGGCCCGCTCGGCCAGGGCGTCGGCAACAGTGTGGGCATGGCCATCGCCGAGCGCTGGATGGCGGAGCATTTTAATCGTCCGGGATTCGAGCTCTTCAACTACAACATCTGGGCGGTTTGCGGCGACGGCGACATGATGGAAGGAATTTCCTCGGAAGCCGCGTCCGTGGCCGGGCATCTGAAGCTTTCGAACCTGTGCTGGATTTACGACAACAACCAGATCACGATCGAGGGCAACACCGCCCTCGCCTTCGACGAGAATGTGGCTGCCCGGTTCGCGAGCTATGGCTGGGATGTCTCGCGCGTCCATGATGCGAACGACTTGGTCGCGCTCGCCGACGCTTACAACCACGCGCTCAGCGTGAAGGATCGTCCAAAATTGATTATCGTCGACAGCCACATCGGCTTCGGTTCGCCCCATCGGCAGGACACCCGTGAAGCACATGGCGAAGCGCTCGGCGAAGAAGAAGTCAAACTGACCAAGCGCGCCTACGGCTGGCCGGAAGACGCGAAGTTCCTCATCCCGGATGGAGTGCGCGAAAACTTCCGCGACGTCATGGGCAAGCGCGGGCGGCAATTGAGCGGGCAGTGGAACGCGATGGTCGACGAGTACAGCAAGCAGCATGCCGACTTGGCGATTCAACTCGAAAGCATGCGTCGCGGGCAGCCTCCCGACGGATGGGACAAGGATCTGCCCACTTTCGCCGCCGACGCCAAGGGAGTGGCGACCCGCGATTCGTCGGGAAAAGTTCTGAACGCGATTGCCAAGAACCATCCCTGGCTCATGGGCGGCTCGGCCGACCTCTATCCCTCAACAAAGACGCGGCTCACTTTCGACGGCGCGGGCGATTTCGAAGCGGGCCAGTACAACGCGCGCAACTTTCACTTCGGCATTCGCGAGCACGCGATGGGCGCAATCGTCAACGGCATGACGCTATCCAAAATCCGTGCTTACGGCTCGACGTTTCTGATTTTCAGCGACTACATGAAGATGCCGATTCGCCTCTCGGCCGTCATGGAAGTGCCGGCAATCTGGATCTTCACCCACGATTCCATCGGCGTGGGCGAAGACGGGCCCACGCACCAGCCAATCGAGCAACTGATCACCCTGCGAGCGATTCCGGGGCTGATCACGCTGCGTCCTGCCGACGCCAACGAAGTGGTGGAGGCGTGGAAAGTCATCATGAAATTGCGGAAGGAACCGGTGGCGCTGGCGCTCACGCGGCAAGCCGTACCGACGTTTGATCGCACGAAATACCGCTCCGCCGCAGGCTTGGCTCGCGGCGCCTACATCCTGGCCGACGCCGAAGGTGGCAAGCCGCAGGTCATCCTCATGGCCACTGGCAGCGAGGTGTACCTCTGCATCGACGCCTGCGAGAAACTAAAAGCGGAAGGCGTTCGGGCTCGCGTCGTCAGCATGCCTTCGTGGGATTTGTTCGAACGGCAGGACCAGAGTTACCGCGATGAGGTGCTTCCCCCCGAGGTCACGGCGCGAGTCGCTGTCGAGATGGCCTCGACCTTCGGATGGAGGCAATATGCGGGAGCGAAAGGACGCATCATCGGCATGAAGACGTTTGGCGCGTCCGCCCCGCTTAAGGATTTGCAGAAGAAGTTCGGCTTCACGACAGACGCCGTCTTGCAGGCAGCGCGCGAACTGCTCGGCAAATGACAATCCACCCCGGAGGGGCGACCAAGCTTAGCCCAGCCGGGGTCCCCATCACGCCCGGTTTTGGCGTGATGGGGTGGAGGGCTTCAGCGCTGGGAAAGGCGGAGAGAATGACTTGAGTCCCGGAGGGACGATCGAGTTCTCGCGCTAGGTATCGAAATTCAAATGGAGTAACCGTTCTTACGTCAGGCATGATTCGGCTGCCTGGCTCAGTCAGGAGATGTTATGAATCCAGTCAGCACGCTCGAAATCGCAAAGGCCGCGAACCCTCTGACCCAGCTTCAGACCTTCGGCCAATCCATCTGGCTCGACTACATTCGCCGCGACCTGTTGAAAGGCGGCGAACTGCAGCGCCTGATTACCGAGGACGGCCTGCGCGGGATGACTTCAAACCCCGCGATCTTCGAAAAGGCCATCGCGGGCTCGACCCAGTATCAGGATTTTCTGGACTCGCTCGCCGGCCGTGCCGACCTCGACGCCAAGGGCCGTTATGAACGGCTGGCGATTCGCGATATTCAGGACGCGGCCGACCTGCTTCGTCCCGTTTACCTGAGCACGAAGAAGCGCGATGGCTACGTGAGCCTGGAAGTCTCACCTTATTTGGCGAATGACACCGCTCGCACCGTCGACGAGGCGCGGCGGCTGTGGAAGAGCGTGGCTCGCGAAAACGTGATGATCAAGGTGCCGGGAACGCCGGAGGGCATTCCCGCGTTTCGCCAACTGATCGGCGAGGGCATCAACGTCAACGTGACGCTGCTGTTCTCGCAGGGAGTGTACGTGCAGATCGCCGCGGCCTTCATTGACGGCGTGGAAAAATTCGCCGCGAGCGGCGGCGATGTGAGCAAGGTGGCGAGCGTAGCGAGCTTTTTCATCAGCCGCATCGATTCGCTGGTCGATTCACTCGTGGGCGACCAACTGAAAAAAGAAGCGGACGCGGCTCGCAAAGCAAAGTTGCAGTCGATCCTCGGCAAAGTTGCGATTGCGAACGGCAAGCTCACCTACGAAGCCTACCAGCGCATCTTTTCTTCTCCACGCTGGAAGGTACTGGCCGCGAAAGGTGCACAGACACAACGCGTGTTGTGGGCGAGCACTAGCACGAAGAATCCAAATTACCGCGACGTGATTTATATCGAAGAATTGATTGGTCCGGACACTGTCAATACCATCCCACCCGCAACGCTTGACGCCTTCCGCGATCACGGCAAGCCGCGGCCGAGTCTGACCGAAAACCTGGACGAGGCGCGGAAGACGATGGCTGATCTGGCCGGAGTTGGCATCGTCATGAAAGACGTGACCGACAAGCTAACTGCCGATGGCGTAAAGTTATTTGCCGACGCCTTCGATGCCCTGCTGGTCGCAGTCGAAAAAAATATGAAGCGATCGACTACACACACGCCGCAGATCAATCAGCAGACCGCATCGCTGCCAGCCGATCTCGATGCTGCGGTAAAAAAAAACCTTAACGACTGGCGCGCGTCGGGAAAAGTGAGACGCCTCTGGCAGCAGGACGCCTCCCTCTGGACCAACGAAGACGAAGCCAAGTGGCTGGGATGGCTCGGCGTCACCGACGAACAACTTGCCAACGCAGCCAAGCTGAAGGCGCTGGCGGATGAGGTCAAAAGCGGCGGATTCTCCGATATTCTGCTGCTCGGCATGGGCGGATCCAGCCTGTGCCCGGAAGTGCTGGCGCTGACCTTCCCGCAAACCTCAGGCTTCCCGCGCCTGCACATACTCGACTCGACCGATCCGGCGCAAATCAAGAGCATCGAGAAGAAGATTGATCTCGCCAAGACGCTCTTCATCGTCTCCAGCAAATCCGGCAGCACGCTTGAACCGAACATCTACAAGCAGTATTTCTTCGAGCGCGTGCAACAGACCGTGGGCACGGATAAAGATAAAGACCAGGCGGGCAGCCGCTTTATCGCGATCACAGATCCCGGCTCGAAGATGCAGTTGGTCGCCGAGCGCGACCGCTTCCGCCACATCTTTTATGGACTGCCATCCATCGGCGGACGCTATTCCGCGCTCTCGAACTTCGGCATGGTTCCCGCCGCGGCCATGGGCCTCGACACGGGCAAGTTCATCGAGCGCACGAAAGAGATGGTCGAGGCCTGCAAGCCGCCGGTTCCCGTGGAACAGAATCCGGGAGTGATGCTCGGCCTGATCTTGGGCACAGCCGCAAAACTTGGACGCGACAAAATTACGCTCATCGCCTCGCCTGGGATTTCCGATCTCGGTGCGTGGCTCGAGCAGTTAATCGCCGAATCCACGGGCAAGCTAGGCAAGGGCATCATCCCCGTCGATCGCGAAGAGATCGGCGCGCCTGACGTTTACGGAAATGACCGCATCTTTGCCTACGTTCGCCTGGAAACCACGCCCGACGCGGCGCAGGATGCAGGGGTCGCCGCGCTCGAAAACGCCGGGTACCCTGTAGTGCGCATCGCCGTCGCCGACATCTACAACCTTGGGCAGGAATTCTTTCGCTGGGAAATCGCAACCGCGGTCGCGGGCTCGATCCTCGGCATCAACGCCTTCAATCAGCCCGACGTCGAAGCCAGCAAGATCGTAACGAAACAGCTGACCTCCGCGTATGAAAACACGGGCTCGCTTCCTCCGGAAAAGCCGATCCTCGAAGAGGCGGGTTTCAAGCTCTTCACCGACGACAAGAACGCCGCCGCGCTCGCGCAAAGCATCGGTTCCGACCGTTCGCTCAAGAATTATCTGCGCGCGCATCTGGCGCGTCTTGGCGTTGGCGACTACTTTGCAGTGCTCGGGTATGTCGAAATGAATGCCGAGCAAGAATCTCTGCTGCAAGATTTGCGTATGGCCGTGCGCGACCGCAAACGCGTGGCGACGTGCCTCGGCTTTGGTCCCCGCTTCTTGCACTCCACGGGTCAAGCTTATAAAGGAGGCCCCAACAGCGGCGTGTTCCTGCAAGTCACGTGCGACGATGCTCAGGATCTGCCGGTTCCCGGACAGAAGTACACTTTCGGAGTGGTCAAAGCGGCGCAGGCTCGTGGAGACTTTCAGGTTCTAGCCGACCGCAACCGCCGCGCGCTGCGCGTGCATCTTGGCAGCGACGTGAAAGCGGGACTCGGCAAACTCGCGGAACTGGTAAAGCAGGTTTTGTAATAGCTTTTGTAAAATATCTTCCCGAAGCCAACGAGGGTCGTGTGGGGACGGGCCTCTGGCCCGTCCGACCCGAAACTGAAGGAGCAAGAATGCAACTGGGAATGGTAGGTCTGGGGCGCATGGGCGCCAACATGACGCGGCGCCTGATGCGCGGCGGTCACACGATGGTGGTGTCCGATCTGAGCGCCGATGCCGTAAAGAGTATCGCCGGCGAAGGGGCGGGGGCCTCTTCTTCGCTTGACGACTTGGTTGGCAAGCTGACCGCTCCGCGCGCGGTCTGGATCATGGTCCCAGCAGGCGATCCCACGGAAAAGACGGTGCAGGCTCTCGTCGGATGCATGCAGGCGGGCGACACTATCATCGACGGCGGCAATTCGTATTTCAAAGATGACGTTCGCCGCGCCAGAATTTGCGCCGCCAAGGGCGTGCACTACGTGGACGTGGGCACGAGCGGCGGCGTCTGGGGACTGGAGCGCGGATATTGCATGATGATCGGTGGTCCGAAAGAAGCCGTCCAGCGCCTCGATCCGATCTTCAAGACGCTGGCGCCAGGACGCGGCGACATCCCGCGTACTCCGGGACGCGAGAAAATGGCTGGCACTGCCGCTTCTACTGCAGAAGATGGCTACATCCATTGCGGCCCGTCCGGCTCCGGACATTTCGTCAAGATGGTCCACAATGGCATCGAATACGGCATGATGCAGGCCTACGCGGAAGGCTTCGACATTTTCAAGAACGCGACCAGCAAAGATCTGCCCGAAGATATCCGCTACGATCTCAACTTGCCGGATATTGCCGAGGTCTGGCGGCGCGGCAGCGTGGTGAGTTCATGGCTGCTGGACTTGACGGCGATGGCGCTCGCCGAGAATCCCACGCTTGCCGAGTACAGCGGCTTCGTGCAGGATTCCGGCGAGGGGCGTTGGACAATTCAGGCGGCGATCGAGGAGGCGGTTCCGGCCGAAGTGTTGACCGCTGCGCTGTACACGCGCTTCCGCTCGCGGCAGGAGCACACCTTCGCGGAGAAGATGCTTTCCGCCATGCGGCAGAAGTTCGGCGGGCACGTGGAACCGAAAGCAGCGGCGCAGAAGGAATAGTACAGCTGCGAGCCACGAGCCTCGAGCCACGAGCAACCGTTTGCATGATTGCTTGCAGCTCGCAGCTCGAAGCTCGAAGCCAGCGAACGAGGAGACGATGGCTCTAACAGATGCTCGGCCAGCACCAACCAAACAGCGAAAAGGACGCACGGGAGATCCGTGTGTCATGGTGATTTTCGGCTTTACCGGCGACCTGACGCGCCGCAAGCTGATTCCCGCTCTCTACAACCTCGCCAGCCAGCAATTGTTGTCCAGCGAGTTCGCGGTGATCGGCGTGGGCCGCAGTCCCATGAGCGACGACGATGCGCGGAAGAAGCTCACCGAAGACTTTAAACAGTTCGCCACTGGAGCCATTGATAACGATTTGTGGGAAGGGTTTGTCCGCCGCATCAATTACGTCAGTGGAGATTTCGACAATCCCACGACCTACGACAAGCTGAAAGAAACGCTGGCCAAGGTTGACCAGGAGCATAACTCCCACGGCAACTATTTCTTCTATCTCGCCACCGCGCCCAACTTCTTCGGCGATATTGTGGAGCGGATCTCGAAGGTCGGCCTGATGAACGAAGAGAACGGCCATTGGCGGCGCGTGATTGTCGAAAAGCCTTTCGGCCACGATCTGGAATCCGCCAAGGCTTTGAATCAGCAACTTCTGAAAGTCGCTGCGGAGTGCCAGATCTACCGCATCGATCACTACCTGGGCAAAGAAACGGTCCAGAACATTTTGGCGCTCCGTTTCGCGAACGGAATTTTCGAGCCGATCTGGAATCGCCGCTACATCGATCACGTGCAGATTTCGGTCGCCGAAACCGTCGGCGTCGAGAAACGAGGCGGCTACTTTGATGGAGCGGGTTCCCTCCGCGACATGGTTCCCAACCACATCATGCAGCTCATCACTTTGACCGCGATGGAGCCTCCGATTTCATTCGAGGCGAACGCGGTGCGCGACGAGCAGGCTAAAATCCTGCACGCCATCCAGCCCTTCAGCAATGAAGACGTGCTCAGCAAAACCATCCGCGGGCAATATGGAGACGGCGTGATGGACGGCCAGCGCGTGCCTGCGTACCGCTCCGAGGATGGCGTGCCTCCGGACTCGCGCACCGAAACCTTTGTCGCCATGCGGCTGTTGATCGACAACTGGCGCTGGGCGGGAGTTCCCTTTTATCTTCGTACCGGCAAACGGCTGCCTGGACGCAATACGCACGTCGTGATTCAGTTCCGGCGCGCGCCTTTCATGCTGTTCCGCGAAACCCAGATCGAAACCATGATGCCTAACCAACTGGTGCTGCACATCCAGCCGGAAGAAGGCATCTCGTTGCGTTTTGCCGCCAAGACTCCTGGGCCTGCGATGCAACTGGGCGAAGTCAATATGGACTTCGCGTATGCCGACTATTTCGGAGTTACTCCTTCGACTGGTTATGAACGCCTGCTGCATGACTGCATGATCGGCGACGCTACGCTGTTTCAGCGCGCCGACATGGTCGAGGCTGGTTGGAGCATTGTCAATCCCGTGCTCGATGTGTGGAAGGCGCTGCCTCCGCGCAATTTCCCCAATTATCCGGCTGGAGCTTGGGGCCCGAAAGAGTCCGACGAGCTCATGGAACGCGATGGGCGGCGATGGAGAAACTTTGAAAAGTAAGAAGAAATTTGTAATTGGTAATTTGTAATTGGTAATTTTGTTAAGTCTGTACAATTGCCAATTACAAATTACCAATTACAAATTCCCGATGCCTTCCACTCGATCCATCGAAGTGCTGGCCACTGCGGCCGATCTTTTTCACGCTGCCGCTGAAGAATTCGTCGGCTTGGCTCGCGGCGCCATCGGCGCCCAGGGACGATTCACGGTTGCGCTTTCCGGAGGCTCGACTCCGAAGGCTCTCTATTCCCTGCTGGCTTCGAATTACGGCGACTTCGTCTGGAATCGCGTCTTTCTATTTTTCGGCGACGAGCGTCACGTTCCGCCCACCGATCCTGACAGCAATTACCGGATGGTGCAGGAGTCGTTGCTGGCGAAGATTGCGATTCCTGGCGAGAACGTCTTTCGCGTGGCGGCCGAAAATCCCGATGCCGCAGCGGCTGCGTCCGACTATGAAGGCCAGCTCCGCCGATTTTTCGAGATCGAGTCCGGAGAATTTCCGCGCTTTGATCTGATTCTGCTGGGCATGGGTCCCGATGGCCACACCGCATCGCTGTTTCCCGATTCTCCGGCGCTCGACGAGCGGTCTCGACTGGTGGTTGCCAACTGGGTCGCGAAGTTCAACACCCACCGCATCACCTTCACTTTTCCCGTGCTCAATCGCGCTGCCGAAGTGATGTTCATGGTCAGCGGCGGGGACAAAGCCGACATGCTGCATCAGGTGCTCGAGGGGAAGAACACGCCTCCGCTTCCCTCGCAGAGAGTGCAGCCCTCCGACGGAAAACTGCTGTGGATGCTGGACGAAGCTGCCGCCGCAAAACTGACTCGGTAAACTCGGTTCTCAGTTCTCGGCTCTCAGTTCTCGGTCAAGTCCGAAACGCATCGGTACTGGGCTGTCTCAAATCCCTGTCTGTTTACTCCGAAGGTATTAACCCGTGTTTACTACCACCCCCCTCCCCCCCGGTCTTTTGGAATCATAGGGTTAGGGAGAAATTCCAGCCAGATCTTTGAGTTTAAAGGACTTATAGGTAAAATATTCTGGAATAAGGACTTAGGTTGTCAAAGAGCGCTGAAAATGGGTTTGGGGCAGCTTCGAGGGCCGTCTTGGTTGACGGACGCACCTCGAAACTGCCCCAATCAGATCTCTATCGTCACGCACGACGGGTCTTAAGTCAATGATTTCGATCACGGATCGTTGTGATGAAAAAGGAAACGTCCCGTCTGTCCCCGAGTTTCCCTTAGATGAATTCTAGACCCCGGGTCGGTCAGGTTCAATCGTGGACCAGGTCACGAATTGTTTGCGTGGTTGGGTCGTGCAACGGCGCCGAAGTTCAGATCTACGGTGATGCCCCACTCTTCAAGTAACCATTCTGGGACATAGAGCCGATTCCTGTTTTGTTCACACCAGGCGCGGAGGTCACACGAGGAGGTATACATCTCTGCCGTGAGCTGCAGTTGCCTGATCCGTAGTTCGAATTCAGTAGGGAGAGCGGGACCGGCCGGAATGGGACGGCCCCAATTAGGGTTCCCGCGTTTGCGAATCGCAGCGCGGAAAGCAGGCGGTGTCGCCATAGGCCCCGATCATACTCCGCCTTCGGTGACTGTGCGGCAGAATCCTCGCACGGGTGGCGCGTGGTTTGCGGGAGCGGTTGCGACGGCATGGCATGTGCTGCGGACGAGGAAGAAGCAGATTTCCCGACGTGAGTGACGACACAGACAAATTTGCAGAAATGAGAGCACACTGTGGGCAAATGTGAGGAGAGTAGTCACTTGGCTTGAAAAGCGTAGTAGGTGATGCGACCCTCCCCTGCCAGTCGCTTCTTGAGGCCCTTGACAGCAAACAGACAGGAGGCCGGAATCATTGCGAGCGCGCAGCGGTCGCCGCCGTTGCGTTTGGACAGGTAGTGGAGCTCGCCAGAGCGGCAGTGTAGAAGCCCAGGTCTTGAAAAGCGCGAGACCCTTCGACAGTCTCAGGGCAGGCTCTGGGGCACCCCCGGATTTTCCCCGTGTCAACGTTTGAGGGCAACTCGCGTTATACCCGCGCGGAAGAAGTGGCCCACCCGCCTAATTCGCGCACCGCCTTAGACGCACATCGGGCATTTGGCACCCATGGGGTATCGAATCTTGTGTTCGCGGCACATTATGTAAGTCGCCGCATGCGCTTTTCGATAGGCAACCCCGCCGCCCTTCTTTTTCAATGATTTTTTCTTCGCTTTTTTCTTTACGGCCATTCGAGCTCTCCTAAATTTTGGGATGCGTTTCTCTTGTACGATAATACCGACTATCGATACGCAGTCGGATGAGGTGATCAACAATCCACACCGTTAGAGCAAGTACTGAGGTTGAGTAAACAAAGACGCTTGGAAAGGCGCTGTGGGCCAAGAGACTGACGAGTGCGAGAATAAGGCAAAGTGATCCAGCATCGGCTAGGCCGGCCGCTATCTCGTCTTGCCAGCGGGAGGCTTTGTAACCTTGCAGATTCAGAGCCCACAAATAAGAAAGAAAACTAACCAGCAAGAAGTACACGGCCCACTTTACGGTTTGTTTGATGGAGGGCTCCAGTACAATCAGCGCGATAACACCGGTAAAGCTAAATCCAGCAAAGGCGAGTATTAGAGCCCGGTTTCCTTCCCTGTCTTGTTCTGGCTCTTCAGGAATCTGCCCCATCTGTTTGTAAAACCGGAGTATCACCGCCCCTCTTGTGATGATCGGAAGCAACGGAGAAAAGTAGAAGAGTTCGTAGCACACGGCGCGAATTCTAGCACGCGAAGAACACAATGGAAAGCTATCCTGCCGGGTGCTCCATCCTAACGTCGCGTTTCTTGCAACGTTAGGGTGGGATTTCACGGACGCGTGCCGCTAGGGATTTTGCCTCCGTTCCACAAAACCCACAAAACATGTCATCCTGAGCGGAGTCGGGCTTCACGAAGTGAAGTCCCGGCGGAGTCGAAGGACCCCTACCCCTACGAACTTCTCGCAGGTCAGGGATGCCCAAGGGAATTCTCTGCGTACGTCAGGGATTTCATCAACTAACACGGTGCGGAAGCCCAGGTCTCGAAAAGCGCGAGACCTGCGGCCCCCCGGCGCACGACGGGTCTTAAGTCAATGGATTTCGACCACGTATGGTTGCGATGAAAGAGGAAACGTCCCGTCTGTCCCGGAGCTTCCTCCGCAAGATATACTTTCCTCGGGACACTGAGTCAGCGGCCCACGATGCCTAATTACGACTTCCAATCCTTGTCGAGCTATGATTTTGAACTCTTGGCGCGCGACCTTATCCAAGCGGAGTTGGGCGTCCGACTTGAGAGCTTTGCACCAGGACCAGATGGCGGTGTCGATTTTCGGTTTCGAGACAAGAAAGGGGACATCGTGGTCCAGTGTAAGCACTACAAGGACTACGACACCCTCTACCGAACGTTAAAGCGTGACGAGGTTCCGAAGGTACATCGCCTGAAACCGACGCGGTACATCTTAGCTCTGTCAACCCCTTTGACTCGGCATCGCAAGGACGCCATCCTCAAACTATTCACGCCGTATTGTGCCGCTGCGGGCGACATTTTCGGAAGGGAGGACCTAAACAATCTTCTTACGCGGCACAACTCGGTTGAACAAGATCACGTAAAGCTGTGGTTGACCAGCGAAGCGATGCTAAGGAGATTTCTGGACCGCGGCATCTGGGGAGACTCGGAGCTAACCCTCCAACGGATACGTGAGCAAACCCGCCGGTACGTGCCTAATCCAAGCCTCTCGCGTGCGCAGCAAATACTAAACAAGCACCATTACTGCATCATCGTGGGCATCCCGGGCATTGGTAAGACGACTCTCGCAGAAATCCTGCTGATTGACTATGCGGATCGTCAGGGTTTTCAGGCTATACGGATTGCTAACGACTTGTCGGAAATCAAAGAAGTCAAGGACCCGCGCCGACGCCAGATTTTCTATTACGACGACTTCCTAGGAACGGCGAAACTCGACAAGCTAGAAAAGAATGAAGACAAACGGCTCATGGAGTTCTTGCAGCAGGTGGCAGCAAATAACAAGTGGCGTTTTCTCTTGACAACACGTGAATACATTCTCAATACCGCCAGAATTCGATACGAATCTCTGGCCCAGCCAGCTGTTGAGCTAAAGCCATGCATCGTCGATCTTGCTGACTACACCCGCCCGATCCGTGCCCGAATCTTGTACAACCACATCTTCTTCTCCGATTTGCCTGACGCATATAAGAGGGCACTGCTGGAGGGTCGGCGGTACTCAACTCTTCTCGCTCACTCAAACTACAATCCTCGAATCGTTGAGCACATGACGCAGTACCGCAAGGTGAGCCATATCGACCCGGCTAAGTATTTCGACGAGTTTCTTCGCAGCCTCGCGAATCCGGCACGAATTTGGGACCATGCGTTTCGGAACGATCTTAGCGAAGCTGCCCAGCACATTCTCCTGGCCTTGGCCTCAGTGCCGAACACGCTCCTCCTCAGCGATCTAAGGGTCGCCTTCGATAGTTTCTACCAGCATCGCCGTAAGAAAATTGGGTTCGCCACTTCCAGTAGAGACTACGAGCATGCTCTTAAGGAATTGGATGGCAACTTTGTTAAAACGAACCTGGTTGGTGAGGACCCGGTAATCGAATTTCACAACCCGTCTATCAACGACTATCTTGATAGCTATCTAGCGGAATCGCCGCATGATGTTGCAGACCTAGTGCAGAGTGCCGCTTTTTTTGAACAGCTCAAGCAGTTGTGGGGTGGACTGCGCGAAACGAGGTTCAGCGGAGTGGAGAAGGACAGCGATCGTTTTGTGGAAGCACTATCCACAAAGTTCCTCGCCCCGAGTTGCGGGGTTTACCGACTCGGCGACGGCAGTGGCCGCATCATTGGCGTGCGTCATCGTAATTTGTCGTTCGAGGAACGAATGTTATTTGCCGTGGAGGTAGAGGACTGTCTCGCAACACCTGCAGCCCAAGCACTCATGAGTCGGCTCGTCACTACCTTGAGTGAGCGCATCGAGGCCGGGAAGGCTCAAAAAGAAGGTCTCGTAGATCTCTTACCCGCGCTCGACCGAAGAACTAAGGCTTCGAAGTCGGTGTTCACGGCTGCCAAACAATTTCTCACTCGGAGACTCGATGAGTTTGAGGATTTTAGCAACGTTGCGAGGTTTGTGGAAAAGTTCCCCGGCGCCATCGAGTCCGACGAACTGGATAGGATCAGGCAGGAGTTCAGGCACTTCAGTAAGAGCTATACGGACGTGTCGGAAAGGGATCCCAATCTCCTTCGCGGCATCGCTGAAGAGATCACAACTGTCGGAAAGCAGCTCGAAGTAGACGTTAGCGAATGGGCTGACCCACTTTTCCAAGAAGCGGACGAGATTGAAAGTGAAGGTCCGTCCGACCCTGAACCGGATGATTCAGACAGAGGTTGGCTTGATGACTCAAAGGCGCTTCGAGATGTTGATCTGATGTTCGGGGGCCTTTTACGCGAGATCAATGAGAGGGCATCTTGATATTTCAGATGTGCGACGGCGTCGCTTTCCTAACACCGTTGCCTCGTGTCCGACCGGTTCGAAGTCTCCGAAATCCGTTTACCTTGCAGACGCGAAAATGCCTTGTTGTCGCTCAGAGATCGTTTGTCGGTACCTGCGTCCCTCAGGGGCTAAAGCCCGCGTGTTTATTGGCTCTGGGCGGCACGACGGAAGCCGTGCCCTGATACAAGTCTCTGCGGCACCGTCCCAAAACGAAAAAGGGCTATGGGTTTCCCCATGACCCCCTTCGGTCGGGATCATTATCTACCAGTCTCCGCTAAAGATACATAGAGCAGTTTGGTGCTGGCTGGGTTGGGGAGTGGAGGGATGACGGCGAAAGTCAAAATCCCCACCCCTTCGGCTCCGCTCAGGGCAGGCTCTTGCGCAAAGGATGGGGCAGCCGCTTGGATTTCGAATGGGGTCGAGGAAAATCCAAAGGGGACATGGCTGTGGAATCCCACCCCTTCAAAAAACGAAGGGTAGGGCAGCCGGCGAAGAGCCGAAAGCGCTCGCCGAGGATTCAGATAGAGCCCAATGACTTACACGAGAAAGCCCCGCTCTTACGAGCGGGGCTTGGACAGCCGAGGCGGCTGTCCCTATGTGGTTCTTGCTGGTTCCAACAAAAATCCCCACCCTAGCGCAAAGAACGCGCTAGGATGGGGCACCCGGCGGTAGTAACTGATGAGTTATATTCCCACCGCAATACTATTAACCACAAGGGGACTTGACAACCCGTGCATTCACTTTCTAGATTCGCAACTCATTGCAAATCAATAACTTAATTTTCGTTTTTTGCGATTTTGGTCCGCAAACTTCGCTTCACAGAAAAATATTGTTGGCGAATAGAAAGGGAATAAACCGCCTGGCGCGGAAAAATCTCTCGCTCCGCGTCCCACTTTCTCCGTCACCGCAGCAAACTGTAACCGCCGAACTTGCGGACATGTCAAAGCCGCCATCGGGTTGTTTCGCTCAGAGCATCTGATTGCACGATTCGTTGTGATCTCTCTCACATTGATCTGGGACATTTGTCACACTGGGGTGTGGGCACTCGGTGATAGACTTCGCGCGCGTTATCGTCGCGGGTTAATGATTCAGAAAGGCGCGCAAGATCTCAGGCAGGAATCGCGAGAAGTGAACCCGAACCACGCGGCACCCGGTCCTTAGAAAGGCCACCGGATAGAGTTTTGGTGATGCATCGGATCCATTGATCCACACCAAAACTGTCCCGGAAAATGTTTTGAAAAATCAAAGGAGACAGAATGAAAAACAGAATTGCATGGTCCGTGCTTCTGATGATTGCCTTGGCTGCCGTCGCGGTAGCGCAGAATGCTCCCACTGCAAAAGACCTTTTCGCCAGCAAATGCGCCATGTGTCATGGACCTGACGGCTCCGCGCAAACAACCATGGGAAAGAACCTCAAAATTCGCGACTTTCATTCCGCCGACGTCCAGAAGCAATCAGACACGGATCTCAAAACGGCGATCACAAAGGGCAAGGGCAAGATGCCGGCCTTTGCGGGCAAGCTGACGGGAGAGCAGATTGACCAGCTCGTCGGGTACCTCCGCGAAATTGGGAAGCAGAAGTAGGTTCGAGGCGCGGAGGCAGGATTCGGTTCCGCAGGAGAAACGCATGCCAACAGACAGCCCAGGGATCATCGACGCGGGCGATCCGCAGTCGCCGCCTCTAGCGCGCAGACGATTTGTTGAAGTCCTACTTGGTGGCGGATTTCTGGCGACTGCAGTTGCGTTTCTGTATCCCGTCTTGCGTTATCTCGCGCCACCGAAAGCCACCGACATGGGCAGCGACGCGGTGGTAGCGGGGCGTGTCGGCGAGTTGAAAGCGAACAGTGGAAAGGTCTTCCGCTTTGGCAATCGCCCTGGCCTGCTCGTCCGCACCTCCAGCGGAGAGTACCGCGCCATGTCGGCGACCTGCACGCATCTCTCTTGCACAGTGCAGTACCGCGACGATCTGCGTCAGGTCTGGTGCGCCTGCCACAACGGCAGGTATGACCTCAACGGCCGAAATATTTCGGGGCCTCCGCCGCGCCCTCTGGAAGCCTTTGAGGTGCAGGTGCGAGGGAACGAGATATTCGTGAGGCGGCGGCGGGAGTCTTGAGATGAGTTTTTTACGCAGCGTGCGTGGTTGGCTGGACCAGCGGTTCGGCTGGGATGACTTGGTCGCCCCGTTGCGGAAGAAAACTGTTCCTCTCCACCGCCTTTCCTATTGGTACTTCCTTGGGGGAATCACTCTGTTCCTGTTCGGCATCCAGGTGGCGACCGGAATCCTGCTGCTGTTGTACTACCGGCCCGGAGCGAGTGAAGCCTTCGAGAGCGTGCAGTACATCATGACCCAGGTGCAATTTGGCTGGCTGATTCGGTCGATCCACTCCTGGTCAGCGAACTTAATGATTTTTACCGCGTTTGCGCACATGTTCAGCGTGCTGTTCCTGAAGGCCTACCGCAAACCGCGTGAACTCACATGGGTCAGCGGAGTGATCCTGCTGTTTCTGGTCATGGGGTTCGGTTTCAGCGGCTATCTGCTGCCGTGGAATACTTTGGCTTTCTTCGCCACCAAAGTCGGCACTGAAATTACGGGGCAGGTTCCTTTGGTTGGCAAGCCCATGATGATTCTTCTCCGCGGCGGTGAAGAAGTAACCGGAGCCACACTGACCCGGTTCTTTGGATTCCACGTTGCCGTTCTGCCCCTATTGACGACCGTGCTGATCCTGCTGCACGTGTTGCTGGTCCAGCGTCTCGGTATGAGCGTCCCCCCCAAACTGGAAGTGCAGTGGACCGAGAATCCGTCTGCCAGGCGGGAAATGAAATTCTTTCCCAACTTCATGCTGCGGGAGATGATGGCATGGTACGTGGCCCTGGCAGTGTTGGGCGCATTGGCGGCTGTCTTTCCGTGGAACCTCGGTGTCAAGGCAGATCCTTTTGTGGCGGCGCCCGCGGGCATTAAGCCGGAGTGGTACTTCCTCTTCATGTTTCAGACGCTCAAGCTCATCCCTTCCAAAGTGTGGTTCATCGACGGAGACGTTCTGGGTGTGCTTGCGTTTGGCCTGGTCGGATTGTTGTGGATTCTGCTGCCTTTCTTTGAGAGTGACCAGCCCTCGCACACGAAAAGGTGGATCACTGGGTTTGCAGCCTTTGCTCTTGCGTATATGGCAGGTATGAGTGTTTATGGCTATCTTGCGAAATAAGCTCCGACGGTTCAGCGCCGCCTGCTATTTCGGGCTGGTCGGCTTTGTCGTGCTCGCGGCGTGTTTGAGTTATGGGCAAACCAAGAACACCTGCCTGGATTGTCACTCTGCTTTGCCTGATCCCCTCGGCGTGAGCCAGGAGAAGTTTAGCCAGGACATACACTCACAAAAGGGGTTGACTTGTGCCAGCTGCCACGGCGGCGACCCGAGCAGCGATGATCCAGACAAAGCCATGAGCCGAAAGGCCGGTTGGAAGGGCAAGATCGATCACAAGCAGGTTCCGCAGTTGTGCGGAAGTTGTCACTCAGATCCCGCTTACATTCGGCAGTTCAACCCCAGCCTGCGCACAGACCAGTTAAGCCAGTATCCCACCAGTGTGCACGGCAAGCGCCTCGCGGCTGGGGATAGGAACGTAGCAGTTTGCACGGATTGTCATAGCGTCCACGACATACGCGCGCCCAGCGATCCCCGTTCCACCGTCAACCCGGTCAACGTAGCGAACACCTGCGCTCGCTGCCATGCGGACGCGGATTACATGAAGGGGTATTCCATCCCTACGGATCAGTTCGCAAAATACAGCACGAGCGTGCACCACGAGGCGCTGGCGGTGCGCGGCGATCTGAGTGCGCCAACCTGCCCAACGTGTCATGGAAACCATGGCGCAGCGCCCCCGGGAGTCGACCGAGTTGAGAATGTGTGCTCGAACTGTCACACGTTCCAAGCCCAGATGTACGAAAAAAGCACGCACAAAACAGCGTTCGAATCAGCCTCTCTTCCAGGATGCGTCGTCTGTCACAGCAATCATGGCATCGGCCATCCAACGGACGCGAAGCTGGGAACTGGTCCGGACGGCGTTTGCATGCGGTGTCATGCGCCGGGTGACAGATGCGATCAGGACAGGGCAAGGTTACAGGACAGCCTGAGTCAATTGGACGGGGCCATCAAGAGCGCAGACCAGATTCTCGGTGTCGCCGAGTCTTTTGGCATGGAGGTGAGCGAGGCTAGGCTGGGACAGGATCAGGCACGAGATTCGCTGACCAAGGCTCGCGTTACGATTCACAGCTTCCGGAAAGACTTGGTGGATCAGGATATTCAAGCCGGTCTGAAAGTCGCCGCCAAAGACCTGCAAGCTGGTAACGAAGCCATGGTTGAGCGCAACCGTCGTCGTGTCGGGCTAGGAATATCGCTCATCGCGGTCGGGATAGTGATGGCCGGGCTTTGGCTGTACATCAAGAAGATAGAGAGTTAGACCCAGCTCGCCCTATCGCAAAGTATTGATTCGCCGTCATACACGTGGGGCTGGGGTTCTAGATCAGGAACTTGGAACCGACCGAGGTTTTGCGCCCTGCGATTCATCAGTCCTCGACCAACCGGTGGGCCGGGCGGAAGGCAACGCGTTCAATCTCACCGGCCGGACGTAGAGAGAGGAGTGTTGTGTATGACGACGCTGAACGGACGCAAGCATCTTCTCATCTGGATTCCTGCAGCACTGATTGCCGTAGCCCTAATCGTGGCTGTGTTCATACAGGTGCGCCGACAGTCAGCTATGCGCCGGGCACCTTACATTATCGGTGAACCGCAGAAAGGCGCCGCACTGTTTTTTGGTGACAAGCAATGCAGCATTTGCCATTCCATTAATGGAGTCGGCGGACGTGTTGCCCCGGATCTTTCCGGAAGGCACCCGGGGACTCCCGCAATGGGGTGGATTGCCGCAGTGTTGTGGAACCATGGACCCGGCATGTGGCGGCAGATCCGCCAAAAAAACGACCCTTATCCCCAGTTGAACTCGCAAGAAATGGCGGACATTTTTGCGTTCTTGTACCAGGCAAGCAGCATCGACCGCCCCGGGGACCCTAACGCTGGCCAGCGGGTATTCAACGAGAAGGGTTGCGTTCGCTGCCATTCTGTGGGAGGGACGGGCGGCCAGGCCGCGCCCGAACTATCCAAAATCGCTACCGGTTCCAATTCGAACGCCTGGACACTCACCATGTTTAACCACGCTGGATCAATGGTTGGGCCTATTACCAGCGCCCTAGGACAGTGGCCCCAGTTCACTGGTAACGAGATGACTGATCTAATCGCCTACGTGAGTCTCAGCACTCCCCAGCCATCGAAAAACACACGCGAAGTATCTGGCGATGCAGAACTTGGGTGGGGCGTATTCCAGAGCAGATGCATGCCGTGCCATTCCGTACGCGGGGGTGGCAGCGTGGGTCCCGAACTGGGGAGGGAACTGGGGCCTGAGCGTGATCTTCCCCTCACGACGGGGCAGTTTGCTAGTGTTCTGTGGAACCATGCACCGGAAATGCTCCGACAGGCCCGTGAAAATGGGATTTCTCCTCCGGTTCTCCAGGGCAATGACATGGCCGACTTGCGGACGTTCCTTGCAAGCCTGCGGTACTTCGAGCCAACCGGATCTCCCCTCGTCGGCGAGCGCGTCTTTTCTGAGCGCGGCTGCGCAGCTTGCCACGGGCGTATGGCGGAAGGGACACAGATTGGTCCCGGGCTTAGATCGGGCACAGAAGCTTTCACCACGATTTCGTTNNTGGCCGACCCTGAAGGCCACCGACGTCGGCGATCTGGTGAGTTTCCTTAACGCACCTGCACGCCACAAGTAATGCTTCAAGGAATACTGAAAACTGTGCACTTTTGACCAGCTTTCTGCCTTGGCTGCCCCCTATCATTTCTGCCAACCAGTCTTCCCAGCCTTGGAGGAAGTCGTGGAAAACCTCGTCGATTTGATGCAAAGGTTACTTGAAATTCAAAGTGGTGGAAGACAAAGAAGCCCAGAACTGATCGCGGAAGACGAGCGGTTGATGAACGGTCTACGGAAGAGAAGTTTGGCAGGAAAGCCTCCACAAACGGTAAGGCTTAGCCAAGATGGCCCAGAGCGGACGCGTTCGAGGCTTAACTCTTCCCTGGGTCATGATGCAGAGATGCAGGACAGGGCCAGGCCGCAGGTCGGCTCGACGACTGGATTTTGTCCGCTACCTTAAAGGCCCGTCTGTGCCAAGTACTCACTAAGATTGGTTTCATATTTCACGCGCAAAAGAATGCCGCATTTTGCGGCGACAAGGAGAAGACAGTGAATAAGGATCAGGTTTCTGGCAAGGTTGAGCAGGCGGTGGGAAAGGTAAAGCAAAGGGTTGGAGAAACTGTCGGCAACGAAAAACTAGCCAATCAGGGAGTTGTGGATCAAGCCAAAGGTGCGGCAAAGGAGACTTGGGGCAACGCTAAAGACGCTGCCAAAGAGGTGCAACAGTCGCACAAGAACGCTGCAACCGACAAGGCACACGAGAGGCGGAACAAGATCAGTCAGTCGGTGCAAAACGCCAAGGAAAAAGCCACCGGGAAGATCGACAAATTCAAGGAGCGTCATTCCGCCTGATGCGCCCTAGGTGTGTCAACTCTTCTGTG
>PKXK01000295.1 GCA_003132325.1 Acidobacteriaceae bacterium
AGGGCGAATTTCTTCTGAAGACCTTCCATGCCGAGTATGAGAAAGATCCCGCAGGGCACGAGACCGAGTTCCTGCGGGGCGAGCTCGCGGGCTGGCGCGATACGTTGCACAAGGCTACAGGGCTATTGCCCGGGTGGGCCGACTCCCACTGAACACCTCAGCCTTTTCCTGGACATGCGATTCAGTACCGGCAAGTCAGCATCGGCAAGGCGCACCGGTACCCGAGGATACCAGGGCTGGCAGAGAAGTATTCAGCTTCACCGTGTTAAGGCAGCAGCCCAAACACGCCCACCCCTTTGGTTGTGCCCACATATACTTTTCCATTTGCGACCGTGGGCGTAATGAACTTGTTCCCACTGCCAAAATGGTCTCGACCCCCTGCCGCCTGATTAGAGTTGTACAACTCCACGGCCAAATTATTCGCCTTGTAGGCATGCAACACTGCCGGCGAAGTGTTCTCCGCAGCCCACAGAATCGTGTTGGTCGATGAAGCCCCGGAGATGCTAGGCGTAGCCCCCGGAAAAGGAAAAGTGTTCTTGGTTTGCGAAGACGGAGTGGTATTCAGCCGCGCACTACTGTTGAATGCAAACGCCTTGATCTTGTCGCCGACCGCGCCGTAGTAGATCCGGTTGTTCGAGAACGCCGGCATCGAGAACACTTTCCCGGCGAGTCCTCCTGTCAGTTCCTGATAAATCTGGCTGTTGTTATTGGGATTGAACTTCCCCATGTTATCCCGATTCACAAGGTAGATATTGGCGTCCTTCCCCGCGCCCACCGTCAGATGATGCACCACGCCATTCGAATCCAAGATGTTCGGCACGACCAGCGCGCTGCTCGATCCCAGGTCCACGTCGTGGTTCGACTCGCTCACCGTGTTGTACATGTTGAAGTAGTCAGCGATCGCCAGATGGCCGTTCTGGGTGGATAGCTTCACGAAGGCATTACCATAGTCGCCACGATCAGGAAGGCCATTGGCATCGAGCGTGGTGTCGAAAGTACCATTCGCATCGAGAAGGTAGATGTTGCCCGCGGAATCCGCGGCAGGTCCTCCTCCCGACGCCCAGATCGAGCCTTCAATTCCATTTGGCGTAATATTCAGAACTGACTGCCGCGCCAGCGTGCTCCCGTTGTAACTGATGATCCATCCCGTATACGGACGGAAGTCGCAATGCGAAGCCCACGACGTATAAACAAGGTGGTTGAGCAACAGCAGCGCCGCCCGCTCCTTGTATTGCTTCGGATCGAAGATCACATAGCCATTCTGACTGTGATCGCCGCTACCCGGATACTTCGCAGCAATATTCACCGGCCCGCCAAACTGCTCGGAACCGCTGGTGATGTCGAGCGCATGGAGCCTCTGATGGTAGTTGCCGCTTGCGTCTTTACTCATGGCGACAACATAGATGGTCCCGTGCGCCCCTGCCGTCAAATCGATTACCGGCGTTGAAGTCACACCAATTTCAGGTGACACCTGGCCACAGCCGCGATTGTCTGACGGAGTTTCACCGGTCTTCAGCATTGTGACTTGCCAGAGCGTCGAGCCATTATCCGCGTCGAATCCATACACTGTGTCGTGCTCGCTCGCTACAAACAAAACATTGTGACTGCCATTCCCCGCAATGCTCACGTTCGGCACGTGCAACGGTTGCGCATCCACCCTTCCATCGGTGGGGATGACAAACAACTTGCCAAACATCGTCGAGTTCACATTCTGGAGGGTGAGCGTCGTCTCGCTCGGATTTCGTCCGGTCCGCTGATTGTCATTGTGATAAGTCAGCACTCCGTTAAACGTGGGGGCGGCGACATCCGCAGGCCACTGGGCACTCGCTAACATCGAGAAAAGTGCGAGCGGGAAGATCGTGAAGAGAAAAACCAATGTTGGCAGAAAGACACGGCAAAAATCACGCATCATGACACACACACCTCGCCGCTTCGTTGAGCGAAGCGATGCAAGCCGATTATACTCGAATGTGAATATTGGGTGGCGACTCCTCCCGTGTGACGGGCAAACCGGAAATTAAATCCTCAACTGTTGCTAACAGGCGTTAACGCTCATTGACCCCAAACGGGCATCCTTGCGTTCTTTGTGAGGATGGGTGGCAATGTTGCCGATGCAACCCTTCTCGGGCAAACTCCGTTGCCCATGCGTTCGTGGTTCCCGCCCTTCGCAAAGTGCGCGAAGGACGGGGCACACCTCGTCATTGGTGGGACAGTAGATCAAAGGCAGGTGCATCCGCCATCCCGCCGCCCCATCAAGATCAAAATCCCCGCCCTGTGTCTGCGAAGAACGCAGACACAAGGACGGGGCACCCTCCACCTGAAAATGATGCAGGCGGAAAAAGCCAAGCCGACGCAGGTGGTGGTGGAACCGGACAAGGCGACGGAGACGCCGCTGGGCATGACTCCGTGGTCGGCCACCGGCCAGGGACACGATCAGGACGAAGCGGAAGGAGGGGAGGCGGAGGACTCAACTGTTCCGCCGGCGTCGGCGGAGGAGGTCTATTCCGCCATGAGTGTCGAAGAACGAATGGCGATGAGAAAGGACTTCGACAGGAAAGGCCTGATTCGGCCCGGCGAAATCGAAGCCTTTCTCATGGACGATGCCCCTGATCCGCTGCTGCAAGCGATTACGCGGTTTTGGGAGGAACGGGAGCGCAGAAAGCGGTCGGAGGCGGCGATTTTGGAGAGTGCAGGGGAGGAGGGTCTGGCTCCCGGGACGATACAAGCTTGTCGAGCGCGGGGGGCGCGGATGGGGAAGGCGCACTCGGCGCACAGTACGCGATGAGTGGGGCAGGCGGCGGGTTCGGCAGGCCCCTTCTCGAAAAGCGCGAGAAGGGGCGCACCCCCAGTAACTCGGTCCGTGTCAAGAACAAACCTGGGTTATGCTTCTCCGTTTAAAGTGGCCCACCCGCCTAGCGACAATACGCCAGGGCACCTTGTTACGTTTTTTTCAATTACATCTTCGGCCGCGCAACGTCGTCCCGCATGTCCTTTAGTTGGTCCCCGAGTTCGGACAATTCCTGCAACTGCGCTGTGTGCTCATGGTCACTGCATGCACAAAGGCTGCGTTCAATTTCCATGTGTTTGCGAGCCAATCTGAGCTGCTCGCGCGCCGCTTCCAAGTACACGCCCCTCTGCGACGTATCGAGATAGATTCTCGAGAGTGCGAAAACTATTCGATAAAGATGTTCCATCGATCCGATCCGAGCCACGACGAGAGCACGCTGGCCGTTTGTGCCATCTACGGGAAGCGCCGACCTGCCCAGATTCTCAAGTCGAGAGGCGGCATAGGAAAGCATGTCGGTCAAACCCTTTAGACCAACAGATTCGTCGTCTAGAACACATGTGCGGTCAGCCAAGGCACCTGTGGCTGCATGCTCATCCGGCTGGCAAGACCCTTTTGTGATTTCGAAAAGCATGCGGGACGAGAATCGTATCGACGCACTCTCTAGAACCAGGTCCTTCGCCTCCAAGTCTGCATTCGACGAGTCATGCATGAGCGCGTTCTCGTACGCGTCGGCCAGAATATGAGCAAGCTGCCGCAAATTGTTAATATCACTATTGCTATCGTTCATTGGGTGGCCCCTCGAGAAGTCTGCGAAATAAGCGTCCTCGGACAACATGCTTGGCACCTCGGCCAGCGTGACGATCACGCCAATCGCCAATGCCCACTTGGTCCAGTAATATCGACGGTGTGTTCCGATTGATACTGGAGGAGTGGAGACGAGCGGGAATGTAATCGGCTCTACACGGCCCGGATTCACTCCCATAGCCATAAATCACCTTCTCTGCGCAACGAGTCTCCGGACGTAGATCTCAAACAAAAAGCCGGCAACACCGTGCCCCGGATTAGCCCCGGGCCACGCGCATTCCGGATGACATCGACAGGGCAGGCAGACCACTAGCTTGGGCGGCACACTGCACCTTACGAGACATCCATATATTCTCTCATTCCTGCGGCAATACTGAGCAAAATCGCTCTCTCATTCGAAATGCCCATGAACAACTGCATCAAAACGTGTTGCGCACTAACTCGCCATCGTTTGTGAAGTACCCGGCATGGTAGGCGACTAAAAGCCGTATCGTCGAAGCGATAGCTGCCGTGCGATGGCTACTGAAAGCGATATCCCGGTTTGGGCGTGCAGCGGTAGATCCGCCCTTCGTCGGGATTGACCGCCGCATTGCAGGTAGCCCAACTTAAGAAAAGCGAGGGTCCGAGCGGAAAAATGATGGTCTGTCCGTCGAGGTCCGCCTTCATGCTTACACTCTCGGCAGAGGAGGGCAGGGTGAACGAGAGTCCCCCCCCAAAGATGACGGGATAGGACCAGTGTTCCTTTTGACTCATCACGGGACGAAAGACCTCAGCCTCTAATAGAAAAGTGGCGGTTTCGGACCAGTCCCGGGCCGACGCCGTGATGATCTGGTCGCCCTGCGAGAGGCGTTCGGCCTCAATCTTTGTGAAGGGACAAGGGCCAGCAATACATGAGGCACGGGCGTTGCGAAATGCATTGCCCATGCCGGCATCCAAAGTAGCCGAACCGACGGCTGCCTTCCATTTACCGTCGGGTGAGCAGAGACTCTGACCTTTGCAAGGCACGTTGCCCTTGTTCTCAACCTCGAAGGTTTTAACTGCACTCCCCACATTCAGCTCGGTCATGGCCTTGTCCGTATACCTTACCCTCACGTTGGCCACCTTAACTTCTGGTTGATTCTCAGGAGCAGTATTGCCGGTCAGCGGAACGAGATGGACGACGTAAATCTTGCTGGTCACAAAATCGTTCAAGTAAAGTGGGTGGTACTGGGGGTGGCGAAAGACGAGGACAATAGCGTGCCCCTTCCGAATAGGTTTGCGCAGCCTGAGAACGAAGAATCCGGAGGAATCAGACGTGGCGTCGGACGTAGCGAGATCGCCAGCGGAAATTGCAACTCCTGCGATCGGTCTCTGTTTTCTTGGGTCCGAATCCTGTACGAGGATGGCTCCCTGAAGAGAGATCGCTTTTTGTCTTTGCCAGCGGATCAGCGCCAGGGTGATGATGAGCACAACAACGGCGACAAGAAGAGCGATCCAAGCTTCGATTTTGTGGGAACGAGTCATCTGTACATCATCAACGTCAACATCGTCTATATGATGATAGCTGGGTCGGGAACGTTCCCGCTGGTGCGGCAACGGCGGAGCCTTCACTGGCGTCCTTTACGGATGTCGTAAACCCAGAAATAATTGTCCTTATGCTCTGTCCGTATGATTACATTCAATTGTGTTCGGTCCTTTTCCAAGCTTTCACGATCAACGGAAAGGCCAACGCATGACTAGCGCCAAACGCGCTCCGCTATCGCGCCGGCAGATACTGCGTCAGATTCTGGGGACGAGTCTTTGCCTGCCCTTTGCANNGCTGCCGAGGCACTTGTCCTATCGCCCGAAGACAATCAGTTTCTGAACGACTTGGAGGCGGCGAGTTTTCTTTTTTTCTGGGAACAGAGCAATCCCGAAACGGGGATGGTCAAGGACCGCTGTAATGTTCACGATCCCAACCGAGAAGGCGCCTCCAGCATTGCCGCGACGGGCTTCGGCCTTACGGCTCTCTGTATTGGAGACCAGCGCCGTTTCATCTCCACTGGCGATGCACTGGACCGTGTCCTTACCACTCTCCGCTTCCTTTGGAAGAGGCTGCCCAACCAGCGCGGATTTTTCTACCACTTCGCCAACCCCGAAACGGGGGAACGCATGTTCGACTCCGAAGTGTCTTCCGTGGATACGGCGATTCTGTTGTGCGGAATTCTTACCTGCCGCGAGCACTTCGGCGATCCCACCATCGCATTACTAGCGGATCTAATCTTCAACCGCGCGGATTGGACTTGGCTGTCCGAGGACACGTCCCTGCTAACCCACGGGTGGAAACCAGAAACCGGATTTCTTTCCTCGCGGTGGGAGGACTACAGCGAACTGATGATGATGTATCTGCTGGGCATGGGGTCGGCGGTTCATCCGCTAAGACAGGAAACCTGGAACGCATGGAAGCGTTTGACGTTTGAATATGACGGCATGCGATATATCGGTTCCTTTGCGCCGCTGTTCGTGCACCAGTATTCGCAGGCGTGGTTTGATTTTCGCGGCCGACGCGATAAGTACGCCGACTATTTCAAGAATTCTGTCACCGCCACTGAAGTCCACCGGCGTTTCTGTCTTGAGTTGGGGAAGCAGTTCCCCGATTACAGCGATGACCTGTGGGGGATTACGGCTTCCGACTCCGAGCACGATGGCTACGTTGCTTGGGGCGGACCTCCCGCCACCGGACCCATTGATGGCACCGTCGTTCCGAGCGCGGCTGGCGGATCGCTGCCGTTCCTGCCCGCGGCCACAATGCGTGTTTTGAAGACCATCCGACAACGCTACCCGTCGGCCTGGAGCAAGTACGGGTTCGTGAACGCATTCAATCCCCTCAAGAACTGGTATGACTCCGATGTGATTGGAATCGACACTGGAATCATCTTGTTGATGGCCGAGAATCTGCGGACCGGGTTTGTCTGGGACACCTTCATGATGGCCGCGGAAGCGCAGCGCGGAATGCGGCGAGCAGGGCTCAAGAAATACTAGCGTTGTATCGCGTTCCCGTCCTTCCTGAAATTCACGGGCAATCCGGAAGTAATTGTTGTTAACGGCGTTTACACTCAGAACCGGGTCAACGAGGTCGCGGTAGGGACGATCATCGCTGATCGCCCCCCGCACGGATCCGCACGA